>JBDRDJ010000021.1:0-16492 GCA_043820815.1 Candidatus Omnitrophota bacterium
TTTGCGCAGTCTTGACGGCCGTAACGAGAACCGCGCGCGAGTTTAGCCCCGGCTGGCTAAGAAATAGGCGTGCGGGGCTAACGAGCCGCGGATTCTATGTAACGATAGATAAAGCTAAAAAATAACAATGGGCTCTGAAGGCCTCATAAGCAAGCAAAAAGGGCTATTTTTGTTATGCCAAAATCACACAATTTACGAAAGAGTCTTATTTTAAGTGCAAACGGCGGGCGCTATTAGTTAATAGGTGGTTATATGCAGCGTCTTGTTTATTTATTCTATCACAGAATATCCATTCCCCAGATATGCCTGGCATACTCTTTAACTGTGCGGTCAGAAGAAAATTGCCCTGCATGGGCGGAGTTGATTATGGACTTCTTTATCCATTTGAGCGGCTCTTGGTATAATTTTGAAACTTCCTCTTGTGCGTTGAGATAGTGATCGAAATCTGCACAAACAAAGAACGGGTCAAGATCATAAAGGTTATTTAAAATAGGGTTGAATAAACCCGGCTGATACGGCGAGAAATAGTTTTTTGATACTAACTCGAGCGTCTCGCGCAGCAAGAAAGAACGATATATATAATCCTGTGAGCGGTACCCTTCTTGCCTAAGCTGTTCAATCTCGGCCGCTGTATTGCCAAAAATAAAAATATTTTCTTTTCCTACGAGCTCTGCGATCTCGATATTGGCTCCGTCGAGCGTGCCTACCGTAAGCGCGCCGTTAAGCATCATTTTCATATTACCCGTTCCTGAAGCTTCGGTTCCCGCGGTTGAAATTTGTTCTGACAACTCGCTTGCCGGAAATATCTTCTCTGCCAGAGAAACACGGTAATCCGGAAGGAAAACAACTCTTAATTTATTGCTTAGAGTGATATCTCGATTTACCACATCCGCTACGGAATTGATAAATTTGATTATTAGCTTTGCCATAAAATAACTGGGGGATGCTTTACCTCCGATAATAAATACCCGCGGCTGGAAAAATCGGGAAGGATCATTCTTGGCTTTAAGGTATTGGGAGATAATATAAAGCCCGAACATTAGCTGTCTTTTATATTCGTGTATGCGTTTTACCTGAACATCAAAAAGAAAATCTGCATCAACAGCGATATGTGTTGTTTTTCGTATATGCTCTGCAAGAAGCCGCTTATTGTGTTTTTTTACGTCCTGCCATTTAAGGCAAAATGAATTATCGTCTGCGAAAGGCAGTAATTCTTCAAGCTTTTGGGGGGCGGCAATCCATTTATCGCCAATGGTTTGTGTTATCAAACCTGCTAAAAGGGGATTTGCTTTAAGCAGCCATCTCCTATGAGTGATGCCGTTGGTTTTGCTGTTGATTTTACCTGGATAAAATTCATCAAAATCTTTAAACATTTTTCTTTTTAAAATTTCCGTGTGCAGTTTTGAAACCCCATTTACAGAGTGGCTGGCAACGATTGCCAAAAATGCCATTCTCACTTTTTTAGGGCTCCCTTCATCGATGATTGACATACGCCTTAATCGCTCGGTATCGCCCGGGTACCTGATAGAAACTTCGTTTAAAAAACGGCCGTTAATTTCATAAATAATTTGAAGATGCCGCGGCAGGAGCTGTTCCAATAAGTCAACCGGCCAAGACTCCAGCGCCTCGGGCATAATAGTATGGTTGGTATAAGAAAACAATTCTGTTGTCACCTTCCAGGCTGTATCCCAATCAAATTCATAGACATCCAGCAGGAGGCGCATAAGTTCGGCGATTGCCAGCGAAGGGTGAGTATCATTAATATGAATAACTGCTTTTTCCGGCAGTTTTCGTAAATCTGTATTTTCGGATTCGAAACGCCGGATGATATCGGTTACCGTGGCAGCGGTAAGAAAATATTCTTGTTTAAGGCGCAGTTCGCGTCCACGGCTGACATCATCATTTGGGTAAAGGACTTTTGAGATAATTTCCGATGATATTTTTTGATGAACGGCTTTTTCATAATCGCCGTGCTTAAAATAGTCATAATCAAATTCTTCTGTGCTCTGAGCCGCCCACAACCGCAGGGTATTAACAATGTCATTTTTATATCCGGGGATGGGGTAATCGTATGGCACGGCTAAAACGTCTTTGGTTTTAACCCAGCGAAAATTCATTCGGCCTCCCTTGTCATAATAGCGCTCACACCGGCCATAAAAAGATACCTTCACCGCGTATTCCGGCCGGGAAAACTCCCAGGGGCTTCCTAAACGCAGCCATTCGTCAGGAAGTTCGATTTGGTAGCCGTCTTTAATCTGCTGGTGAAAAATTCCGTAATCAAACCGGATTCCATAACCATGAGAAGGAATGCCAAGCGTTGCCATGGAATCCAAAAAGCACGCGGAAAGGCGCCCAAGGCCGCCATTGCCTAAGCCGGCATCAAGCTCATGTTCCCGGATATCTTCCATGGTGAAACCCAATTCTGAAAGGGCCTGTTCCAGTTCGTTCTCAATTCCCAGGTTGTACATATAATTACCCAGCAGCCGCCCGATTAAAAACTCCATAGAAAGATAATATACTCTTTTTACGTTATGCTTGTGATAGTTCTGCTGTGTTTGAATCCATCGTTCAGCTAATCTATCCCGCACAGTTAGTGCAGTTACCCAAAAATTATCGTTTATTGTAGATGAATACTCATCTTTTGATATCCCATATTTTCGGTTTTCATAAAAAGACAGTTTTAACGCTTCTTTTGTCATGCCCTTTTGATTAGCCGGTGCTTCATCTTTTATCTTTCCTGAATCATCAGACATCTATACCTCCCCTTAATGAAAATCCCATCTAAAGCCATTTTTTCTTTTTGAAAAAAAATACCATTCCTAAACCCAGGCCGGCCATTAGAGCTAAAATTACAAAATATCCGTAGCGCCATTTTAACTCAGGCATAAATTCAAAATTCATGCCATATACCCCGGCAATAAATGTCAGCGGGATAAAAATAGCGGCGAACATAGTAAGTACCTTCATGATTTCGTTCATTTTATTGCTGATGCTTGAAAGATAACTGTCATGCATTCCCGAAAGAATATCTCTGAATGATTCTATGGTGTCAATAATTTGAATCGTATGGTCATAAACATCGCGCAGATAAATGCCTGTTTGTTTTCTGATGAGTTTTGATTCGCATCTTTGCAGGCCGCTGATAACTTCACGCAACGGCCAAATCTGCTTTCGCAAGTTAATCACGTCTCTTTTAAGATGGTGCATTTCCTGCCTTAATTCATCGCGGGGATTAGCCATAATTTCATCTTCCAACTTTTCAATGATCTCTCCCCTCTTTTCAAGAACAACATAATAATTATCAACCACAGCATCCAATAAGGCATAAGCTAAATAATCGGCCCCCATGGCCCTGATACGGCCTTTGGATTCACGGATTCTCTGGCGTATAGGGTCAAAAACATCTCCCTCTTTTTCCTGGATTGAGATTACAAAAACGGATCCGAGTATTAAACTTATCTGTTCATCGACGATTTCATTAAGCTTTTCGCTGAAATAAATCATTTTAAGGGCAATAAAAATATAATCTCCGTAGTCTTCCATCTTAGGCCTTTGGCCTGAGGTAGTAATGTCTTCGGAAACTAAGGGATGGATGCCGAAATGTTCGTCGATTTTCTGAATTGCTTTCGGGTCAATACCTTCAAAATTCATCCACGTTACCGTAGGTGATTCTTTAAAAGGAAAACATTCTTCTACTTGCTGTACCTTCTTCTCCTGGAATTTTTTTGAATCATAATCAAAAAGCGTAATAACAAAATCTTTTGTCGTTTTTGCCGAATCGATTATTGACCCCGGAGGAAGGCCTAATTTTTTGGAAGTTTTCTTAAATAACCCGGGCATATATTACCCCCTTTTTATTCATTTTTTATCTTTTTTCATGCGCTTTTGTGCGCTTTTAAGATGTTCGGAAAAGAGCTTTTCTTCAATTGTTTAGTCCATCCTTTCATTATTATCCACCCGCCAAAACGGAGCAAATTGTTTCGCCATGGCCGGTACCATTTTCGCCATCCGCCGCGGATGTTATGTAAAAAGAAAATAAGGGAAGTAAAAGAAAATACCTGTAATCCAATCATAAACATATATTTAAAATCATAAAATCGGCTCATGATCTTTCGTATAGAATGCTGCAGCTCCTGAGCGCTCAGTTGTTCATCGGGTTCAAAAATAGGAAAATTGCCGTCATAGTATTGCCACCCAATATCTTCTTTTGAGTAAATTCTCTTACAGTTTTGGAGCCTGCGCCTCAGCTCGGTTCCCGGCAAAGGGACAGGCAATAATACCTGGATCGTGTCAATTTTCGCTTTTTTGATAAACGTTTTATACCTCCTAATGCGGTCATTAAGCGGTATGCTTGGATTCAGGCCTTCTTTAAGCGGGTAGCCGAATATAAACATACCGTGCACCAGGAATCCAAAACGATGGTAAACTCTGGCAAGCTCAATCATTTCGCTTGGCCGTATATTTTTTTTCATTGCTTCCAATTCCTCTTCAATGGGAGATTCAAACCCGATAGCGACAGTGTTAATTCCCGCCTGACGCATAGCCGAAAGCAGTTCATTATCCTTAGCCTTATCTAAGCGTATCTGGACCGTAACATCAAGCCTTTTGTTTACTCTACGCTGATAATCACCCAACATGCGGCAAAATCGTATAGAATCCTTGCGAAATTGGCCAAATAAATCATCGACAATAAAGAAATGCCTGGCGTCCTGGGTCTCCAGAATATGGGCGATATCTTCAATGAGGCGCTCAGGAGAGGCAGACCGCGGTTTTCCCTTGACAGTGCAAAACTCACAATCCATGCCGCAGCCGCGTATCCTTCCCACAGGATAAAGTTTTATTTTTGCATAACGAACTAAAGAAAAATCGGGCTGCGGTAATATGTCAAAATCAATAATCGGCTCCCTCGGCTCGGTTATGATAACTTTCTCGCCCTCACGGTAGGCAACCCCTTTCACTTTAGATACATCCTTGCCTTCTTTAATGGCCTTGAGCAATTCCTTTATGGTTAATTCTCCTTCGCCGATTATAACATAATCAACTCCTGCGCCTAAGGCTTCCTGTATATTTTCATCAACAAAATGCTGCCCTCCCGCCAAAATAACCGCACCGTTTTCCTTATATAAACGTGCAACCTCATAAAGGCGCGGTATCGTGCTGGTAAGGCCTCCGTATAATCCTATTACATCCGCGGGCCGGAGATTTTGCAAAAATTTATGGTCTGCTCCGCCTGAGGGGTCCCGGGGGCCGTAGCGCCGAAGATTATTTTCATCAATGACTTCAACATCCCATTCTTCCAGTTTATTTGCAACTGTCCCGATGCATACCGGGCCTAAGGCAGTAGTTATCCTGGCAATACCGGAATAAATATTAAAAGCGGGATAAGCAGGTATTACGATTCTCAGGCGATATCTTTTTTTGAGAACATTGCCTTGCATAAATTTTACTCTCGGTTCATTCTTCACTGCACTAAGTCTGCATTTATAGTTTAACGCTATGTGCTAGCTTTTGTTTCTCAGGTTCAATTTTTTGATATTTTCTTTTACAGCGCCGCTTGATTTCTTAAGCAGTGCGCTCTCTTGGCCTGTCAGTTTGATTTCAATTACCTGTTCAACTCCTTTTCTTGAAAGCCGTACCGGAACGCCGCAAAAGGCATCGGTTATGCCATACTCTCCATTTAGATAAACACTGCAGGGGAAAATTTTACCTTCGTCGTTAAGAATAGATTTAACCATTTGTACCGCTGAAGAAGAAGGCGCGTAATAGGCAGAAGAGGTTTTAAGCAAGCCTACAATTTCAGCTCCCCCTTTTTTGGTCCTTTCAATAATTGCTTCGATCGCGTCCTGGGAAATAAATTGCGTAATAGCAACGCCGCTGACATTCGTGCACGCCGAAACAGGAACCATCAAATCACCATGGCCGCCGAGAACCATCGCCTCAACAATTTGAGGCGAAACAGAGAGTAAAGAAGACACAAAATACCGCAACCGCGCAGAATCAAGGACGCCCGCCATGCCTATCACCCTCTCTTTAGAAAAACCGGAAACTTTCAAGGCTAAATAACTCATAACATCAAGGGGGTTGGTAACCATAATTATTACGGCATCGGGGCTTAAAGCAGAAGCTTTTTTAACAACATCGCTTATAATCGCGGCATTAGTTGCCTGAAGGTCATCCCTGCTCATGCCGGGCTTACGGGCAATACCTGCCGTGATTAAGACTATATCACTGTTTTTCGTAAGGCTATAATCATTTGCGCCGATAACTTTTGAGTTAAAGCCTTCTATCGGGGCTGACTCCATAATATCTAAGGCCTTGCCTTGCGGCAAACCTTCCACAACATCGACTAAAATGACATCTGCTAAATCTTTTTCTACAATACGCTGGCAGCATGCAGCGCCTACAAAACCAGCTCCGACAACTGTCACTTTATTACTCATGCCCCCCTAACCTTTTTGAAATTCTTCTGCCTGCTGCTTGATGTCCCTGCGGTCAATCCATTGCAAAAGATATGACGTAAATTCTTCGCCGGTTGCGCCGTTATCCCGGCCGGTTATTTTAACTTTTTGCTCGAGATTACCACAGATATCAAGAGCCATTTCTACCTTCTTTGACTGCTCCGTAAAACCAATATGGCCTAAAAGCATCCCAACGGCTCTAACCATCGACGATGGGTCGGCAAATTTAGCGCGGCCTTCCTTTACCATGCGCGGGGCACTGCCGTGAATTGCCTCAAACATCGCCCAACGCTTGCCGATATTTGCACTGCCTGCGGTGCCTACGCCGCCTTGGAGCTGTGCCGCCTCATCGGTTAATATGTCACCATAGAGATTCGGCAATACAAAAACTTTGAAATCCCTGCGGCGCGCAGGATCAAGAAGCTTTGCGGCCATTATGTCGATATACCATTCGTCGCAGGATATCGTGTCTTTTTCATATTCCTTTGCAATCCGCTTAGCGGCCTTGGAAAACCGGCCATCGGTTGTCTTTATAACATTTGATTTTGTTACAACAGTTACTCTTTTAATATTATTCTTCCTGGCATATTCAAAAGCCATGCGTATAATTCTATCGGCGCCCTGTTCGGTTATCACTTTAAAATCAATGCTTAAATCTTCTGTTACATCAAACCCGCAAGATCCCAGAATATAAGCTCCTTCGGTATTTTCACGAAAGAACACCCAATCGATTCCTTCCCGGGGAATCTTAACAGGCCTGACATTGGCAAAAAGGTCAAGTTCCCGGCGCATCGCAACGTTTGCGCTTTCGATGTTCGGCCAGGGGCTACCGGCCTGCGGCGTTGTAGTGGGCCCTTTTAAAATAACATGGCATTTCTTGATCTCATCCAGAACACCATCGGGAATTGCCTTGCCATGCCTTGCCCGGTTCTCAATTGTTAAACCGGATATTTTAGACAGCCTAACCTTGCCTTCCTTTACCTGGCGGCTCAGCATGTGTACTAAAACTCTCTCGGCATGTTTTGAAATTTCTTCTCCAATACCATCACCCGGACAAATACCTATATCAATGGGTTTCAACCCTGCATAATCAATCCATTGGGTATCCTGCTTCATTCTTTCAATACGCAAAAGCTGTTTCTCAAGGATACCGCCGAATTTATCCTTTGCTGACTCGATTGCATCTGATCTTTTATCCTCCGGCATTTTTATCTCCCTTTATGTGATGGTAAACCATTAAAATCAAAAGAGACACGAACAACCGCTTAGCTATTTTACCACATTATCAAAAGTTTTCACTTAAAAATGGCTGATCATTATTTTTATGCACTCTTATAAACGAAACGCGAGAAAAGTATCCCTATTTCATAGAGAATAATTAAAGGCACTGCCATCAACGCCTGCGTTACGACATCGGGAGGCGTTATCACCGCGGCAAGGACAAAAACAGCAACTACAGCGTATTTGCGCTTATTTGAAAGCAGCGTTGGCGTTACTACCCCTATCTTTGTAAGAAACATGCTCACCAAAGGAAGCTGAAAAACAAAACCAAACGCTAAAGTTAACGTGCAAACAAAGGAAACATACCGGCTTACTGTAAGCATCGGCACAACAAATTCAGTAGCATACCCAAGGAGAAATTTTACCCCGACGGGAACAATAAGAAAATATCCAAAACCCGCACCAATTACAAAAAAAAGAAGCGATACCGGACCAAAGAACAAAGCGTATTTCTTCTCATTAGGCTGTAAGCCTCGAGAAACAAATCTCCAAATCTGAAAAAAAATAAAAGGCAAAGATACGAAGATCCCGCCAAAAAATGCAATTTTTAAATTTGTTACAAACGCTTCCTGCGGCGCAATAAAAACAAGCTTACCCGCAGGCCTGATGAGATGCTTAAAAATTAAAGGCACAAACTGATAAATAACAACCGCACCGATAATTATAGAAATCAATGATTTTATTATACAAGTTCGCAATTCTTGCAAATGCTCAACGACAGTTTGCTGTTTATCCTGCATAAATAGAAGTTATAATTAAACCGCTCGTTCTAAACCAGAGAGGGTTTCTTTATGAATTCTTTGTATCATCTTCTGCGGCTTCGTCTAAGTCATCTTTAACCTCTTTGGCTCCTTTTCTGAATTCTTTAATCGAACGCCCCATGGCGCGGGCAATCTCAGGAAGCCGCGAAGCGCCAAATAGAAGCAAAATTATCAGAAAGATAACGAGAAGCTCTCCTATTCCAACCCTAAACATCGTATCCTCCTTTTTTAATGAATATTAATAAAAGAATCCGCACAAAACATTGTTAATGCCTTCCGGCATGAAGGTGTCAATTTATGTTATTTTTTTATAAGAACTAAAAGCATTTTAAAAGGAGTGGCGGCTTTTAACGAATGCGGTTTATTAGCGGGCATGACTGTTGTTTCGCCTTCTTTTAAATGATGGGGCTTACCGGAAATTAAAATCTCAACTTCTCCGTCAAAAACATATACAAAAGCATCGAAAGGCGCAATGTGCTCGCTTAAACCCTGGCCGTGATCAAAGGCAAAAAGTGTTACTGAGCCGTTAACGCCCTTGACTATTTCTTTGCTGACAACGGATGCCCGCTGGTATTCTATCAAACCTGATAATTTTCCCTTTATCATACTATCTGTTGTATGGATTATACGGCTCTTGTTCCCTATAACCATCCACAGCGCCTTCGGTAACGCCTCCGGCAGCCTTAGTCGCCTGCCCGATAGGTTTGCCTGCCTGGGCTGCACCTTTATGAACGGTTTCACAACCAGTTATAAGAAAACACACTGATAACATAAAAAGGATTAATTTGACCATTTTCCGGCTCCTTATTGCTCCAGCACCAAATCAGCCCTATTAATTTCCGATGTTGAATTTGTTATTTTCGCTTTTGAAAACTTGGGCTGGACATCAGTAATATAAATATCCCCTATTTTAGATTTCTCAGCTCCCAGCTCAATTCCTGTTTCCGGGTCAACTAAACTTTCCCCTTCCCTGTAAACGCTAAAGGCCATACCAGTTGTTATGCCGGAATTCTCACCGGCATTAACATAAACCAACCCGTCCTTTACCGTAACCACCCTTCCTTTCCATGGTAATTCCGATAATTTATCGGATATATAATTGACACAGCGGTCAATCGCTATTTGAGTAGCTTTACCTAAGGGAGTAGCCTTAAAGTTTGAACTGCCGATGCTCCATGAGCCGCTGTAACCTATATTAAAGCCGCTTGCATCAGCCATACCCTCTACTCTTTTTGAATCAAGAACCTCCCCTGTAGTTGAATCGATAATTTGAACAATCACCGCTATGTGGGCATTAGATTTATTCCCGCCTATAGTAATTCCCTTTATAGTCAGCCCCTGAGAACCGCCTTCCGAATCGTGCTCGAATTCGGTTATTTTACCCACAACAAGAATCTGCGCGGGTATGGCTTTTGCCTTTTGTGCGGCTGCTGCCTTAGCAAACCTTCCGCTTGCCACATAGTCTTGCTCAAGCAAAACACTGTCAAGCTCTGTTCTTGAAACAACGGTAAACTTATCACTCTGAATAAGCGCGTCAGTAAGCTGAGTTGAGAAATCATCCCCCAAATCAACCAAACTGTCAATCCCTGCTGCATTATCAAAACCAACTACCGCAATTGTTTTCTTAGGGCCGGGCAGGCGCGCACACTCCTGGCCATAACCAGAGCCATATTTTGATGAAGGGCCAGGATCATCAATCGGCTTGCCGCACTTGCCGCAGAATTTATAGTCGTCTTTTATCGTAAATCCACAATGGGGACAATTAGCAGCCACAACCGGATACGCAAATATAATTATCAATGCAAAGAGAAAAGTTAACCTTGCTAAATTACTCTTCATAATCCCCCCTTCAATGAGCACGTGACTTATGGAGCGAATGAAATGAGCAAACATAAGTCGCTGTGCGAATTGATACTGAGTCCGCAGCAGGCGGACGAAGTATCTTATTCATAATTAGCATATAATCAACTACCCTGCGGCAAGACCGAAATTAATACCCTGCGCCTTGAGATTTAATCATCTCCCTTTTATTTTGTTCTATTCGCGTGCGCAGACGCTGCCTGCGGCGTGCTTTAAGCGTATTTTCTTCTGTATTTTCCTCAACTGCTCTGCCCCCTTGTATGATGATACCGGTTTCTTCCTGAGCCCCGGGCTGCCCGGCAGGCTGTCCATTCTGTATTATTATGCCGGCTTCATCTTCCGAACCCTCTTCGGCAACGGGTTCAAACCCGGTAATTATAATTCCTGATTTCTCCCGGTCTGCGGCATCTTTAATCGGCATATCACCGGTAATAATAATACCCGTATCTTCCTTAGAACCTATTTGTTTGGCGGTTTTTCCGGTCTGAATTATAATATCGCTGTCAGCGCTTAGGGCCAACCTTAAATCAGAAAAAGCCGTTAAAGCAAATAAGCTTACAAGCAAAAACACAGTTGCGCAAATACTTAATTTCTGACGCCTCATTTCTGCCTCCTTTTTTACGGTATATTAATTTGGTATTTTTTCGCCTCTTAAAATATCAGGCAATGATTTTGAATCAATCCTTAGTCCTCCGTCATGCTCAATCTTTATAGTGTATAAAATCCCCGGCATAAACATTGTGCCGGGAGCCTCAATTTGAGCATTTTTAATGCCGGTTTTCTTAGCTTCCTGCGGCTTTAAAGCGTAATCCCAGAACTTTTCCCACAATTCACCTTCAAAACCGTCTTCCTGGCCGCGTATTTTATAACCGCTTGGGATCATATTGGCTTCGGTGATTACGAATTCCTGGGTATTGGCTCCGTCGAGCATAAAAACCTTCCAGAAAAGATATACACTTTTGTCCTTGAGTTTACTTGCTCCCCGTATATGTATATCGTCAAAACGTATAACCAGAGACTGAAACTGAATGATATTTCCGATAAAAGTAAAGTATTTTGGCTCTAAAGGATTACCGTCAATACCGTATTCTAAGAATTTTATCGTGGTTAAAACTCTTCTTTGCTTCTCATCATAACTCACAGAAGTAACAAGAATCTCGGCAGCCCTCGAATCAGCACTCAGGCGTTCTATAACTTGATTTAAAATTCTGTTTTCGTTCTTGTACTTTTCGAATAATCTTTGGGCGGCTAATACAAATAAAACTATCACTGTTACGGTAAGTATTCTTAGTATAATTTTTTTCATTTCCTTACCCTTTCATTAAATATTTCTTGTGCCGCGGCATTCGGGATAACTCTTGCAAGACCAGAAATCTCCGAACCTTCCGTTTCTTTTAACCATAGAATTATTGCAAACCGGGCAAGGCAGAGATGAAATATCGTCCTCTTTGGATGATTGCACCCGGGGGGTTTTATATAATTTCTGCATCGCCAAGCGGTAGGTGCACCAGCTGCAGCATGTGCAGCCGCTGATAAACGCCTCTTGCTTTGATGCTAAGCAAGCGTTACCTTTCGAACAGTATTCGCAATGATTGCAGTCCCTGGGCTCAATAGACTCTGAATCAAGAATATTAATTGCACCTTTTAAGAATTTAAGAAAACTTTCATCGTTTCGCTCAACCTCATGCCAGGTTAAATCACCGTATAGCGCCTGTTCATCAATTTTAATCTGCTTGAGCTGATTCGGCGTAAAATACAACAGCCCCAACCTTTTAACCGGTGACAGAGAAAATGCCCCGGGCGCGGGATTCTCAAGAGCGTAAGAATAGCATTGCAGCTGTCTTGCATACATTGCAGATTTCGTTTCAGACGGCCTTGCGGTCTTACAATCTATGACCCCGAAGGTACCGTCGTCAAATTTAACAACTAAATCAAAACGTCCGAATATATAGCAGGTGCTTTGCGTATCACTGAATTTAATCTGTGCTGACTGCACCCATTGTTCGCCATACTCAACAATACCGGCTGGCAATATATCACAAAATTCACGGCAAAGTTTACCGGCGTAAAAACTCTTTTGCTTTGACGCTATCGCGCTGAATATACCGGGCATAGGTATTGAAGGCTGACGTATATTGAATTTAACTTTTAAACAGAAACAATACTTACACCCTTCAAACAGATATGTTAAATCTGAAGGTGAGAGCTTATATACCATAATAAGACGCTTATTTTTAAATTAAGGCTTTTTTAGCCCTTCGAAACTTACCTTTTCCCTTTGGAATACTTCTTCCAACCACAGATGCTATTATACCACAAAATATTTGTTGTTTATAATAGCCTAAATGAACTACCCTGCAGCATCGCCAGCCGTTCCTGACGGCTGGCGAGATCTCGCCTCTGGCGGAAAACCGCAGAGGTATTGGGCGAAGAAGAATAAAAGAAGAAAATAGATTGGAATTTCAGAAAAAAGAGATTCTTATCCGCAGTTTAGACTTATATCATTTCGTATTTTTCTCAATACAATCAATAAGATCGTTAATTCTGATTGGTTTAAAAAGAACCGGGTAATCCTTCTCGGCATCAGTTCCTTTTAACACTGCTGTTACAAAAATAATAGGCGTATCTTTGATATCGTTATCGGCTTTTATTTGAGATACTATCTCTTCCCCCGGTAAATCCGGCAATATTATATCGAGTAAAATTACATCAGGGCAAAATTCCTTTGTAACAGCAAAACCGCGCACGCCTTCGGTTTCAATCCTGACCTCATAATTTCCCGTGCGCTCTAGGTATAATTTTATCATTGCTCCAAAATCTTCCTCATCGTCGATAACTAAAACTTTCTTCTTATCCATAAATCTCCTAATTTTATTCAAAAAACATTATACTTATTCATCCTTAAAAGGTTTAAACATTAATGTTACAATTATACCATAGCCAACATCGCGATTTTGTATCCAGATAGAACCTTTATGCATCTCAATTATGTTTCTAACAATTGCCAAGCCCAACCCAGTCCCTTTTTTTGCATGTTTAGTGGTAAAAAACGGGTCGAACACCCTGCTTACCATTTCATCCGGTATGCCCGGCCCGTTGTCAGTAACTTCAGCTACAACAATTTCTTCTCCTAAATCAAACGTATTCTCTGCTGCACGGATTTTCTTTGCGTCTTCTTTAGAAAATGTCTTTGTGTAAGTTCGAACGGCTATTTCACCGCCATCATGCATTGCCTGAACAGAATTCATAAATAAATTAATAAAAACCTGTTCGATCCTATTCTTGTCGATCTCAACAAAGGGCAGGCCATGTTTTAAACTCTTAACAAAATTTATTCTATTCTTATCGAATTCATGCTTCATTAATAAAATTGAATTTTCTATAATAAGATTTAAATCAAATGGTAATATGCTAAGCTGGGATAAGCTTGAAAAATCCAGCAAGCCCTGAATTATGAAATTAGCGCGGCCGATAGCAGATTCGATACTTTTAAGCATCGGCATGGTGTCTTCGCTAAAAATATTCCCGTATCTCGAAAGATAATCTACCCCTAACATTATAATCGCAAGAGGATTTTTCACCTCATGGGCAACGCCGCTTGCCAATGTCCCTACTACGCGCAGTTTTTCTGCCTGAACCAGCTGGTCTTGAGTTGCTTTTAACTCTTCATGGCTTTCTTCTAAAGCTTCATACAGGCGTTTTATCTCTTCCAATTTCTTACGCTCAGCCTCTGCGAAAGCAGTTGCCGCCGCAAGTTCTTTTTCCTTTTCGACAAATTTCTGCAGCTGCCTCATATCATGTACTACGCACACAACTCCGGCAATAGCCTCAGATGACGGATCTAAATTCTTTGATGATTTATAAATTAGCCTGCCCGATAACGTAACCGGAATTTCTTGCTGGTTTCTAGTTCGCATAACTCCCTTCACGTTAGTGAACGGCCCTTTATAAATAAGATTCTGAATATTATCAAAACTAAACTCCAATTTATTTTCCGGCCTGAAAATAATATCAATAGTTTTGCCTATAAGCTCCTCACTTTTATATCCTGACAAAACTAAAGCGGTTTTATTTATAGTTTTAATATTTGAATTTTGATCAATCACAATAAGGCTTTCAGCCATATTTTCGATTATGCTATCAACGTAATCACGAGAAACAGTCGTTTTCTTAAGATTTTCAACCATCAACCCAAAAGACTCTGCCAATTCACCAATTTCATCATTCCGCTTAATACCTGTGTATCCGCTATAATCACCGGTTCCAACAAGGATAGCATGGCTGGCTAAGGCCGAAATTGGTTTAGTGAAACCTTTCGCGATAATTATCGAGAAAAATACTGCCAAAACCGTTAATATTCCCGATATGATTACTAATTGCTTAATACTCTCGCCGTAAACCTCTGCTCCTATATTCACTAGGCTGTGCTTCATTTCATCAATGTTTTTGTTTATACCAGATAGGGAAAACCTGGCCCTAACTCCTCCGAGGATATCGTCTCCTATGCTTATTGGATAAGCGATATCCAAATAATCACCGGAGATTTTGGTTGTGGTATCTCCTGTGCGTAAAGCGGTTTTACAAATAGGGTCATTTTTGACCTCCGGAGATAATTCTAATTTAAAAGTCCCGTCTTGGATAATTGAATTTTCTGTATCATAAACATATACATAAATTACATCTTCTTCTTCCCTGGCTGACTTGATCATATCGTAAATATCGCCGACGTTATACTCATATAAGGGGTTTACTAAAGCCTCGGAAAGATAATGTACTAAAGTATTGGCTCTGTTTTCAATTTGCGAGATCAAGCTCTCCTGCATAGCTAACGAACTCGAACGCGTAACTTCCTGCATTGTAAACTTAAACTTAAACGCAAACGTTAAGGTTAGCAAAGAAATTACAAAAAACAACAAGAGCAAAATTCCAATTGAATATTTTGTTTGAAGTTTCAGTTTCATATTGGACTTATTCGCTGGCAACTAAATCATACAAATCGCCAAGGCTGTCGAAAATTTTATCAATACCCTCAGGAAATTCATCGAATGCTGACGTTCTAGAAAAATTAAACATTATCTTTGTCCCTTCTTCGTTATTTTTCATATCAATGAGAATTTTCTTTATTTTTTCGACAAGATCAGAATCCAATCCTGGCCTCACTAAGATCAAATTACTGGGAACTTCCTGTGTTCGATGAACAATCATAAGTTTATCCATATATTCCGCGGGAAATCTGGTGGGAAAATCATAATCTATATTGCTAAAAGCCCCTGCGTCTGCCATACCTTTATACACCCAATGGCCTATATTCATTTCACCCCTGGTAAAAACATATCCTACCGTATCCGGTGAAGGCGTTTCGTGAAGGCTCTTTAACTCTACCATTTTTATTCCCTTGCTTAAGAATGCTCCTTTGGGCAGAAAATACCCCGAAGTTGAACCGGGATCTTCAAGGGCGACAATCTTACCTTTAAGGTCACTCAGCGACTTTATGCCGCTGTCTTTTCTGGCAAAAATAACTGAATGGTATACGGGAAATCCTTTTTTCCAACGCCTAAGTAACGGAATAACGCCGGTTTCTTTAATATAAAACATCGATGAATAGATCGTTTCTGTAATTATATCTATTTTGCCATCTTTTATGTATTCAACCATTTGCGCATTGTTCTTTGGTAGAACTACGTTCCCTTTTTTTATGCCTGAATCTCCGAGTCTTTTAGCTAAATAATCAGCAAACGGTTTAAAGCGAGAGTAGTGCTTTTTAGCATCTGAAGAAACCCGGCCCACGACTATGGTATCCTTTTGCGCATACGTATCAGTGTGACATAAGAAAACCAAAACAAATAACAAAATAAACTTAATCCTATTCACAAATACCTCCATGTTAATAGAAAGTAATAAAAATAAAATTGCGATTTGTTTAAAAGTAACACAACCACCATACTAATATAATATAATAAAAAACAACTAATGCAACTCTTTTAAATTCTAAAGTACTGTCAAGATTTATTCGCAAACTCTAAAGAAGCATTTTTCTGTTTTGTGCTTGGCGCATCCTCAAAAGCCCTATCTAGAATGAGCCCCTCTTCTTTAAGGGTTAAATAAGTAAATATATCCAGGCTGCGTTGGTTT
>JBDRDJ010000022.1:0-34774 GCA_043820815.1 Candidatus Omnitrophota bacterium
TAATGAGAGCCTTAACGACAGCGGAGTGCGTACGTCTTACGATTGGATTAATTATGACCCTGCAACAGATAACAAAGTTCGAGGCTACGCCGTAAACTATAATGATAACGGCAAGGTAACAGGCATAGTTGATGAGCGTTACGATGGAAATGGCGATTTTAATTTAGCTTATGAATACACGGGTTATTCTTACGATGCAGAAGGCACGACCACCGGCTATATACGTTATACCAAAGATCAAGATGGCAATATAACAAAAAGCTGTATATGGAGCTCTGTTTCCGGATGGAGCTGCAGCTAAATTGCAGTTGTAAATATTATATTTTTAATGAAAGGAGTGTGACTAATGAGAAGGTTATTTTTTTGTATGATTTTGCTGATGGTTTTATCATATGGGTGCAGGGATAAAGAGCCTAAAGAGGCAATACAGACAACTGATGATGAGGAGATTGCCCGTATAGAAGAAGAGATGAATTCTGAATTTGAGGCAATAGCTGAAATTGATAAAAAAGTCGATGCTGAGCTTAATATAGAAAATAACCCGGAAGAAATGAACGGGGAAATAAAACTTATAGAAGAAGATTTCGATTCATAAAAAAGAGGCGATTATAGATAAAACAGTTTTATCAATCCAGTATTTAGCGTAGATATTTCCTCTGTGCTATAAAGAAATAAACGCCCGTTTTAGGTTGAAAGAAACGGGTTTTTTTACATAAGAGGATTTTATCATAAAAGAGTGGTATAATGTATTCGTTTCTGTTTATTAAGAATCGAAATATTATAATGTTTATCCGGCCATCAAACAATAGAAAGCAAAATGCGGTTTTCTTCTCGATTATATAATTATGGAGGATTTAGCCTGTTAGAAACTCAATTGGCTGCTTCTGGTGGCAGATATAAAGATGTTAATAGGGGTTTAATGCCGCCATTAACAGCATCGCGAAAGCACATTTTTCTAAAGGGGTTTACTTTAATCGAACTCATAATGATCATTGTTATAATTGGCATTATTGCCGCGATCGCAATACCAAAATTTGTTGATTTGCGTGAACGCGCCAGAAACGCGGCCAGAGAAGGGAATATTGCCGCTTTGCGCTCAGCTGCCTTTATGTATTATGGCAGGAGCGCGTTAGAAGTAAATTTATGCGATGCCGATACTAACTCCTATAGGAATGTATCTGTTGCGGCTCCTTGTTTTCCTGCCAGTTATGATGAGCTTGAGGCGCAGTTAGTCAGCCCTCTTGAATGGCCGGGGGCAGAAAAAGCTTGTTATGATTCTTCTACCGGAGAAGTAGAATCCTGCCAATAACCTTTCTTTTTCATTAAATAGGGCCAAGTTTCTACGAAATCTTTGATTTGACATTACCCCTTATATTTATTATAATTAAAAGGCTTTATATTAGCAAAGGTGGAGGATTATGATTGATCAAGAGAGAATAGAAAAATTAAGAAATATCAGTGAAAAGTTTGGCAACCCTTTCGCCAAGAATGAGTTCCCTAAGCCTGATTCGATTAAACAAATTCTCGATGATTTTAAAGAGGATAAGAGTGTTTCTCTTGCCGGAAGGCTTATGACCAAACGTGAGCACGGGAAATCTTCCTTTGCCCATATAAGTGATTCAACGGGTAAAATCCAGATTTATGCACGTCTGAATGCCTTAGGCTGCGGCTATGATCTTTTTAAACAGTTGGATATCGGTGATATTATCGGTGTTAAGGGTAAACTTTTTGTAACGCGGACAGACGAAAAAACAGTTATAGCCGAAGAGATAGTCTTGCTTTCAAAAGCATTAAGGCCAATGCCGGAGAAGTTCCATGGCTTAAAGGACGTAGAAGTGCGCTATCGCCAGCGTTACCTTGATTTAATATCAAATCCCGAAAGCGCAATCGTATTCATGAAACGGTCTCAAATCATTTCAAATATTAAAGAATTCTTTGAATCTTTAAATTATACCGAAGTAGAAACTCCCATGCTTCACCTTCTTGCAGGAGGAGCATCAGGCAGGCCTTTTATGACTCATCACAACACAATGAATTTAGATGTGTACCTGCGCATTGCCCCTGAGTTATATTTAAAAAGGCTCCTGGTGGGAGGCTTTGATAAAGTTTATGAGATCAACAGGAGCTTTAGGAATGAGGGGGTTTCGACCCGCCATAACCCTGAGTTTACCATGCTTGAGGCATACTGCGCTTACGAAAACTATGAGTATATGATGAAGTTATGCGAGAATTTATTTTCTTCTATAACCGAGAAACTCTATGGTTCGCAGGTAATCGAATACCAGGGCCAAAGGATTGATTTTTCTCCTCCCTGGCAGAGGATTTCGTTTGCGGAGTTGTTCGAACAAGAATTCTCAGTCAAAGACAGTGATTCTCAGAATGAGGTTCTTGATAAAGTAAGCAAGAAGCTTAAACTCGCGAAAGGATTAAGCCGAAGCCAAATACTGGGCATCACCGAAGAGTTGATTGAGAAGAAATTTCCCAAAGACAAGCCGTCTTTTATAATTGATTTCTTTACCTGGACATCGCCCTTAGCTAAAACAAAGCCTGATAATCCGTATCTTGTTGAGAGGTTTGAGCTGTTTATCGCCGGTTTAGAAATAGCCAATGCCTATTCTGAATTAAATGATCCCATCGAACAGAGAGACAGGTTCAAGAAGCAGCTGGAAGCGGAAGATGAACTTCCCAAAAAAGTAGACAATGATTTTATTACAAGCCTCGAATACGCTATGCCGCCGGCTGCCGGTTTAGGCATAGGTATAGATAGGGCAGCCATGCTTCTTTTAAATCAACCCTCCATAAGAGACGTTATACTTTTTCCTCTTATGAGGCCCTTATGCGGGGGATGATAGCCAGAGGCAAGAAAAAGCGTAGAGCGCCGGAAGCTGCTTCCTTCCAGCAGTATATTTACCATTAAATTAAGAAGTTATAATTATGAAGCGTGAATTCTTTTTAGCATGGAGATATCTTTTTCGCGGGCAAAAACGGCATATTTCCTTTATCGGTATTGTTTCTTGCCTTGGAATTATAATCGGAGTTTGCGCTTTAATTGTTGCCTTTTCTATAGTAAATGGAGTTGACGGCGGCCTTCTTGAGCGCATCATGCAGTTTCAGTATCATATTACCGTAGAAAATCCTAATACCGATAAGCTTTCAATTGCCAGAGATAAAATAAAGCGTCTGAAAGATGTTGAGAGTGCTTCCTTGGTGCTTCATACCCAGGTTTTTGCCAAATTAGGAGAAATAATAGTGCCGCTATTTGTAAAAGGCATGGATTTAAAAGATGACCACGAGAAAAAACTTTTTTACCGTTATGTAACCGAAGAAAAATCGCAGAATGGTTTCTTCATAGGGGAAGGATTGCGCAACAGATTCGCAATCGATAGCACATTGGAATTTTACCCGCTTAAAAAGAAACTGAGGTTAAAGCAAGAAGAAATTCGCGGGTTTTTTAGAGTCGGCCTTTACGATATCGACACTGGTTTCATAATTACTGATTTAGAACGGGCAAAAGAATTATCTTCAAACGCAGTAACTTTCTTAGGGGTAAGAATAAAAGACCCCTTTAAGGCTCATGATGTAAAAAAGGTAATTGAAAAGAATGTTGAGCCGGGCTTACTCGTTAATACATGGATTGAGTCTAATGATGCGCTTTTTGCTACCCTTAAGCTGGAGAAGGCGGCGCTTTTTATTATACTAAGCCTTATCGTTATAGTTGCGTCGTTTAATATTTTTGCTACCCTTACGCTTAAAGTTGTTGAAAAGACAAAAGATATCGGAATTTTGAAGGCACTGGGTTTCAGGCCAAGCCATATAATATCTATTTTTACATTTCAAGGAGTGATTTTAGGAGTTTTAGGCGTTTTGTTAGGTTCTTCCTTAGGCGTAGCAGTATGTGTGTTGCTTAAGCGATACCCTTTTATCAGGGTTCCTGTGGATATTTTTGGCGTAGAATATCTTCCGATTAAATTATACCACGGTGATTTAATATTAATTGCATTATCAGGATTTATTGTTGCTTTTGTTTCAAGTTTACTTCCTGCTATTCGCGCTAGCAGGTTTTCTGTATGTGATGCCTTGCGGTATGAGTAGCAATTTAGCCCTTCGCAATTTTAGGTGAAGGTTAGGATAATGCAAATAAATCAAAAATCAAATATCAAAAATTAAAATGACAAATCAAAATTCAAAATTATTATCTTTTCAAAATCACCTCTAAACATTTTACATTTTAACATATAATTTTGATATTTACATTTTGATTTTTAATTTTACAATCTGGTTTCGTCACCCTAACCGAAAGACGTTACCGAATAGGTAAACAAATATGCTATTAAATGTTTCCTCAGTAACAAAACAATATGTTTCGGGAACGCAAAAGGTTGCCGCAATCGATAATGTATCTTTATCTCTGCAGAAAGGGGATTATTTATCCATAGCCGGCCCTTCCGGTTCCGGTAAATCTACGCTTCTTCATATGATGGGAGGGCTTGATGTGCCGACTAAAGGCGTAATTCACTATAACGGCATTGATATTTTTTCATTAAGCGATAAAAACCTCTCAGTCTGGCGGGCCGGCAAAGTTGGTTTTATTTTCCAGTTTTACCATCTTATTGAAGAGCTCAATGTTCTTGAGAATATTACGGTTGCAGCATTTTCTTCAAAGGGAAAATTGTCTTTAAAAAGGGCCAGGTCTTTGTTAGAATATTTAGGTATAGCCCAGAGAGAAATTTTTTTCCCATCGCAGTTAAGCGGAGGGCAAAAACAGAAAGTTGCCATAGCCAGAGCTTTGATTAATGATCCGGATATTATACTCTGTGATGAACCCACAGGCAGTCTTGATAAAGATTCCGGACAGAATGTGGCTGACCTTCTTGAGCAAATGAATAAAGAGATGAAAAAAACAATTATTCTTGTGACTCACAATATTGAAATTGCGCAAAGAGCTAATAAAGTATTGTATCTTAGGGAAGGCAAACTGGTTTCTAAGAATACATAGCTAATAAGGTAGTTAATAACACAGGGGGTTTTTATGAAGGTTTACATTAACGGTGAATTATTCGATAAGAGCCAAGCAAAGATATCTGTTTTTGACCATGGTTTTCTTTACGGTGACGGTGTTTTTGAGGGCATACGTTCTTATAACTGCCTTGTTTTTAAGCTCAATGAACATATAGAAAGGTTATATGAGTCTGCCCACTCTATAACACTGGATATCACACTTTCTAAAAAACAGATGATAGAAGCCGTAATTAAAACCCTTAAGGCAAATCGGTTAAAAGATGCCTATATCAGGCTGGTTGTTTCCCGTGGTGAAGGCGATTTAGGCCTTGATCCGAGAAAATGTAAGGGCAACGAAACGGTTGTTATTATTACCGATAAGATTTCATTGTATCCTAAGGACCTCTACGAAAAAGGAATGGAAATTATTACAGTCCCTACTTTAAGAAATATACCCGAAGCTTTAAACCCGCAGATTAAATCCCTTAATTATTTAAACAACATTCTAGCCAAAATAGAGGCTATAAATTCCGGATACCAGGAAGCGTTAATGCTCGATCATCTTGGGTATGTGGCAGAGTGCACGGGTGACAATATATTTGTAATAAAGAGAGATGAGCTTTATACGCCGCCTCAGTGCATGGGTACTTTGCGAGGCATTACGCGCGATGCAGTCTTAGGTATCGCGAGAAGCCTCGATATACCTACCCACGAACATGTATTGACAAGGCATGAGCTTTACATCAGTGACGGTTGTTTTTTAACGGGAACTGCGGCTGAAATAATCCCGGTAGCCAAAGTCGACGGCAGAACCATAGGCAGCGGCAAGCCGCATAAGCTTAACAAACTGATAATGAAAGAGTTTAAGAAATTAACCGGAACCGACGGAATCACGTATACGATGAATAAATAATTATTGTAGGGAACGGTCGCGACTGTTCCCTACACTGGAATATAATTATAATAATATGTTGTGCGACATTTGCCATAACAATATTGCTACTATCCATCTTACTGAGATTGCCAACGATAATATAGTTGAGATGCATATTTGCCAGTCTTGCGCAAAAGATAAGGCCAAAGAGATTAAAGCGCAATTAAATATTTCGGATTTGATATCCGGGCTTGTCGCTTCCGATGAATTTCAGAAAGAAAGGCCTGAGGGGTTAAAATGTACTTACTGCGGCCTTAATTACAGTGAATTTAAGAAAAAAGGGCGGCTCGGCTGTGCTAATTGCTATAAGGTATTCTCAAAGAGGCTTACGCCCCTTTTTAAGAAAATACACGGTTCTGTCCGCCACACCGGAAAAGCTCCGTTTTTAAAAGCTAAAGGGCAAGGTGCGGAGCGCATCGATATTTTACGCAATAGGTTAAAGCGGGCTATCCAGTTTGAAGAATATGAAGAGGCGGCTCGCTTGAGAGACGAAATCAGAAAACAAGATTAAGAAAGAATAATTCTTAAAAATAATATGTTTGAAGATTTCTTAACAAATTCAGAAAGCTGGTTAAACGGAAAGGGTATTTCTTCGGATATAGTTTTTTCTTCGCGCATACGCCTTGCGCGCAATATTTGCGATTTTCCTTTTCCCTGGCGCAGCACTAAAGCGCAATGCCAGCAGATTATGAATAAAATAAAAGACGAAGTGTTCCAAATATCCCAATTGAAGGATTCTTTATTTATTGATTTACAGGCCACCGATGAACTGGATAAGCAATTTCTTTTAGAGCGCCATCTTATCAGCCAAGAGCATATGGTAGGTTTACCCGGGAGAGCCGTTATTGTGTCAAAAGATGAGAGTTTTTCTTTTATGGTTAATGAAGAGGACCACCTAAGGCTGCAGGTTATGAAACCGGGTTTTGACTTAAATTATTGCTGGCAGCAGCTAAACGGCATTGATGATAAATTAGCAAGCTCTATGGCATTTGCCTATCTTGATGACATAGGTTACCTTACATCATGCCCGACAAATGTGGGTACTGCTTTGAGGGCATCATGCATGCTGCGTTTACCGGCCCTTGTCCTTACAAAAAGGATTAATAAAATTCTTGAGTTACTTTCTAAGATATCTTTTACTACACGGGGCCTTTTTGGAGAAGGAACTCAAGCCTACGGCGATTTCTTTCAGATTTCTAATCAAGTAAGCCTTGGCCTTACAGAAGAAGAACTCATCGATAATTTATCAGGCGTTGTAAACCAGATTAAATCTCAAGAAGTAAGTGCCCGCGACACACTTTTAACCAAATATAAATTATCAGTCCAAGACAGTGTATTCAGAGCTTTAGGTATTTTACAGAATGCCATGCTTATTACAACAAAAGAAGCCCTAAGCCATCTTTCTATGTTGTCTTTAGGCATGGATTTAGGTATAATTAAAGATATACGCAGAGAAGTTGTAAATAATCTTTTTATCACAATTCAGCCGGCCCATTTGCAGAAGACAGAAAGCAAGGTTCTCAAGGATAAAGAGCGCCGTTTTATAAGAGCTAACATTATAAGAGGTCATCTTAAAAATTAGGAGGTTTTAATATGTTTAATAAATTTACTGAGAGAGCGCGGAAAGTACTTGTATTGGCAAAAGAGGAGGCGAGACGGTTTAACCATGACTATATCGGCACCGAGCATGTTCTTCTTGGTTTAATCCGTGAAGGTGAAGGCGTTGCCTGTGCTGTGCTTCAGAATTTAGGGGTAGACCTCGAGAGTTTAATGGCCGAGATAGAAAAGCTTGTAACTCCGGGGACTGTTTCGTCGGTTTTAGGAGACATACCTTTTACACCGCGCGCAAAAAAAGCTTTAGAACTTGCGGCTGAGGATGCCCGCGGCCTCGGGCATAACTATATAGGCACCGAACACATTCTTTTAGGATTAATAAGGGAAGGGGAAGGGCTTGCTTCTCAAGTGTTGTTTTCTTTAGGTATAGATTTAGCACGAGTGCGGGAAGAAGTATTTGCTCTGTTAGGCGGCGTGCATCCCCAGGCCAGTCAGGCAGTAACTTCAAAGACTCCTGCTCTTGACTCTTTCGGAAGAGACCTGACAAAATTTGCTATGGAAGGCAAGCTCGACCCTGTAATCGGCAGGCAGGTAGAAATTGAAAGGGTAATACAGATTCTTTCGCGGCGCACAAAAAATAACCCTGTGCTTTTGGGCGAAGCAGGGGTAGGCAAGACCGCTATCGTCGAAGGCCTTGCTCAAAGTATAATAAAGGGTAATGTACCTGAAGTTTTGCGTAATAAAAGAATTGTGGTTCTAGATTTAGCGTTGATGATCGCCGGCACAAAATACAGAGGGCAATTTGAAGAGAGGATCAAGGCGATAATGGAAGAAATAAAACGTTCCAAAGATGTAATAATTTTCATTGATGAGCTTCATACGTTGGTTGGGGCAGGTGCAGCCGAGGGGGCGATTGACGCTTCAAATATATTGAAACCTTCTCTTTCTCGCGGTGAAATCCAATGCATAGGAGCAACAACCCTGGATGAATACCGTAAACATATCGAGAAGGATTCTGCGCTCGAAAGACGTTTCCAATCGATAATAGTCGAGCCCAATACGGTCGATGAGACCGTTGAGATACTTAAAGGTTTGCGTGACAAATACGAGGCGCATCACAGGGTTAAATTTACCGATGAAGCACTTCAGGCAGCCGCAAAGATGTCTGACCGCTATGTTTCGGCCAGGTTTTTGCCTGATAAAGCGATAGATTTGATAGATGAGGCAGGAGCGAGATCGCGCCTTGCTGTTTTGACTCCCCCTGCGGAAATAAAGGGTCTTGAAGAATCCTTGAGTGAGATTACAAAGGAAAAAGAGGCCCTGATAAAACAGCAGGATTTTGAAGCCGCAGCCAGGTTAAGGGATGAAGAGCGTGCCCTGAGGCTTAAGCTTGAGAGCCTGCGCAAAGATTGGAGCAAGAAGCGCGATCAGATTATACCCATGGTTGGACAGGAAGAGCTGGCATATCTTGTTTCTCAAATAACAGGAGTGCCTATATACCGATTGGAAGAAAAGGAGTCAGTAAAACTTTTAAAGATAGAGGAAGAAATTTCCGGGCGTGTTATAGGCCAGCTTGAGGCGATTGAAGCAATTGCCCGCTCGGTAAGAAGAGCGCGGGCGGGGATTAAAGAGCCCCGGCGCCCTATCGGGTCATTTATTTTCTTAGGGCCTACCGGTGTGGGAAAAACTCTTTTAGGCAGGGCCCTTGCGGAATTTATGTTCGGTAATGAAGATGCGGTTGTACAGATTGATATGAGCGAATATATGGAAAAGTTCAATGTTTCAAGGTTAATCGGTGCGCCTCCCGGTTATGTAGGTTATGAGGAGGGCGGACAGTTAACCGAGAAAGTAAGGCGCAGACCCTATTCGGTCGTACTCCTTGATGAGATAGAGAAAGCCCATCCGGATGTCTTTAATCTTTTGCTCCAAATATTCGAAGAGGGCAGGCTAACAGACAGTTATGGAAGACGGGTAAATTTTAGGAATGTAATTTTAATAATGACTTCTAATGTGGGAGCAGAGATTGTAAGAAAACGCGGCTCTTTAGGGTTTAAAGCCATAACAGAAGACATTAGCTATGATGACATGAAAGGATTGCTGCTCGAAGAGGTTAAGAAAACTTTTAAGCCGGAATTCCTTAACAGGATTGACGAGATAATTGTTTTTCGGCCTCTGAACAAGGAAGATTTGCAGAAGATAGTAAATATTGAAATCGAGGATCTTAATAGCCGGTTGGCGGATCAGGGACTTGTGGTAGAGCTCGAAGATAGTTCCAAAGATTTTTTTGTTGAGAAAGGTTTTGATCCTCTTTTCGGTGCCAGGCCTCTAAAGCGCACGATCCAGAGATTTTTAGAGGACCCTCTGGCAGAAGATATAATTAAAGGGACATTCACAGAAAAGAAAAAAGACGGCGAACTCGGAAAAATAATAGCAAAGCGAAAAGGGGAGGTGCTTGAATTTACGTGAGGCATGCAAAGTTTATTTTTTCTGTAACCTTAATTACATTTTTTGGGCTCTTTTTTTCTTTAAGCTCACACGCGTTCAGTTCTTTAAAAATTGATTTTGAGAATAGAGAATTAAAGCTGCTGGACTTTAACATCGGCCCTGTTTCTATTGACGGAACATTTGCTTTTAGCATAGATAAAGGTAATGATAATGATGCTATTGTTTATAAGTGCGACGGGCAACAGATAAGAGTGGCATTTTTAAACAATATTACAAAAAAGCCTTTAAAAAACAAAGTTTTTGAGTGGGTCAAATTTAAGCTTATTCACCGTAATAATACGCTTTACCTGAACTATTTCTCTTCTCCCGAGTTTATACTGCAGGGTAAATATGATATCGGCCAAGATGAGGTTTTTTTTGATGTGGCAATAAATTCTTCGCAATTTTTATCTATGCCGGGCAAGATCATGATTGATGCCAAGTTATGGGGTAAGTTAAATTCCCTTTCTGCAAGCGGCAGGCTGTCGATAGAGAAGGGCGTTTATAAAGGAAGGCCTTTTGACAGGGCCCGTTTTGAGTTTGTTGGGAAGCTGCCGTTACTTAATCTTACCGATTCGAAAATAGTCCTGAATAACGGAAATGTTTATGAATTAGACGGCGTATTAAATCTTGCCGATTTTGGCAATCCCTTCCATGACGCACAGGTTATTTCTAGAAAGGTGACCCTTGATGGCTGGGAAATCTATTCCCAGCAGGAAGACAACGTTGGATTGAAGAAATCAGTAGATGATAACGTGGATTTTCACATTGATACTTATGAAACGGATGACCAGGAGCGCCATACGGCGTTAGAACTGCGCCATAAACTGCAGGAAAACGACGTATTGAAGTTTAGAGTGCAGGAAGGAAAGACTATTGTTGGTTTTGAGCGCAAGAAGGAGTTCTAATATAAATGTGGATGGTTAACAAGGCAGAGTGGTTTTTTAGCTATATAGGTAACTTTTTATTCTTTGTTCTTGATACTTTTCGCTGGCTTTTTACCAGGAAGAGAAGCGTGTCTTCTCTTGTCAGGGAGATTATTTTTATCGGTATCGACAGCTTTTTTCTGGTTTCTCTAATCAGTTTCTTTATCGGAATCATAATCGCTTTCCAAACAGCCTATAATCTTAAGCAGTTTGCTTCAGAAATTCATATTGCTTCATTAGTCGGGCTTTCATTGGTCCGTGAATTAGGCCCGGTGATAGGGTCACTTATCGTAGCCGCAAGAAGCGGAGCTTCCATAACTGCAGGCATCGGTTCGATGAAAATCAGCGAGCAGATCGATGCCTTAGAGGCCTTTGCCGTTGACCCAATAGATTATCTTGTTGTGCCTAAGTTCGTTGCTTTTATTGTATGCATGCCGATACTTATTATATATGCGGATTTTATGGGAATTATCGGCGGTTATTTGGTTGGTTCGTTTAAATTTTCAATCCCTTTCAATTTCTATTTCAGATTAACCTTTGATGCTCTTAGCATGAAGGATATCTTAAGCGGTTTTTTTAAAAGTGTAAGTTTCGGTGCGATTATTGCCTTTATTTCCTGTTATGAAGGATTTAGGCCGTTTTCGTCTATAGATGTGTCAAGGTCAGTTACGCATTCGGTTGTGCGTTCTTTTATTTCGATAATTATTTGTGACTGTATACTTACAGCAGTTTTCTACTTTCTTTAATTATGGTAGTAATCGAAGAAGTCTATAAGTCATTCGGTTTAAAAAATGTTTTAGAAGGCGTAAGCCTTTCTGTCAGCAGAGGCGAGACATTCCTGATTATCGGCAGAAGCGGCGCAGGTAAAACCGTATTGTTAAAAAATATTATCGGATTATTACAGCCTGATATGGGCAGGATAATTATTGACAATGTAGATATTACACAGCTCAACAAAAAAGACCTTGAGAAGGTACGCCTTCAGTTCGGTTTAGTTTTTCAAAGCAGCGCCCTTTTTGATTTTCTAACCGTTGAGGAAAACGTAGGTTTCTTTTTTCATCAACATATAAATACAAAGAAATCCGAGATAAGAAGAATGGTCAGCCAGACTCTTTCTCTGGTTGGGCTTGAAGGTATAGAGGATTTGTATCCTCATGAACTAAGCGGCGGCATGAAAAAAAGAGTAGCAATAGCCCGCGCAATTATTTATAAGCCGAAAATTATTATTTATGATGAGCCTACTACCGGTATTGATCCCATATCGGTTGATAAAATTGTTTCATTGATTGAGGATTTACACCATCATTTAAAGATAACTTCTCTGGTTGTAACGCATGATTTGGAAGTCGGCTTAAAAATAGCCGACCGCCTTGCGTTTTTGCTGGGTGGAAAAATAATTTTTCAAGGCACAAAAGATGACCTTGCTAAAACAGAAGACGCAAGGGTTCTTCAATTCATTCAAGGCAGTTCATCCGGCCCGATTAAGGAGTCGGAGGTGTGAGAGATTTTATAAATAGGCAACTTTTTATTTGATTAATCAGTGTTCTTTTAATTAAAAAGATACTTCAGGCGCTCTTTTTCATAGCGCCTTCAGTATCAATTCGACCATACGACTTATGCTCACTCGCTTTGCTCGCTCCATAAGTCGTGGTCTCATGGAGGTTAATCTATGAGCAAAGGTATGTGGCATATACGCCGGCAGTTTTTAGAGATAAAAATAGGTGTTTTTTTCTTTGTGGCAATAATTTTAGTAGGTGTTCTATTAATATCAATCCGTGAATTAACTTTTTTTAAGGGCACATATATTATCCGCGTAAAATTTAAGTTTGCCGAAGGCTTAAGGCCTTCATCGCCGGTGCGCTTTTGCGGTGTAGATGTGGGTGAAGTTAAGAAAGTTGATGTTAATTTGGGCAAAAATAAGCCTTATGTGGTTGTTCATGCTAAAGTTCAAGAAGATGTTTTAATACCGTCAGGTGCATACTTTTTTATTAACAGCCTTAGCCTTTTCGGTGAGAAATATTTAGAAATCACCCCGCCTTCTAAAGTAATCGGTTACCTTAAACCTGGTTCTGCCGTAGAAGGCGTATCGCCGGTCCCTCTTTTTAATGTTTTTTCTACCTTCAACTCAACCATGGAGCAGTTACAAGAGTTTGTGCAGGAGGGAAAGGTGCGCACCAGCGTTGAGAACACATTGTCGAACATAGAAGCGGCAAGCCATGAAGCAAAAAACTTTATGATAGACATGCAGGATTTAGCCACCGATTTCAGAAGTTTAATGGGAGACTTAAAGAGCAAGCAAGGCACAATAGGAAGGCTTTTTTATGATGATACCCTGTATCAAACAACTGAGGAATTTATATCGGATTTAAAAGCACACCCCTGGAAATTGCTATATAAGCCGAAAAACATCGAGTAAAAACCAGAAAGATAAATGACAAATAACCAATGACAAATGACAAATGTCATATATTATCCCTAATTTGTCATTGGGATTTTGTAATTTGTCATTTCCTTTGGTCTTTGGTCTGAAGTATGTTTAACTGTTCAAGCTGTGGATACCAGTCAATAAAATGGCTGGGCAAATGCCCTCTGTGTGATGGTTGGGAGACTTTTGTTGAGCAATCTAATTCAGGGGTAATTACTGCCCGGCCAAAAGCTTCTGTTAAACAGTTAAAAGATATAGATAAGGCTCACAGCAAGCGCATAACTGTAGGGATCGATGAGTTTGACCGGATACTGGGGGGCGGTTTGGTTGAAGGCGAGGTGATTCTTCTCGGAGGCGAGCCGGGAATAGGCAAATCTACTCTTTTGCTCGAAGTTGGGTCCATGCTTTGCGCGAAAGGCAAAACATTATATGTCAGCGCTGAGGAATCACCGCAGCAGATCGCCCTTAGGGCTTCGCGTCTCAAAAATTCATCCGACAGCCTTCATCTCCTCGGAGAAGATGACCTTACAGAAGTATTAAAAGCTATTCAGGAACATGAATTTAAATTTATTATAATCGACTCGATTCAAGTTGTGCGTCATCCGTCCTGTGACGGGCCTAAGGGTTCAGTTTCACAGATTAGAGGCTGTGCCGATTATTTGACTCAAATTGCAAAAGCAACCGGTATTATTGTTTTTATCGTGGGGCATGTGACAAAGGAAGGGGCGTTGGCAGGGCCTAAACTTCTTGAACATCTGGTTGACTGCGTGCTTTATTTCGAAGGAGAAAATATATGCGGCTACCGCATATTAAGAGCTTCAAAAAATAGGTTTGGGCCTACCGGAGATATTGCCGTATTTGAGATGACTTCAGTTGGCTTAAAAGAAGTTAAGAAGATAAATGATATATTCCTTCCCCACAAAGGACAGTTGTTCCCCGGCAGCACCGTAGCATGTGTAATGCAGGGCATGCGCCCGGTTCCTATCGAACTGCAATCTCTTGTGACGAGGGGAACCTTTGGCATGGTAAGGCGCCGGAGTTTAGGGTATGATTATAACCGGCTTTTATTGCTTACGGCAATTATTGAGAAGCGGTTAAAAGTGGCATTATCCAGCGAGGACGTATTTCTAAATGTTGCCGGCGGCATAAAAATAGATGATCCGGCAGCGGATTTTGCCGCGGCAGTTGCTATTGTTTCAAGTTATAAAGAGGAAAATGTTCCCCAGGGAAGTTTATTCTTAGGTGAGGTAGGGTTATCGGGTGAGCTGCGCCGTGTCAGCCATATAAATTTAAGAATAAGCAGTGCTGCCCGCGCTAATTTTTCCGATTTCTATATCCCTGAAAGCAATATTTCAGAAGTTCAAAAAGGTTCTAATTTATCAGTTAAAGGTTTCCGGTCTATGAAAGAGGCAATGGAAACATTGTTTCCGTAAGAAAAAGTTTTATTCTGTTGACCGTATTCATAAAGGAGGTTTTTTTATGGCCATAAGTCTCATTCTTCTTCGCTTATTTTTTGTTTTTATGTTTACTTATGCAGGTTATGCGCTCGGGGGGATTACTCCGCTTCCCTTTGCGGCATTCGGGCTTTTAATCGGTACAGTTGTAGTTGTTTTTGAAATTTTTGCCCGCAAAGTTTCTCTTAAGGGCCTTTCTTCAGCCGTATTTGGGATGATGTTAGGGTTAATCCTTGCCCGTCTGGGAAGCGAATTTTTAAAGATGTTTTTCCGGCTTGAACCCGAGGTATTTTATAACATAAATACCTTTATAACTTTTACATGTGTGTATTTTGGTTTAACCTTAGGCCTTAAAGGAAAAAGTGAGTTTAGCCTTGTTATACCTTATGTTAAATTCAAGCGCCAGGAATTAAAAGAAGAAGAAATTGTTATGGATACAAGCAGTATTATTGACGGAAGAATCGTCGATATCGTTAAAAGCGGATTCATGGAGGCGCGTTTTATTATACCGCGCTTCATCCTTAATGAGCTTCACACCTTAGCCGATTCAACCGATCATTTAAAAAGGCAGAAAGGAAAGCGGGGGATTGAAATCCTTCACGCTTTGAAAAAAGAGCCTATGGTTGAAATCGAGATTTACGATGATGAGGTAGAAGGGGTAAACAGTGTAGACGAGAAAATAGTCAAACTTTCGTATATGCTGAATGCCAAGATTCTAACTACTGATTACAATTTAAACAGAATAGCTCAGCTGCAGGGGGTTAAAGTCTTAAACATTAACGATCTGACAAACGCTTTAAAGCCGTCGTTTATAGCCGGAGAGCGTTTTTCAATTAAGCTTATCAAGGAAGGAAAAGAGCACAATCAGGCAGTCGGCTATCTTGAAGATGGCACCATGGTAGTTGTCGAAAACGCCAAGTGGTTAATAGGCAAGGTTGCGGCAATTGAGGTAACTTCCATATTGCAAAGCCCCAGCGGCAGGATTGTGTTTACTAAATTAGTAGGTTGATGTTCGTGTTGCGGATAATCCGTAAATTATGAATGTAGGAGCAGTTATCGTATGCGCCGGCAAAGGAAAACGCCTTGGTACCAGAGATAAAGCAGTATTAAGCCTTGCCAACAAGCCTCTTTTTTACCATACCTGCAAGAAATTTAGTTCAATTTCTAAGATTAACCAGATAATCCTGGTGCTTAGGAGAAACAACTTTGCTATAGCAAAAAAACTGATTAAAGACCCAAAAGTTTTATTTGTTCAAGGAGGAAAAGAAAGGAAAGACTCGGTATATAACGGTATTTGTGCGCTTGATAAAAAGATAAAATTTGTTTTAATCCATGACGGAGCAAGGCCTTTTGTAAGTAAAGATTCTATTGAGAGGGTTATTTCGGCATTAAAAAAACACCGGGCAGTTGTTTGCGGAGTGCGGGCGTATGATACGGTTAAGCTTATTAGAGGGAATTTAATTAAAGACACCGTTCCCCGAGAGAAGGTGTTTCTCGCTCACACGCCTCAGGGTTTCAGGCGTCAGGTGATAGAATCGGCCTACAAGAAAACCAGAAAGAAAAACCCTTATGATGATTCACAGCTGGTTGAGGAGCAAGGTATTAATGTAAGGGTAGTTGAGGGCTCGAAATATAATTTTAAAATTACCCATCCCGAAGATATAGATGCAGCAGAAGCCTTAATTTCAAATAGGAAAGAAAATTGCCGTTTTGGAATGGGTTTTGATGTTCACCGGTTTTCCCTCAGAAAGAAAGCATTGATTTTAGCGGGAGTAAATATTCCCTTTTCTTTAGGCCTCGATGCGGTTTCCGACGGAGATGTTGCCCTTCATGCTTTAAGCGATGCAATTTGCGGTGCCTGCGGGCTGGGAGATATAGGCGACTATTACCCTCCAGCTTCGGCTAAATCAAAAGGAATAAAAAGTTCTACAATTGTAAAAAATATCTTAAGTAAAATTCGAGGCAAATTTAATTTAGTTAACTTAGATATTACAATTGTTGCCGAAAAACCCAGGTTAGCCAAATTTAAAAAACAAATGATCTCTTCGCTTTATGAATTATTCAGAATCAACGCTATTAATGTAAAAATTAAATCTAAAGAAGGGCTTGATATTTTAGGCGGAAGGGATGCCATTGCCTGTTTTGCTTTGGCTTGTGTAAAGGAAGCTTAGAAAATGATAAAAATTTATAATTCTGCGGCAAGGAAAAAGCAAGAGTTTGTGCCGTTAGATGATGGTAAAGTTAGTATGTATGTTTGCGGCCCGACGGTCTATGGTCACCCCCATATCGGGCATGCTAGAAGCGCCTATATTTTTGATTTTATTAGAAAATATCTCAGGTACCGTAAGTTTGAAGTGACATTCATAAGAAATATTACTGATGTCGACGATAAAATAATTAACAAGGCTAAGGTTGAATATCCAGATGAAGATATAAAAAGTGCCGTTAAGAAAGTAGCACAAGAGTATTTTTTGTCATATAAACAATGCATGGATTCTTTAGGGATAGAGGAGCCTGACAGAGAGCCTAAAGCTACCGAATATATTGATAAAATGCAGGACTTTATATCTGTTTTGCTTGATAAAGGTTTTGCATATGAAACCGGCGGTGATGTTTATTTTAAAGTAGCTAAGGCAAAGGATTACGGAAACCTTTCCGGTCAGAGCATAGAAATGATGATGGCAGGAAGGCGAATTGCACATGATGAGTCTAAAAAAGACCCTCTTGATTTTGCACTGTGGAAAAAAGCAAAGGAGGGCGAATCATGCTGGATGAGCCCATGGGGGCCGGGCAGGCCCGGCTGGCATATTGAATGCTCTGTGATGAGTTCGGATATTTTAGGAGATGAATTTGATATACACGGAGGAGGTATAGATTTAATTTTTCCTCACCATGAGAATGAAATTGCCCAGTCTAAGGGAGCAGGCAAGAAATTCGCCCGATACTGGATTCACAACGGCCTTCTTACGATAAATAAAGAAAAGATGGCTAAATCATTGGGCAATTTTTTCGCAATCCCTGATGTATTGAAAAGGTATCCGGCAAGCGTGCTAAAGCTTTTGTATCTTGGAACTCATTATTCAAATCCTGTCGATTTCTCCTGGGATAAAATGGAGGAAGCAAAAAAAGCTTACGAGAGGATTATAATCGCTGTCAACAGGTTAGAGAATGCGCTTGGAGATGCAAAAACAGATAAAAAAAATGTCAAGGATTCAGATGATAATATTTTTAGAGGCCGGTTTATCGAGTGTATGGATGATGACTTCAATACGGCAAAAGCATTAGCGGTTCTTTTTAACATTATAGCTGAATCTAACCGCATTCTTGATTCAGGTAGGAGCTTAGAATTATCTAAGTTGGAATCTTTTTATATTGTTATCAAAGAGATGTCAGAGGTTTTCGGGCTGACCCTGAAAGAGAGCTTAGAGGGCAGTATTTCTGAGTCTGAAATTGAAGAGAAATTGCGGCAAAGATTGTTATTTAAAAAAGAGCGCAAATTCAAAGAAGCAGATATAATACGCAGCAACCTTCTCAAGAAAGGTATAATTCTTGAAGATACGCGTAATTCAACATCATGGCGAAGAAAAATATAGTAAAGGCTAACCATCTAAAAAGAACCATGCCTAAGCAAAAGAAAGCAGTTTTTATTACCGTTGAAGGCGGTGAGGGCTGCGGCAAAAGCAGTATAATAAATTTCTTGTTTAAATTGTTTAAGGCAAACAATCTTTCCGTAAAAATATTCCGCGAGCCCGGCTCAACGCGCATCGGGGAGAAAATAAGAGATTTGCTTCTCGATAAAAAGAATAATGAAATGTCTGTTTATACGGAATTACTGCTTTATCTTGCGGCACGCACCCAGTTAATCGAGGAAAAATTAAGAAAAGCACTGTATCAATATGACATTTTAATTTGCGACCGTTTCTATGATTCAACGCTGGTTTACCAGGGGTATGCCTTAGGTTTAGGTAAGATTGCTGAAGATTCAGTTAAGGTTTTTTCGTTAGGCATAGTTCCCGATATCACGTTTATTTTAGATACTTTACCCCGCAGCGGCCTTAAAAGAATTGAATGCAAAGACCGCATTGAATTGCGTCCGGTATCTTTTCATGATAAATTAAGAATGGGTTATATTGCCCTTTCTAAAAGATATCCTCAGCGGATTAAGCTTATAAATGCAAATGGTACATTGCAGGATACATACAAAAATGTAGAGAAGATAGTCATTGAGGAAATTATAAAATAATAGTATTGATATTATGGCTAAGGGTATAAATATCATTGAATATTTTTCTTTTCTTAAGAAAGATAATAAAATCGGCTCTTCGTATCTTTTTTTAGGCGACAGCACCAAAACAATAAATGAAATAGTCAAGCTCATTTTATGCCCTGAACCGTTATCTTTTTGTTCGGAATGCCGGGATTGCAGGAAAGCCGAAGCTAAAACCCATCCTGATGTTATGGTTATCGAAGAAGAAGGTTCCGTTGTAAAGTTGGATGATGTGCATAACGCTCAGAAATTCATGCAGATGAAGAGTTTTCTGGGGGGGCGAAAAGTTTTAGTAATTAAAGGGTGCCAGTTCACACCGGTTGCCGAGAGCGCCTTTTTAAAGACATTAGAGGAGCCTCCCGCCGGTTCTTTTATCGCCTTATGCAGGCCTAAGTTAGAGGGGTTGCTTCCCACCACAATATCGCGCTGCAAAAAGATATACCTTCCGGCAAGTGAAGAAATCAGCGGTTTTAATTTCCCGGATTTGGCCGGTGAATTTTTTGCGGGTTCAAACATAAAATTTAAGAATAGAGTAGAGCTTGCTGATTTTTTAAGGAATTTTATTATTATTGCTCGCAGATATTTATTAAGCAACTCAAAATTAACGGATAATTCATTGCCCGGTTCTAAAGTATATGGCATAAATCTGCGACGCATGGGAGCTTACGAGATGTCTTCTTTTTTGGATACTCTTTTTGCGCTTTATAATGCCAGTGATACGGTTAATCAAAATTTAGCCCTTAATATAATCAGGGCGAAGCTTTAAGCTTTTAAACCGGAGAATATATTATGAAAGTAGCATCGGTTCGGTTGAGAGAGTCCGGCCAGCTCATGACTTATAAGGCGGCCGAAGAAATCAAAGTTAGCGACTATGTTATTGTTGAGGCTGACAGGGGCACAGATTACGGGGTTGTTATTGAAATAAGCGACATGGATTTTCCCGGGAACTCAAACGGGGAAAGTTCTTTAAAAAGTATTCTGCGCAAGATTTCCAGGGATGACATTGAACAAATAAATGACAACAAAAAGCTGGCTAAGGATGCAATCCAGATATGTTCCAGAAAAATCAGGGAGGCTAAGCTTTCCATGAAGCTTGTCGATGCGGAATATTCCTTCGATAACAAGAAAATAATTTTCTATTTCACTTCCCAGGACAGGGTGGATTTCCGCGAGCTCGTTAAAGACCTGGCGAAGATTTTTAAAATTCGTATTGAAATGTGCCAAATCGGAGTCCGTCATGAAGCAAGGATGTTCGGAGGCATCGGACCTTGCGGCCAGTGCCTTTGCTGTGTGCGGTTTTTGAAGAATTTCGAACCGGTGAGCATGAAAATGGCAAAAATTCAGAGGCTGCCTTTGAGTTCCGGAAAGGTTTCCGGTATATGCGGGAGGCTTATGTGCTGCCTTTTTTACGAATATAAAACATATAAAAAATGCTGCAAAGGCCTTCCCAAGGAAGGCCAGACAGTTTCGATTCCTCAGGGGAAAGGGAAGGTTGTTTCCGTGAATGTTCTTAAGCGCACAGTATGCGTTGAGTTTGAAGACGGAAGAGTCGAGAAAATAGTATATGATAATCCGGACGAATCAGAACAATGAATAAATTCTATATAACTACTCCGCTTTACTATGTAAATGCAAACCCGCATATAGGACATGCCTATACCAATGTCATCTGTGATTGCATGGCGCGTTTTAAGCGCTTAAAAGGCGATTCGGTTTTTTTTCTTACCGGCACCGATGAACATGGTGAAAAAATAAAGAAAGCTTCAGACATTGCAGGTTTAAGCCCTCTTGATTTCGTAGGTAAAGTCGTTAATAATTTCAAAGAGCTATGGGAAAGCCTTTCTATATCATATGATTTTTTTATCCGCACCACACAGGATGCCCATATCGACACTGTTAAAAAAGTTATTTTTAAGCTGAATGAAAACGGAGATATTTATAAGTCAAAATATAATGCTTTTTATTGTGTTCCCTGTGAAACCTTTTTCAGCGAATCTCAAGTCCGGGAGGCTTTGGGGTGCCCTTTATGCAGGAGGCCCGTTGAAGAGATAAAGGAAGAGAATTATTTTTTCCGGCTTTCCAAGTATGAAGGATGGCTTAAGAAGTACCTGAAGGATAACCCCGGGTTTATAAAGCCGCTTGAGCGCTGCAATGAGGTAACGGGGTTTCTTGATAACAATGAACTGAACGATCTATGCATTTCCCGGCCCAAAACCAGGGTTTCATGGGGAATAGATTTTCCTTTAGACAGCGGCTATGTTGTGTATGTGTGGTTTGATGCTTTAATAAATTACATAAGCGCGCTAGGTTTTCCTTCCGGCAGTAATTTCAAAGAGTTTTGGCCGGCGGATTTTCATTTTATCGGTAAAGATATTTTAAGGCATCATGCGGTATTTTGGCCGATTATACTGAGGGCTTTGGGCGTTGAGCCTCCCCGGACTATTTTTGCTCACGGATGGTGGAAGATAGGTGAGGAAAAGATGTCTAAGTCCAGGGGCAATATCGTAAATCCTGTTGAGCTCGTTAAGAATATCGGTGCCGATTGTGTCCGTTATTTTCTATTAAGAGAAATTCCCCCAGGGCTAGACGGAAATTTTTCCTGGAAAGCCATAATAACCAGAATAAACAGCGACCTTGCCAATGATCTCGGTAATCTTTTATACCGCAGCCTTAATATGGTTGAAAAGTATTTCGAAGGCAAAATCCGTCCGGATTCATTTGAAATGCCGGATGTTTTTAAAGAACCCGTTTATTATTTGCGTGAAAAATACAGTATTTTTATGGAGGCGGTGGATTTTCCCTCTGCGCTCGATAGTATATTTAAGTTTATTTCAATTATGAATAAATATATTGAGGATTCAAAGCCCTGGGTAATGAAAAAAGAAGGCCGCCTAAAAGAGCTGGCGGCCTTTTTGTATTCGCTTCTGGAAGGCTTGCGTATAACAGCTATATATCTTAACCCTTTTATCCCGGAGGCCTCTTGCAATATATTGAGCCAGCTCGGCTTGGACATTAAAGAATCAGGCATGGATAAGTGCAGCTGGGCCCAATACAGGGTTTACGCTGTAAAAAAAACACAGCCGCTTTTTCCCCGCATTGAAGACGAATAATTTCTCTTATTAGATGATTATTGATTCACATTGCCACATTACATCATTGCCAGCCGCTATCCGGGAAAAAGTGCTTGAGGCTTTAAAGGGGCGTTTTTGCCTTATTGATTCCAGCATTGATTTAGAGAGCTGTGCCGCTTCACTTAAATTATCGGAAAATAATCGTTTTGTTTATTCATCGCTGGGCTTTCACCCTTTCTCGGCAGAAAAATTTAACAACGACACCATAAGTGTTTATGAGAAACTTATCGAAAGCTCGCCTAAGGTCGTATCTATCGGTGAAGTAGGGCTTGATTTTAAGGCCGGCGCCTCCTTAAAACAACAGGAGGAAATACTGGAAGCTTTCATCAGGCTGGCGGTAAAATTGAATTTACCCCTTGTTATCCATAATCGGCTTGGTTCTCGGCATATTCTGGATATTCTTAAAGGGTTTTATGATTCATTCGAGAAGGTTGTTTTTCACTGTTTTTCTTATCCTTTAGAATTCCTAGAGAAAATTATCGAGAAAAACGGTTATGTTTCTTTTTCATTAAATATACTGCGAGGCAATGAGGAATTGCTTGCTTCGCTTAAGGCTTGCCCTGTTAAAAACATGCTGCTTGAGACAGATTCGCCTTATATGCGTATCGGCAAAAGAACCTCGACTCCAGACGATATAACTGAGGTTTATTCTTTTGCGTCAGAGGTTAAAGGAATCGGCCTGACTGAGTTAGAGGATGAAGTCTTTTCTAACGCAAAAAAAGTATACAAATTCCATAATTTAATATAGGAAGGTGAGTATGAAAATTTCTACAATTATTCCCGTGTTGTCAGCGGGTGTAATGCTTTTGCCGCTTTTTACCGCATATTCGCAGTTTACAGGCCTTGAGGCGGAAGCTGGCAGCCAAGTCAACAGATTCAATTCAGCCGATAAAGAAGAAAAAATAGAGGCGATTAAGATAATCGCCGGCATGAAGCCTGATGCCGGAGATGCGGTAAATGAATTAATCGCTTTATTGGGTGACGATTCAGAACAGGTTGCTCAAGCCGCCCAGGACGTATTGGTTAAGATAGGCAAGCCGGCGGTTGAAAGATTAACAGAATCGCTTTTTAACGATAACCCCCGCTTGAGGTTCAGGTCTGCGTGGACTTTGGGAGAGATAGGCGATTGCCGCTGTGCGGAAATGTTAACGGATTTGCTCAAAGATACCGAGGATATTATCCGTTACAGAACCGCATGGAGCTTGGGAATGTTGAAAAATCCGCAGGCTGCCGAGGCGTTAATTTCGTGCCTTGATGACAAAAACAGCCGTGTTCGGTGGCGTTGTGCCTGGGCATTGGGGAGAATCAGGCATGATTTTCGTTCAGTGACAGCCGGTGACACCGTAAAAATGAAGAATAGAAAAGGAGAAATTATTGATGTGCCGTCGCCCGAATCTTTAAAGGGTTTTGGCGAAGACGCTTCAAAATGGCAGGTGTGGTGGCAAGACAGCAAAGAAAGGATAATGAATATATATGAATGCGATAAAGTTCAGCAATAACCGGTTATGGTATATCGATCAGACTAAGCTGCCCGCTTGTGAACATTGGCGGCAATGTAAAACTTTAAAAGAAGGTTTTTCTGCCATAAAGAGCTTGAAAGTAAGGGGTGCCCCGCTTATAGGGGTTTTTGCGGCATATTGTATTGCGGTGTCTTTGAAACATTTCTCTTCAAACAAGAACAAATTTTTTCTTGAGTTAAACGAAGCAGTTTCATATCTTAAAAGTTCACGCCCAACAGCGGTTAATTTATTCTGGGCTTTGGAGCGTATGGCGAAAACAGCCCTGACAAATAAAAGCAAAAGTGTTTTTGATGTAAAGCGCATCCTCATTGGGGAAGCTAAAGAAATTCATAAGCAGGATATTATGCTTTCAAACGGCATGGCTGATTATGGAATAAAACTTATAAAAAATGGCGATAGAATATTAACTCATTGTAATACCGGGTTTCTGGCCGCTTCAGGCTGCGGAACGGCTCTGTCAATAATTTATAAAGCGCATAAAATGAAAATGAATATTAAGGTATATATTGATGAAACCAGGCCTCTGCTCCAGGGTGCCCGGCTTACTGCATGGGAGCTTGTTAAGGCGAAGGTTCCCTGCGAGCTTATCAGCGATAATATGGCGGCCTATCTTATGCAAAGAGGGATGATAGATAAGGTTTTTGTCGGCGCCGACAGAATTGCTTCAAACGGCGACACGGCAAATAAAATCGGCACTTACTCTTTGGCGGTTCTTTGCAGGTATCACAATCTGCCTTTTTATGTGGTTGCGCCGTTCAGCACTTTTGATTTATCTCTTGCCGGCGGTAATTCCATACCAATCGAACAAAGAAACATGGATGAGGTTAGAACGGTTTTAAATAAATTTTATATCGCGCCTAAGAAAATTCCCGCGAATAACCCTGCTTTCGATGTTACCCCTAATGGGCTCATCACGGCTATCGTCTGCGACCGCGGCATTATACGGGGGCCGTTTAAGAAGAATATAAAAAAGTTACTGGGTTTGAACAAATGAATTCCGGCGAGCTTAATTGGATTGAATATCTTAAGAAGAGGGTTCCTAAATCACAAAACATATCTATTGGTATAGGGGATGATTGTGCTTTTGTCAGGGCAAAAAGCAGGCGCCTGGTTCTAAAAAGTGACCTCTTTATCGAGAACGTTCATTTCAAAATCAACGAAACCGGTTTTAAAACCATAGGAATGAGGGCTGTGGGCAGGGTATTGTCAGATTTTGCTGCGTGCGCCGCCCTGCCTGAATTTATCGGTGTTTCTCTGGGGATGCCTTCCAATTTAAAACCCCGCAGTATAAATGCCATATTGGACGGAATCCTTGAGTATTGCGATAAATTCGGGTTTTCATTGATTGGGGGGGATACCGCGGTTTCAGATAAATTAATTATCGACGTATGGGCAGTCGGGACAGTTAAGAAGTTCATAAGCCGCAAAGGCGCCTGCATCGGGGATTATATTTTCATTTCGGGAAGGCTGGGAATGCATGGTTTTAATGAGCCGTTTGAGCCGCGAATACGGCAGGCCAGATACCTTGTTCAAAATTTTAAAATTACTTCAATGGTTGATATATCTGACGGGTTTTTTCTTGACCTTTGGAGGATTCTTGATGCGAGCAAGAAAGGCGCGCTGGTATGGCATGATAAAATTCCCGTAACTGCCGGTTCGTCCGATTTAGAAAGAGGCGAGGACTATGAACTGGTTTTTACAGTCGGGAAAGATGAACCCAACATAGACAGAATATGTGATAATTTTTACCTGATCGGAAGGGTAAAATCAAAAAATTACGGTTATAGAATAGAGAAGAACAGCCGCATATCCAGGGTAAAAGTTAAAGGCTACACGCATTTTTAAAGAGATTTCTTCTTGCGGTTGAGCTGTTTAAGGTAATTAGGGGGATATTTAAGTGAGGGCAATAACCCATTCGGCAGAAGAAACAGTTTCTTTGGGCGTTAAGTTTTCATCTATCCTGAAAGATAAAGATGTTATACTTTTAGAAGGCGAGCTGGGAGCAGGGAAAACAACTTTTGTGCAGGGAGTTATGCAGGGGCTTGGGTATAAGCACAAAGTCACCAGCCCTTCTTTTACGCTTATGCGCCTCTACAGGGTTAAACCAGCCTGCATTTGCCATGTTGATTTGTACAGGCTCGGCGCCGACGATATCTTTTCTTTAGGCATAGAAGATTGGCTTGGGGTTTGCGGCCATATTGCATTGATAGAGTGGGGGGGCAAGATTGCGCACTTATTAAAAGAATATATAACGGTTTCTTTTAAATTTAACAGCCAGGAAAAAAGATTAGTTACTTTTTCTTTTAAAAACAGCCCCGGAAGAAAGAAAAATGAATTTATTGGTGCTTGAGGGATCATCCCAAAACATTTCAATATCTATTGTTTGCAACAATAAGGTTGTAGCCGACTATAACCGGCGCATGAAATCCAAAGCTGCGTATTTTGTGCCGTACATAGATAAATATTTAAAAATCAATTCATTGTCTCTTAAGAATTTTGATGCCTTTGTGGTAGGAAGGGGCCCTGGGTCGTTTACGGGTTTAAGGATTGCCTTTAGCGTAGCCAAGGCATTTTCCATTGCCCTCAAAAAACCGCTGATATCTATCGGCAGCTTTTTTAGTATGGCATACCCTTTTAGAGAGAAGAAAAATATGATTGCCGTAATCGGTGATGCCAGAAGAGGGCTTATCTATGCTGCTCTATTCTCATCAAAGAATAATTCCCTAATTTTAAGAAAAAAGGAAAAGCTGGCAAATTTAAGCGAATTTGTTAAGGATCACAGAGACTGTTATTTTGTCACTTACGACAATCAACTGTTAAGCCAGGCAGCAAGTGAATTTCCCGGTTTAGAGTTTTCAAAGCGATGCGTATACCCGCGGGCCAAATATCTTGTGCCTTTTGCCATGGATTGTTATAATAAGCAAGAGTTTACGCCTGTGGATAAGCTGGAACCTTTGTATTTGCACTCTAAAACATGCCAAATAAGAAAATCAAATATCAAAAATCAAAAATCAAAATGACAAATCAAAATCCAAAATGTTTAGATTCGAATCTTTTATTTTTAATTTTTGCATTGTCATTTTTATATTTACATTTTAATTTTTAATATGAATATGATGCGGCCTTTATGGATTGAAGTTGATTTGGGGGCACTTTGCAATAATTTTCTTGCAATAAAGAAATTTGTGGGAAGCAGCGTAAAATTAGTCGCAACGGTAAAACAATCGGCTTACGGCCATGGACTTATACCTGTTGCGCGCAAGCTTTCGGCTTTGGGCGTAGACTTTCTCGGAGTCGGCAGCTTAGAAGAAGCTATCAGCCTTCGAAAGAGCGGATTGAAAGAGCCCATACTTATTCTTACTTCGGTGCTTAAAGAATTTGCCGGTTATTTTGTAAGTTATAATATTACCCCTACCGTTGTAGATGCCGGATTTGCCATGGCGCTTAACATTTGCGCTAAAAAGAGGCACAAAAGAGTAAAGGTGCATTTTAAGATTGATACCGGTATGGGCAGGCTCGGCCCTTATTACCGTGATGCCCGTAAATTGGTTAATTATATCCGTAAATTTTCCAATATTGACCTTGAAGGCGCCTATACGCATTTTCCTGCCGCTGATACAGATATAAGTTTTACCAATTACCAGATAGGCCTTTTTAATAAATTTATCCGTATTCTTAAGAATGACGGAGTAACATTTAAGTACCGGCATTGTGCAAACAGCATAGGTATAATTAATTATCCGCAGGCTCATTTTAATATGGTAAGGCCGGGCATTATCCTTTACGGTATTAAACCTTCTTCGCTCAATTTGCCTGTTAGGCCGGTTTTGTCCCTTAAGTCTAAAATAACCTTTCTTAAGAAAGTTAAAAAGGGAATGAGCGTAAGCTATGCAAGGTCATATATAAGCTCTAAAGCAACCCGCATTGCAACAGTAGCCGTTGGTTACGCTGACGGATATCCCTGGTCGCTTTCGGGCCGATCACGCGTAATAATAAAGAATAAATCATATCCTTTAGCCGGGAGGGTATGCATGGATCATTGCATGGCCGATATAGGAACAAGGGATAATATAAAAGTGGGCGATGAGGTAATACTTATCGGCGGGGAAGGAAAGGTTTCTATCACGGCGGGAGAGCTTGCCGAAAAGGCGGGAACCATTCCATATGAAATAGTAAGTTCCCTGTCACAGAAGATCCCCCGTTTTTACAAAGAATCTTCCAAGAAATGAAATATGCTGTATGCCTTTAACGATATATGTTATAATCTTTTAATGAGGGTCATTGTTGCTTTTTGTTTGCTGTTTAAGGGGGCGCTTCTTATGAACGGATATTGTCAGGATGATAAAATACAGTTGCCTCAAGCCCTGAAGGAGAGTGAATTTTCGATTGAACAGGCGCTTAATGAGCGCGAATCGGTTAGAAAATTTTCGTCCCGAACAATTGATATCAGAAAAGTTTCCCAGATACTTTGGGCCGGATATGGCAGCAACCGATGGGGTAAATTAACAGCGCCTTCCGCAGGGGCAATATACCCTTTATCTTTATATGCTTTAACCGGAAACGTTTCCGGTATAAGCCACGGGCTATACAGGTATGATAATACAAGCCACAGCTTGGTTAAGGTTTCATCTGAAGATAAACGGGCAAAAATTTCAAGCGCCGCCTTTGGCCAGGATTATATCAGCCAGGCGCCTTTGGTTATTGTTATAGCCGCAGATTATGAAAGCATTATGTCTCGATACGGAAAGCGCGGCCGCAGGTATGCCGATATTGAAGCCGGCCATGTGGGCCAGAATATTTATCTACAGGCAGTCTCGCTGGGGTTAGGAACGGTTGCAGTAGGCGCATTTGACGATGAGGCGGTTAAGGGCGTGCTTGGAATAAAAGATGATCCGCTTTATATTATGCCGGTTGGAGAGGCCGAATAACATGACGGAATTATTAAAAATTGGAATTCAGGCAGCACAGGATGCCGGCAGGTTCCTTTTGGAGAATTTCGGTAAAATCAGCAAAATAGAAAGCAAGGGAGACAGGAATTTTGCCACCAATCTGGACAAGGAAGCGGAAGCGATGATTATCGATAAAATTAAGAGTAATTTTCCTTCCCATGGCATTCTTGCTGAAGAGAGCGGCAAAGACGGCATTGACAAAGATTATGTTTGGATAATTGACCCTCTTGATGGGACACACAATTTTATGAGGAACCTTAACATTTTCGGCGTATCTATAGGGGTTGTGCACAAGGAAAATGACTTTATTGCAGGAATTATCTATATGCCTCAGGATAATGAGCTTTATGCCGCCGAAAGAGGCGCAGGAGCTTATAAAAACGGGAATAGAATAACTGTATCTAAGCATAATAATTTAAAAGAGTGTTCGATATCGTACGACTCAAGCATTCGTTACGCCCCGGAAAGTATGCTTCGGGTTCTAGGCGGTTTATCGAAAAAAGTGTTCAATGTAAGGATGTTTGGGTCTTCCGCGCGGCATCTTTCATATCTTGCCGAAGGTTCGCTTGATGCGGTTGTTGAATTTCATGACCGCCCCTGGGATTTTGCCGCAGGAGTATGCATAATAGAAGAGGCAGGAGGAAAATTGACAACGTTTAAGGGACAGCCGTTAACCTATAAATCAATCGGCTATATTGCTACAAATACTGTGATTCACCCCCAGATTCAGGAGATAGTTTCTTCTAACATGTAAGGCTTTACAGTAATTTTAAAGTATGTATAATGTAAACTTTGAATTTTGCCATTTGCTATTTGCCACAAGCCATTTGCCATTAACGGGGAAAGGCACCTCGGATATGTATCCTCGGTGCCGTCGAAAAATAAGGAATAACCCTAAATAATTGCTTTTTCGACGGGAGGTAGCGTAGTTTGGTTCAGCGCGCTTGCTTTGGGAGCAAGAGACCGGGAGTTCAAATCTCCCCCTCCCGATTACTTTCGTTATGCGTATTGCGTAAAAATATACGCACCACGCATAACGCACAACGCAATACGAAAAAAAGCGCCTGTAGCTCATCCGGATAGAGCATCTGCCTTCAATGAGGCCGTAATTTTTTAAGCCGAAGGCGCCAAAAAAATTACATGGCCGAATTGATCCTGAGCGACCCTGAGCGAATGTAAACGAGTCGAAGGGGAGTCGAAGGATCTTTGCGGAACTGTAATTATCTAAACCTTGGCTGAGAAAGATTATCGGTTAAACAGGGAGCCTCCATAAGAAATTAAACTTATGGAGTGAACGCCGCTAATTCGGTGGATATCCTGATTATCAGGACAACACCGAGCTATCCGCTTTTGGCGGAGAGTGTAGAGACTTTACACGGCGGGGCTGAAACGCCCAAGAGAAAGTCCAGCCAGCAAGTCCTTAACTCTATTGTTAAGGGTTGTCAAGGCAACTTGATGCTGGATGCTAAGCAGAGGGTAGCAGGTTCGAGCCCTGCCAGGCGCATATTTGATAATTTCTCAGCGTAATTTTAAGGGCAGGGCGAGAACTGTGGCGAAGCCACATGTGAGCTTGTCCTGAGGAACGAAGTGACGAAGGAAGTCCTGTTTTACCCCGTTAATTGCGAAGCAATTTCACGGGGCCAGGCGCATGTTAATATAGATATTAGTGGTTAGATGATAGATGTTAGTGTGTAAAGATAATAGCTAGAATCTAGCAACTGGCGACTATCATCTGTGCCTAACCCAATGATGTAGAAATATGAAAAAACTCTGGATAGGTTTGATTGTTGTTTTTATTTTATTTGCCGGTTCCTATTTTGCCTTGATTGCGTTTATTAACAAAAAAGGCAAAGACCTGCTTTCTTCAAAGATCGAACAGGAGACAGGCCTTGCGACAAATATCAACAGCCTTTCTTTTAAATTTCCCTATAACGTAAGTATTAATCAGGCTTCTTGCGGCGGTTTTATTTTAAATAAGATAGATATTGTTCTTGGCGCAATAAACCCTTTTAAACCAAGCATCACTTTAAATAAGGTTTTTATCGACGGTTTCTTATACAAAATTGAAATAGGAGGGCCAGAATCATTAAGGGAACCGGAGCATAATGAGAAGGAGCCTGTTAAAACAGAATCTTTTCCTTCTTCGCCAGGGATAAAAGAACCCGATGAAAACTCAGATAAATCCGGTGTGGCCGGGTTAGCTGATTTGCAAAAGCCCGAAGATGTTTTCTCCCTTAGAATCAGGCATTTAAAACTATCAAACGGAGTTATTGAAATAACCGATAAAACTCAAGGGAAAATATTAGCTTATTCCCTAAAAGATTTAAAAGGGGAAGTTAAAGAGTTTTCTTATCCTGATTTTGGCAGGTTTTTTCTTCAATTTCAGTCATCTCTTTCTGCGCATAATCTTGTGATTGAAGATGCTTTAAGCGGCGGCGGATGGATAAATTATCCAAAAAAAGACATGGATGTTAAGGTAAACTTACAAAATATCGGAAGCAGGCTGATTAAGGAATATTTGCCCCAGAATTGGCAGCCTGATAAGCTTGGCATAGAAGAGGCATACCTTTCTCTCTTGTTAAAACTAAATTCCAAAAATAACGATTTAGCTGTAGAAGGGCAGGTTACCTTAGAGGAAATAAAATTTGTTGAACAAGCAGAAGACCCTTCAAAAGTGCGCCTGGTTAAAACCGTACTTTCTTTGCTAAAAAGAGATAAAGATAAATCAGCGTTAGAATTTCAATTCAATACAAAGATGGATAATCCTGTTTTTGATTTTTCGGTTCTTAAGGCCAGCTTTAGCCAGAATGCCAGTTTTGGAATCGATAAGATAGTCATTCATACGGCAGATAAGGCTATTCAATCGGTTGTGGATAAAGTAAAAGACACCAAAGAGCTTACCGTTGACAATGTCGTAGATGCGATAAAAGAAACAGGAAAGGATTTCGGAAAAGAATTCAAAGATATAAAAAACATCTTCAAATCCAAAAAAGAATAGTTCTTTATATTATTGCCATTGGCTATTTACTATTTGCCATTTGCAATTTGCTATCAATGGTGGGTGTAGCTCAGTTGGCAGAGCGCTTGACTGTGGCTCAAGTGGTCGCGGGTTCAAATCCCGTCACCCACCCCAGCTTTTTCTAAAAGGGGTCACACCTAATTTTTTTGAATTCTGAATCCGCAAAAAATTAGGTGTGACCCCTTACCCCCAATCCGACGCCCACGACCCCTTTATGGTAATGTAAAATATTATGTGTAAGTTATTTGACAAATAGATAAAAAAGGGTGTATCCTTTTGGTGAAACTTTATCAACCAAGAGCCGCAACAACGGCTCTAACCAAAAGGAGGAACACCCTTATGAGAGCAGTGGATTGGAATGTATGTCCAGCTACGCGTAGGCATATTGTAGCCGATTGGCGGCGAACGGTAAAGGAAAATGACGTTGATTCATTTTGGAAGGCAATAGAGCGTCAAAGGAAAGAGTCTCTGAAGCTGATGTTTGAAGAAACCATGAGTGAGGAGTTAAAAGTATATCTTGGTTTGGAATGGAACCAAAAAGTGCAGGAACGGATTGATTACCGTAATGGTTACCGCTACCGCGATCTGTTGACGCCGCAGGGCTGGCTGGAATTAAAAGTGCCGCGCCTGCGAAAGGCTGGATTTAAGACAAAAGTATTTAAAAATTACCGGCGCCGGATGGCAGCAGTAGACAGAGCGTTAAAGGATATTTTTCTTGCTGGAGTATCCACGCGCAGGGTAGGCGAAGCCTTAAGCTGTTTACTGGACGCGTCTATTTCGGCAACGACGATATCGAACGTGACCAAGAGTTTAGATGAAATGGTCCGGCGTTATCAAAACCGGAAACTGCTGGATGAATACCAGTATTTACTGTTAGATGGCATAGTGTTAAAAGTCAAAGAAGGCTTGAAATACCACAAAAAAGCGGTATTAGTGGTATACGGGATAACCTTTTTAGGGATAAAAGAACTGGTTGCATATAGACAAGTGGCCAGGGAATGTAAAACTACATGGCTTGTTGTGCTGAACGATTTATATCAGCGAGGGCTATTCGGCGAAAATCTTCGGTTAATAACCATTGACGGGCATAAGGGGCTACGCGCAGCAGTAGAAGAAGTCTATCCGTTTGTCGCGGTGCAGCGCTGCTGGGCGCATAAAGTCAGGAACGTGGTAAGTTATTTACGTAAGAGCTTACAGAAAGAATGCTCAAAAGAAATCGCAAGGATATATAATGCTAAGTCAAAACAGGTGGCGATCAACGAATTCAAGGTTTGGAAAAGTAAATGGCAGCGGGTATCAAAGGCGGCCGTGGATTGTTTAGAAAAAGACATGACGGATTTGCTGCGGTTTTTCGACAGACCCAAAGATCATTGGAAGAAAGTGCGCACGACCAATCCGATAGAACGCTCTTTTCGGGAAGTGCGGCGCAGAGTCAAAACGATGAACTGTTTTTCAAACGCGGCAAGCTGCGATAGGATAATGTTTGCTATTTTTAATCATTTAAACAACCACTGGAAGGAACACCCTTTAAAAGACTTTAATCAACTTGGGGAAACAGCCGAGGAAGAACTTACACATTTTTCTTGACGTTACCCCCTTTATACCTTTCTTGACAAATTAACGCTATGGAATATACTAACCCATAGGCGATTAGAATATGAATATGAAGATAAATACAGGCTAAATTTATAGAGCAACTCTCAAGTTAAGGGGGTTGCTTTTTTTCATTTAAGGAGGTACGCAAATGAGGAAATTATTGTTGATACTTTCTCCTGTTTTATTATTTGTTACTGGATGCGGGGCAAATTACAAATTTACTTACCCTGATGATCATAGAAAGTTAGTTAAGCTTTATGATAAGCCAAAGTATCCACTTAATGTAGGTGTATTGCCTCTTGAGGATGAAAGAGGTAATACTAATAATTCTGGAGGATATTTTCTATATTTAGTTCCTCTTATGCCTTTCGGGGAAGCTCATTACAATAGGCCTGAATCTGCTAAACCTTTTAATACAATTTCAGAATTTGATTTTTCGCCCGCCGAAGATTTAGCAAAAGCAATCGCAACAAGTTTACGAAATTCAAACCTTTTTGAAAATGTATATTTCAGCTATGGGCCGGGAGACTCAGATTTATTAATTACGGGCAGTATGAAATCAACCGAATGGAAGGGAAAGGTATATTCATATGGTCTTTCGGTGTTTGGCCCAAATTTGTGGTTTTTTGGTTTGCCTGCCGGTTCTTCCTATAACCAGTTGGCATTAGATTTATACTTAAAAAAGCCTGATACTAAAGAAATATTATGGGATTATTCGATTAACAAAGAAAGAAGAATTGTACAAGGACTTTATTACGAGTGGGGTAAAGACGTTAAAGGGTATAGTTTATTGATGCAAGACGGCATGAATGAGGCTGTAAAATCTCTTGCGGAACGCCTTAACAATATTCCTTTGGAGAATATGCAAAAGAAAAATGAATAAAAAACAATTAATAGTTGCTTGGAGCGATAAAGGAGGTGGTTTGTGCAGAGAATTATCATTATTTTCTTAATTGCAATAACAGTTCTGTTATCAGTTATTATATTTCAGAACCAAAGGAATCCTAAGCATGATTTTATTCAACCCTCGCCTCAAATAGGAAGATATCAGCTGTTCCAAGGAAAGTTTACCGCTTTAAGTGATATTAAAGGTGTGACCAGATCAGATGAGGATGAAAGTTTATTTCTATTGGATACCACTACAGGAGAAGTATTACGCTATAATGTGTATGTTATGGATGGAAATTTTATTGGTAAATGGGAACCCACAATATTCCATCATAAAACGTGATTTGTGATATTAAACAATCTGGGGTAGAATCTTTAGATGAAAGCATCGTTTTCTTATTTACTTTTCTTCCTCGTAGCCTGCGCTACTCAGCGACAAGCAATACCACGGCCCAATAAAACACCCGCTGATTTTGGAATAGTTACAGAACCAGAAGGTGTCAGGTCTCAACTTGACAACTAGCTGATCGGTTTCTAGCCTAACTACCGAATCCCTACTCACCAACCATAAACCTAAATATCCGTTAATCAGAAAATCCAGAAATAATTGAAAGATATCAGATAGGAGA
>JBDRDJ010000023.1:0-41006 GCA_043820815.1 Candidatus Omnitrophota bacterium
TCGAACTTTGTTATCTGTTGCAGGGTCATAATTAATCCAATCGTAAGACGTACGCACTCCGCTGTCGTTAAGGCTCTCATTATAAACTTGTGTTGTTTTGCTGCTGGAATCAGTTGTTGTGCGGGTATAGGTTTCACGCACGCCATTATCATAGTAGCTATAGTTTGAATAAGCGTAAGTTTTGTCGATGTCTCCGTTTGAATCATAACGTCTGTCTGTGACGCCTGTTTCCTTGCCGTCATCATTATAGTTGGCAGTATAACCGCGGGTTTCCTTTCCCGTATCAGGGTTGAAATCCAAACGGTTATAGAATGTACGGGTTTTTTGATCGTTATAACCGAATGTATACATTGCTGTTGTTTGCCCGCTTGCGTTTTTATCATTGCGGCTGTATTCTTTCAGTTCTCCGTTTGAATGATAATCATAATTGGTATATTCGTAAGACTTATCAAGGCTTCCGTCTTTATAACGTTCATCCATATAATATATTCTTCTCCCGAGTTGATCATAGTCAATGCTGTACTCCCTCAAAAGCTGGCCGGAATCATCGTACTGTATTCTGCCGTCGCTCCTTTTAAGCCCTGAATCATCATATCCATACGTATAAACATTTTTAACTACTTCATCGAGACCCTTATCAATGCGCTCTGTCAGCTTTCTTACTCCGTTATAATAACCATAATAATCCTCTCTCAAGCCTGTGGTATTTCCTTCACTGTCTTTAATCGTATAAACCCGCCCCACCAGATTATTGCCTGTATCATAAATATCAACTCTATCACCAACGGTTTTTCGCCTATATTTCCTAATTTTCAGGTAATTATCTACTTCTCCCGGAGACAGGTCCCCGTATTTAGGAAGAATCTCTCCGGTTGCGGGGTCATAATAATAACCCGTTATACTCTCTTCCTCAACCTCATATTTATCAGCACAATAACCCTCAAAAGAAGATACAGCAGAAAAAAGAATAAGAAAACAGGAAGATAACGCCAAATAAACAATTAACTTTATGCCCTTACTCATTTTGCCCTCCTCATTTAAAATATTAAGGCCGCAGTGTAGCCATACTAAAGAAGCCTCCTGCGGCCCATGTTTTACAAAAACTTCTCTTTGGCAGCTGACTACCATTACCTGCAGTAAAAACTGTTAGGGTTAGATTCTTTAGTTTTGTGCCTCCCGATTTCTCGAGATTTACCCTTCTCAAAGATTTTCTTCCCACTTTAATTATAACATATTTTTCTATTTAAAACCCCCCCATTTAGGAAGAGTATTTATAACTATCTTTATGCCAGTACGTTATAGGTAAATAATTTTTAACCTCTTTTATCAAGCGCTCAACCTTTATGTTTTACTTTAAAATTAACGAATATATGGACTAATCAGCTCTATTTGAACTCTCAATCCGGCTGTCGATAAGCTTAAGGTAATGCTGAGTCTTACGGTAACCAGGGTTTATTTCTTCTATGATTTTGAATTTCTCCCGGCTTTTGTGGAAATCTTTTGCTTTAAAAAGAGAAACGGCTTCTTTGTATAATTTGGCTGTATGACGCCTGTTTACATAGGCTTCTTCTTTATCTTTACGCTTAATTTCCTCAAGCTTTTTGCGTGCCTCTTTATCGCGCCTTTTTATAGAGCTTTTAAGCTGCTTATCTTTGGTAAGCTTAAGGGCTTGTTTCCATTTGTCTCTTGCGTCATTGACATTTCCTTCTTCAAAGATTACATTTGCGCTTTCAAAAAGCTCTTTTGCGCTTTTTTCATTATCGTCATGCGCTGTAAGCTCTCTTTGCTTTCTAACTTGTTTATCTATTTCGATAATATTCTCTTCTGCTTTCTTGATAAATTCTTTCAGGCTTTTAGGGTAAAAAGGCATATTTTTTTCGATAGATTCCTTAGATATCTCAATTCTGTCTCCTGATTTATCTTCGGTTACGGGTTGAGTGCTATCTGCGCATGCATCAGGGGCATCTTGCTGAGAAAATTCTTTAAGAAGACGGGAGTTTACTTGTTCAGAGGAAGCTAAAACTGCCATAGCCAGTGCATCGAGAAAACTTTCATTAAATTTTTTTACGGTTTGATTATCGAATAAGGCTCTATATTCGTTAAGTTGATCATCTGAAACTGTCTGGTATGCATACAGGCTGGCAATTAAAAATTGTTTGGAGAAAAACGGCCTCAACTTCTCTCTGTTTGATGCCTCTAAGTCTTCTATTTGGCTTGTGTCAAGCTGCTTACCAGAAGGAGCAAGAGCATTAATTGTCAAAGCAATGGCCCTAAAGCTAAGAATTTGCTGTTCGACTGTTATCTTGCTTATACCCAGTGTATCATTTAACCTCTGCACTAAATCAATACGGCTTGAATCAAGAGGGTTGGCTGCAATTTGTTTGGAAAACTCAATCAAACCTTCTTTAGACCCCGGATCCGCTGCTATCCGGGCAAGTTCTCTCATGTTCTGGGTTAAAGGATTTTCTATAATCTCAAGCATATCTTTAAAGCTGGCAGCATCCATACTTTCGAGCATATTTTTCTTAACCGCCCGGTAAAAACTCTCTGCGCTAAAAACTTCGTTCATAACTCCGGCAATCTTATCATAAATATCGGGTGATAATTTATCCTTACGCTGCTTAAGCTGAATATTTATAATCTGTGTCATGTCCTCTGCCACTTTTTGTGTGCCGGTTATTTTTAACACCTCATCAACCACAGAATCATTAGTAACTTCAGCGGCAAAGATAAAAACAGGCATCGCAATTAAAATAAAAATACTAATTAAGACAAGCTTTACGGTTTTTTTCAAATTATTTCTTGCAAAATTTCTCATATGCTCCCTCTCTTATTAGAATTCAATTAACAAGACCAACGGTTTAGGCTCTGCTTCGGTTATAATTTTCTCCTGCATATCCCTTGCTCCGTTAAAATCACCTTTTTTATAAAACCTCAACGCCAGCCGGTCATACTGCCTTAGCTCCTCTGCGTGCGAAAGGCTTCCCTTTGTATATTGCTGAACCTGCTGGTAAAGAGAGCTGGCTAATTGAATAACTTTCTGAAAATTACTCAGGGCTTTCTCGAGATTGCCCTCCTTTTTTGCCGAACTTGCAAGGGCATAATAATAAAAAAGTTTTTCTCTTATCGGGCTTGCCGGCCTATTTACCTCTTCATCTAAAAGCGCCCATGCCCATTTAGCTGATTTCTTTGCTTTTCTTAATTCTTTTATACGTTCAATCTCGCGCGGCATTCTATCTTCAAAATCCATCGAGAAGTAGAAACGCGAATGGTTTGGGCTTGAGTCAAGAGGAAACCCCCATGTCAGCTTTAAAAGGGCCTGGTTGTAAAGATAAATCCTCATACCCGCCCCTATACCCTTATAATCAGCACTGCTTAACTCTGTTCCATAAGGGCTTCTTTTTTTGCCCCAACCATAATCAAAGAAAGCAAAAGTCGTTGTAGTATCTCTTAGAGAATCTGAAGCAAACGGAAGCTTGATTAGTTCAGGAATAAGAAAAGACGGCATCTGAACTTCCAGGTCTACACCTATACCGTCATCAGCAGCAAAATAACCCGCATGGCCTCGGGCACCCACAGTAAGTTCTTCCTGGGATATCAAGCGGGTAAGGCCGAGCTGGCCGTCTAGCCCTAAACTTAACTGTGTGCCAAGGGGCATAGAACGCTTATGACTTAAACTTAAATTAAATTTGGTAAAAGTATTGGGCGCAAGGCGCGAAGACAACTCACTCCTTCTTCTTGCTCCAAAGAAATTCACCCCTTGAGAAATTTCCGGGCTTATAGTTGTATAATAACCGTAGCCTTTCTTGGTATAGCTGCCGCCCAATCTCAATGTTCTTAACTTTTCCTTGACCAGCGTGCCGTCGGCATCGGTTTTGGTTTTCTTATCAGCCACATCAAATGAGCAATTAACGCTTCCTGCATAATCGCTTCCTTTGAATAAATCCTGGCTGAGCTGAAATGTAAGGTTCTTTCCTCTGGCATCAACGCCAAGGTCAGTATAATCTTTCTTAGGAAATGATTTGCCGTAACTCCAGCCGTACAAAAGAGATGTCCCGAAACTGCTTACGGGGACAGAATGATATATATACATACTGTCATAATCACCTTTGAAAGAACGCCCGGCAATAAGCGAATCGTCAAATCCCAAGAAATTATTATAACGGAACCCAAACCCCGTTAAAGCTTTGTCGGTTCCCGACTTATTTACAGATGATGTTAAATGAAATGGGAAATATGACGTTACATCAAGCCTTAAGTCAGTTGTCTTTGGTTTAGTGCCGGCACGAAGCATGGCTTTTGTCTGCCTGTCGGGATTCTTATTAACGAAATAAAGGCTGCGGTAAATATCTTCGTAACGCAGTATATCACCGGGCTTATTCTGCCAGTAATACCAAATCCTCTCTTTCTTGAAATATTTGTGATCCTGGATATCTAAATCACCCATATGCGATTCAATGATCTGCAACATGACAGTCCCGTCCCTTACATCCTGAGGAGGTATTATACAAACAGCAATTATGCCGCGCTTAAGATATTCCCTTTCAATTTCTTTGGTGAGAATTTTAAGCTCCTCGAAACTGATTTCTCTGTTTTCATATTTTTCCGTTAAAAAATTGAACTCCTCTGCTGTGTAAGCCTCACCGCCTGTAAGCTCAATTTTCTTAACAAAGAAAATAACTACCTTTTTCTCTTTTTCTTTATCAGTTATCTCCTCTTCTTCCTTTAACTCAGAGGCTTCCTCGGGGCGGGTTTGCTTTAATCTTTCTTGTGGCTTAACAGATGTCGGATGGTCACGCAATGGATCATCAATATCACGCGTAGCATCTTCCAAGGCCGGATCTATTGCAGAAAAGATAGAAGGCATGATAAATAAAGACAAAAAATAAAATAAAATTATTATTATTTTCTTCATAAGATAACTCTAATTTACATTTAAACATCGTGAGTGTCAAGATTTTTCGCCTTTTTACTTCCGATTATTAACCACAATTACCACAAATATTAGCAGCCGCGGATCAAAACGCGGATGAGCACTCGCTGTGTAGAGACACAAAAATTTGTGTCTCTACACACTGCTATATTTTTTGTGGAAGCATGAAATAAAGATAAGAATAGAAAAAAAAAGGGGGGGGAATAAGCCCTCAAAGAAACACAATAAATAAGCTTATTCTAACGATAAACAGCCAAAACGCAGATAAGCATTGAAACAATAAAAACAATTAATTTGATTTTAGTATACATAGCTCTTACCTCCTGTTGTCTACATTCATAGTATAACACACTATATGACATTTGTCAACAATACTACGGTATTATTGTCATATTATAATCTTACCGCTAATCCGCCGTAACGATCTGCCTACCAACATGTTGTCAAGTTGAGACCCCTTAAATGACCTTATCCGACCATAATCTGAAAAAGTCTTGACTATTTCAGATTACGCAGTAGAATGGATTTATGTTAAAGCGTCAAATGTATACTGAACTCTGGCAAACATTATCCTCCGAGAAACAGATGATTTTTCTCACCGGCCCCCGTCAATCTGGCAAGACAACCCTTTCCAAAGAAATCATAAAAAACTATCCCAATAACATTTATTTTAATTGGGATATCATTCCCAACAAAAAAATGCTCATCGACAATCCAACATTCTTTGAACAATTAAACAGAGTAGATTCCTCACGCCCTTTAATTGTGTTAGATGAAATTCATAAATATGTAAATTGGAAAAATTACCTAAAGAGTATTTACGACCAGTTCAAAGATGAATATCTATTTTTAGTATCTGGGAGCGGCCGCCTTGATGTATATCAAAAAGGCGGTGATTCACTTGCCGGCAGGTATTTTATATTCCATCTTTTTCCTTTCACTGCGGCAGAATTGAGTACTAAGAAACGAGAGTTTAATCCTTTCGTAAAAGATCCCTTGAGAAACTTCGCTCTTAACCCTAACAAATCGACAAAAAAAGTCTGGGATGCACTTTTTACTACCGGAGGTTTTCCTGAACCATTTATAAAGGCAAGCGAAACTTTTCTAATAAAATGGTCAACGAATTACTTCCGCCAGATTATCCGAGAAGACATCAGAAACTTTGCTGATATAAAACGAGTTGATACTTTGGAGCTGTTGTTTTCACTGTTGCCATCAAGAATAGGAAGCCCGCTATCTATAAACAGCCTAGCCCGGGATGTCCAATCAGCTTTTGACAGCGTACGAGACTGGCTAAAAATATTTGAATCTCTCTATCTTATATTTCGTATACCTCCCTGGACAAAAAAAATAAAACGGGCGATTTTGAAAGAGAAGAAACTATACTTGTTCCACCATCCGGCTATCCAGGATGACGGTGCGAAATTTGAAAATATGGTTGCTTTAGAATTGCTGCGAGCAATAAATAACTGGAATGATTCTGGCTTTGGGGTATTTACTCTGCACTACATAAGGAACAAAGACAAACAAGAGGTTGATTTTCTTATCGCAGACAGAAATAAACCTCTGCTTTTAATTGAAGTGAAATTATCAGAAGACAAACCATCGAAAAATTTGTTATACTTTCAGAACATTCTAAATGTTCCGGCAGTTCAAGTAGTACACAAAGAAGATGTTTACAAATATATTAAAAACGGCGAAAACCACCTGTTAATCATAACCGCCCACCGATGGCTCTCTTCTCTGCCATAACTTTCAACTTTAACCTGAACCTCGGCCTTGGCCTTAATCTTGACCTATTATGATTGGTATCTTTAACATGTAATCCAGTCGAGACCCTTTTGGCCCATTATTTAAAACAACTAAAATAATCTTTTCTGGAATGGCCCGATGCCAGTATGTTCTTGAATTCTTTTTACTAATTCTTCCGCCCTCTCAATGGAACTTTTTACTTCCAGCTGTGATTCCGAAAACCGTGCTTCATATTGAAGCGGATGCCTTTTTCGGCGCATTCTCTTAAAACTTCTAACTAAATAACCGTAGTCTTTACCTAAAACCCTATCAACAAATTCTGTAATTGTGGCATGGGTATATTTTGTCGTTGGGCGAAAGCCATAATAGCGTATAAGAGAATTACCGGCATGCATAAGGCTGTCATAAGCAGATTTGTAAGCGGTCAGAGGAAATTTCGAAAGATTAAATTTAGCCGCGCTAAGCTCATTAAAAGCAAACTGCATAAATTCAGCGATTTTTTGTTTTGAAGTTTGCTCCTTTTGCAGCCGGCCGGATTTAATCAAATCATCAAATTTCATTAATATTACCCTTTAAGATTATCTTTTTGCCCTTAAGCACATTGATAATGAACGAATTATTTTTTTGTATCTTTGATTTAAATTCCTCCTTAGAATAAATGTTATAATTTATCTCCCGGTGAATCTTTTTCTCTAAACCGTCAATTTTAAGCATCAATTTATCTTCGTCGGGATTGCCCACCACAAGAAGATCAATATCGCTCATGTTATTTTCTCGATTGCTGGCAAACGAACCGTAAATAAAAGACAACACAACACCGTCAATATGATTTATGACGCTTTTTAACTCTCCTTCCACTCCTATGGTTTTAAAAACAATGGACTTAAGTTCATCATAAAGAGGATACTCTTTGTTAAGTGAGAAATATTTTTGATTGCCTCTTCTGGCAGAAATAAAAATCCCTTCTCTTTCTAATCTGGCCAATTCTTTAGATAGATTTCCCGGATCTTCATTCAAAAATGCTGCGATTTCCCTTAAGTAAAGATTTGCATTGGAATTTGTAAAAAAATAAGAGATAAGTTTTCGGCGCAATTTTGACTTTGTTATCCCCAGTATATTAGACATTGTTTCCCCTCTTACAACTATTATAGTATCTATCTACAACATTGTCAAGAAAGATTACAATTAGATAGTATACTCCTCCCCCTTATGATATAGACGCGCAAGGAGACGGAATTCTTTCAATTAGGCCCCCTCAACCAACATGTTGTCAAGTTGAGACTTGACCCCTTAATTATTCTTGAAGCCTATTTCCTTTACAGAAACGAAACTGTCTAAATTATTGATATTTTGCGCTAATTCAATAATCGTTTCTTCTCCTTCTCCAATACATACGAAATCAACCGATTCCTCTTCAAGGCACTGAACAGGTAATATAGAAGGGTGCACGCCACCCCATACTATCTTTACAGAAGGAGATTTTTCTTTTAATCGCCGCATTAATGTGATAGTATTCTTGATTGCGGGTCCAGTAAAAGACGAAAATCCTACAAAAAGAGGGTTTCTTTCAAGAATTCTTTCTAGTGCATCATTCGAATCTTTTGTCATGATATGACGAATCCTTACGTCGTAATTATGATTTTTTAAAGCACTACCAACGTATAGCAGCCCGGTGGGAGGCCTGGAAATATCCTCTACTTTTCTGAAGAAAGAGGCAAAATTTACGAGATCAACTCTTTTATTCTCTTGCACTACTTCTATCTCCTAAATATTTAAACTAAATCCTACACATATAACCTGATTTAGCTCATTTATAAATATGATACCTTTTTTTATAAAAGCTTCGAATTCATTCTTGTGGAACTTTGATACAATATTGAGTTGTTATCCTTTCGCTATGTCCTCTCTTTCAAAGATAACCCAGACACATAATTGCCCACAATATTCTCTTGGTTAATATTAATTATTTAAACTTCTTTGAAATTATTTTGGAAATATATAAAACTCCGCCAGATGAACTTACCAACATCAACAATATTCTACCCATAATTGTGGCAGCTAAGGAAATTTCTAGCCCTATACCATAAATTCCAAATAAATAGACAGATAATCCTTCATAAATTCCAATCGAATTTAGAGAAATAGGCAGAACCTGAAAAATATTTACAATGGTAAAAACTAATAAAATATAAAAAATATTTATACAATGACCCAATGAATAAAATACTAAAAATAAACTTAAGCTACCCATTAGCATAAAAAAGAATGAGTGCATAAACATCAAAAATATCGACTGTTGTTTTTTAAAGCTAGTTAACACCTTTAGAAATCTTTTAAACTTTGCAAACAACCTATTGTTATTATTATGATTATCTATAAAGAAAAATACCTTATCTTTAAAGAAAATAATGCATACTATAAACAAAAAAGCTAAAATTATCAATATTTCGACAGCAAAAAAGGAAGATGTATATATTGTAAACTTTGCGAAAAGAAAAAATAAAATTATGTTTATTAAGAATAGCGACAAAAAACCAATCCCTCTTTCAATAATTATCGAAGATAATATTTCTTTATCGAATTGAGGACGTTCTTTTTTCATGCAAACAAATTTATACACATCTCCACCAACCGAAGTAGGCATAAAGTTGCTAAGAAATCCACTCACTAAATAAAGAGTAAAAAGTTGGCGTTTAGGAAAAATAATTTTGTAATATCTTAAAATGCTATCCCATCTCAATACTAAGATATAATTTGCCGGAAAGTATAATAACATAGCTGCTACTAAAAAGACTTTTTTTGCATTCTTAACATTAATCCAAAATTGTCTGAAATCGACTAAAGTAAATAAAAACCATAAAAGTCCAACTGCGATAAATAACTTTATAAAAACAAGAGTTTTCTTTGAAACTCCGATAATCTTCATACTTCTTTTATTTTTTGAGCCATAACAACAAAACTTCTAGCGAGAAAATCATACTTCAGTCTTTTGAAAAGAAAATTAAGATACCTACCGAATGGAAGTATTGCCATCGCTCCGAGAGCATATACTTTTATAGCCTTGACCGTAAATCCATGTCTAGAAAGTAAATTTATAATCTTTTCTTTGTTAAAAGACTGTAAATGGCCAAATTTATGAAATTCCTCACCACACTTAGGGCAAGTAAAGATATTCTTGCTTAAATCCTCATTATATGGAACTGTTAGTATAAAATATCTATCTTTTTTTAAAGACCTTTTAATTTCGGACAAACCAATATCAATTTGCTGATCAGTAAGGTGTTCTAACACTTCGATACAGAAAACGGTATCAAAGAAGTCATTATCAAACTGCAAATCAGTTATTGAGCCATAGCTAACCAATGGTAGATTAGCACATGTATCGATACCTATAACGGTATGATTATGACTTCTCAACAATTCCACAAGAGCACCTGATCCTGCCCCAATATCTAAGATTTCACCCCCGACATATTTTTTAACTATATTAAGTAATATTTGTGAGGTTACATCACCCTGGTAAGGTAAGTTTTTCTTTATATGCGCACTAAAAATTTTCTTTTGATAATCCTCATTCATTAAGCCTACCTCCTAGCATATAAATCACATTTATTCGTATAAAACAACTTCTTGTATTGACGAACACAAATTCTCACATCATGCTCACATTCAAGATATTTTCGGGCATTTAATCCATATTCTTCTGTCAGATTGGGATCACATAACCGCTCAAACATATCAACAAACTGCGCCCAATCATCATCAGCACATAGTCCACACTTATAATTATTCAAAAAGCTATCAGGGTTGACTTTCAAAGATAAAATTGGTGTTGTTGCAGCGCAGGCGTGCAGAAAAGTGTTTGGGAAGCCTTCTTGGCTGCTTGTATTAACAAATAACATAGCCCGTTGATAATAGTCATCGACCTTATGAAAAGGGATAAAGGAAACGAACTTTAAGTTTGGGATATCTTTAGCTTCGTTTGCAATTTCATTATCTAACTCTGGATTATCAATTGGTTGACAAAGCATAACAAAATGTTTATCTGGATTTTCTCGTGCTAACTTTAAGAATAACTTAGGCCTCTTAAAAGGCTCTGATCTACCAACCCACAAAATATATTCTTTTTGACCAAGAGGAATTTCAGAAAGAATGTATCCATTTCGTATTAGATTTCCGTTGATATTCATATTCTTCTTTAAAGAGGTACGTTGATATTCATTCTGCACAATAATAGCATCTGCTAACAGAAAAACAATGCGCCCGAAAAAATATCTTATATTTCCATAGATTTTGGCATAACCCCCATCAGTCTCATTATCATGAGCTACTCTGTAAATCAATCTTTTCCTCTTTACTCGACAACATAAAGCTATTATTCCAGAAAAAGGTGTTAGGGTTGTTTGTATGTAGGTATCAGCATTTGCTTTATTAAATGCTTTATAAAAATAATATATTTTGGCAAAAATATTCTTTTTAAAATGCAGTGCTTTGATTAACCGAATATTATTATATGACTCGATTTCGCTTTGCCCATAGTCTCCTACTAGAAAACTTATTTCAAAATTGCTATCTTTAGTAATCTCGCATCCAACCAGATAAAACTGAACTTCTGCTCCGCCAAATACTTCTTGAACCTCTGAGTGGAATAAAGGATAAGTCCTTGGTGATATAAAACAAACTTTCATTAAAATAATTTAATAATCCATTATTGTGATCTGAGGCTACATTCTTTATTCATGACCGGTTTTTCTAAAAACAAATTCATTATTCCCGGTATACCCCTGAGTAGGTAGAGATTTATGGCGACTAAAACCTAAACCGCAAACATAGTTTTCTATTTGCTCTATAGAAGCATACTCATAGGGATATCCACCTACCCAATCGATAACATCATGGTAAAAATCCATGCCTCTCTTTTTTATAAATGGATTTTTACCTGTTATCAATAATTTAGTAAATGCAATAGCTACATAAAATAACCAAACCATCAAGAGCTTTATAAAGCTTGGTGATAAATTATAAATTTTCTTAATAAATTTCCAACACGGGGACGTCCAATGTTTATTATAAATAGCGATAACAAATAAACCATTGTCATTCACAAGCTCAGATGCGTTTTTGATTGCTTGCCACATATCACCAGTATGGTGCAACACGCCCCATGAATAGACTATATCAAATGTGCCAAATTTCTTGAATTCACTATCTAATATAGAAAATACATGGAAATCGATTTCATTGCCGCCAAGATATTTTTTTGTGTTTATTTTAGATGACTGAATGCTTTCTTTCGAAATATCAAATGCAACTACATTTTTTGCACCTAATCTTTTTGCCGCAATTGAAAAAATTCCACTACCGCAACCTATATCCAAGAAAGTTTTACCTTTAATATTTTCCTGGCCAATCAATTCAACTAAAGATTTCTGAGCAGCTGATAGTTTATCTTCATCTAGTGATTCTTGTGTAAATTCTAACCAATTATTGCCAAAATCGAATCCTACTTCGCTCATAATTCAATTTAATATTCCATGGCAAATATTCTTCCAGTTATGCTCATGCGCTCTTTTTAAGGTTGCTTTCTCAAATTTATCCCGTAGCTTTGCATTAGAAATCATAAGCTCAATTGCATGGCTTAATGAGCAATAATCTTTAATCTGTATCAACATTCCTTCTTCTCCTTTGACAATAAGTTCTCTATGCGCAGGGATGTCTGAAGCGATAATGGGTAAGCCGCAGGCCATAGCTTCTAATACCGCGTTAGGCATACCTTCATCTAAGGAAGGGTTGATAAAAATATCGGCTTCTTGATACTTTTTCACCAAGGTATCTCTATCACACCAACCGTTAAATATAACCTTATAGGCAATGTTTAAAGTTTCTGATCTTCTTTTTAACAGATTGGTTTCCGGGCCTTCTCCAGCTATCTCTAGGGCAAAATTATTAAAACCATCTTGGACCACTTTTTGAATTGAATCTAATAGATAAATAAGCCCTTTCTGTTTATTGAGTCTACCTACAAAAAGTAATCTAATCTTATCGCTGTCTTTTTTATGGCCTGAAGGGAAAAATATTTCAGTATCGACACCGTTTGGAATTACATTTATTTCTTTTTTTCTAGATGTCTTTAATGCCAATTCTTTTAAACTTTGGCTATTGGCAATAATTTTATCTGCGTTAATCCATATATATTTTATAAGTGGTTTAAGAATTTTGTTTAAAAAACTAAATTTACCGGCATAGAATCCGGGAACATCAAAGCCTCTTAAAAAAACATAATAAGGAATCTTAAGCTTTCTTTTTATAAATAAACCTAACATTCCGGATGGGAGAGAAAAGAAAGCAAAAACCTTATCTGGTTTATTATTCTTAATCCTCCTTGGAAAATAAAAGAATCCGTGAATTGTAAAAAATAATACCTCTAGTATTGAACCTTGACATAGAGATTGTCTAAAACCAAGGCATCTTTTAATGCTGTAACCGTCTTTTGTTTCGATTGCAGGGTAACCTTTTAAGCGACTGGTCAAAACTTCTATCTCAACACCTTCGCGCACTAAGTATTTTGCCATTGATGCACAGGCAGTTGCAGCTCCGCCGCCCGCAGGTGGAAACTCGTGGTTAATTATTAATATCTTCAATTATTTTAGTTTAAAAACCAGTTTTTATGCCACAGCTCAAACATTAAAATTGTCCATAGCTCTTTTCTATTATCTTTTTTTCCGTCAAAATGATGTTTAAGAAGTCCTTGGACGTAGTCAGGATTGAGTAAGTTTTCATTCTTGATTTTATCATACGAGAGTTCATCAGTAACTAAACCTTTTAAATCATTCTTGATCCATTTAGCAATCGGGATTCCGAAACCTTTTTTTGGGCGGTTGATTATTTTTTCTGGAAGATTTCTTTTCATAGACTTCTTAAAAAAGTATTTTGTTGTAAACCCATGTAGTTTTAAATTCGTTGGAACTCTGCAAGCATATTCAACAAAGCGGTAATCGAGTAAGGGCGCTCTAACTTCTAATGAATTTGCCATGCTCGCCCTGTCAACTTTAGTTAGTATATCATCTTGAAGATAATATTTACAGTAAATATAAATAGTTGTTTCAAGATAATTCCCGGCATTACACTCTTTAAATACTGATTCTATTTCGTTGGACAATATGTTTTTGTGTTCTTTAAGCTGAGTGGGATCATCTTTTAATAAATCTTTCTGCTCGCTTGGTGAAAATGATCCAAGCCATAGCTGATTGGTCACCTGCGGATCATAAGGCATGCCTTTTAAGAAATGTTTTAACTTAAAATCAATACTTAAGTTATTTAAAGAAACCGGGAGGCTTTTTATGATTTTCTCAATAACATATTTCTTTAAAAAATTGGGTATCCGTTTGTAGAATTGTGCCAGTTTATGAGCTTGGAAAGTATCGTATCCGCAAAAGAGCTCATCGCCTCCGTCACCGCCTAAAGCAACGGTTACATTTTCTCTTGTGTATTTTGAAAGGAGATATGTAGGAACTATTGAGGCATCAGCAAATGGCTCATCTAAAAAACCAATGATCTCAGGAAGAATTTCTATCATTGTTTTGGGGTTGAGTATTTTTTCATGGTGGTCGGTTTTAAAGTATTTAGCAACAAAATCAGCATATTTCGACTCATCAAAACTTCTGTCTTCAAACCCGATATTAAATGTTTTTATGTTCTGGGAAGGTACGATCTCAGACATCAAGCTTGTGATTGAACTTGAATCAATTCCACCGCTTAAAAAAACCCCTAAAGGAACATCGCTTATTAGCCTTTTTTTAACAGAGTCTTTAAGTAAGGATCTTAAGTTTTCTGTGTTTACTGATTCGTCGGGCTTAGAAAAAGATAGATTCCAATATGTCTTGATAGTAACTTCTCCATGTTTCCATAACAGTAATTTACCTGCTTCAAGCCTCTTCATTCCTTTATATATGGTATGTGGCGAAGGAACATATTCATAGGCAAAATATTTTTGTAAAGATAATCTATCTATTTCTTTCTTAAATCCCGGGAATTTCAATATAGCTTTTGGTTCAGAAGCAAAAATTATACCGTTATCGTTTATACAATAATAGAGAGGCTTTTGGCCCATGCGGTCACGCACAAGCAAAAGGCGCTCGTCTCTTTTATCCCAGAGGCCAAAAGCAAACATGCCGTTAAATTTATTTATGCAATCAACTCCCCACTCTTCGTATGCATGGACAATAACTTCAGTATCGGTTTTTGAACGGAATATATGGCCTTTTTTCTCAAGCTGTTCTTTCAGATCCTTGAAATTATAAATTTCGCCGTTGTAAGTTATCCAAACAGACTGGTCTTCACTTGACATTGGTTGGCGTCCGGCAGGGCTTAAGTCGATTATGCTTAAGCGATTATGGCCGAAGGCAACCTTAATTTTTTGAGGGATTATGCCAAAGCCGGAGAAATATGTACCGTGGTCATTAGGGCCTCGGTGACGGATAGACTCACACATTTCTTCGATTGTGCGAGTTGCCTCCTGTTGAGGCATTCTTGAGTTGCAAAGTATGAAGCCTGATATTCCACACATACTCCTCCGATAGGTTACTGAAGATAAATGACTAATGATCTAATGACTAATGTCGAATGAATGATTTAATGACGAATGTCGAACAGTTACCTTTTCTTACACTTGTTAATTATAGCTGCGAAAATTAAGTTAAGCTCCTGCGCTTCTCTTAAGAGTGGCTTTGCCTCATTTCTTAAACTCTCTACTGCCTTTGGTATCATTCTTAACCAATGCTTAGTTTCTCTGGATTCCTTCTTGCATATGCCGATTTTATGAACAAATTCCTTCTTTGTTGAAGAATCATCTGCTTCACAATAATTAGCACCAACGCTTGTTCCAGCCTTTACTAATTGAGTTATTAACGATACTGTTACTGGATCTCGAGGGATTTTCCTTGCGAATTCGATAATCGCCTCTCCGAACTGCGCTGTTCTCTCCTCTAAATTATAATTCGTCATTGGACATTAAAACATTACACATTCATTCGTCATTCTGATTTCGTCATTCGTCATTAAATACAATATTTACAAATTAATTTTTTCGCGGATGTGGTAAATTGGTTTATGCAATGATTCAAAATAAGTCCGGATTTGCATCTCAGCCAATATTCCCATTAGTATAGACTGGAAGCCGATAATTATAAGTAAGGCGGTTAACAACAACAATGGACTTTGAATCATAGATGCTCCCCGGATAACTTTATTTGCAATTAACGCTGTTAAACATACAAAGCTCAAAGCAATAGAAATCAACCCGCTTCCTCCAAAGATATAAATCGGTTTTGTCCCGTAGTTTGAAAGAAACTTTATAGTAATCAAATCAAGTAACACCTTAAATGTACGGTTTATACTGTATTTAGTTTTACCATGGATACGCGGCCTATGATTTGTAGGAATTTCGGCAATGCGCGCCCCTACCCATGAAGCGTATATGGGGATAAATCTATGCATCTCGCCGTAAAGCTTAATATCTTTTAAAACTTGGAGCCGGTAGGCTTTTAATGTGCAGCCATAATCATGTAAATGCACACCGCTTATTAAAGAAATAAGCTTATTAGCAATAATCGAAGGTAATCGGCGGCTTAAAAACTTATCTTTTCGTTTCTTCCTCCAGCCGCTTACAACATCATAGCCTTCTTCAATTTTCCCAGTTAATAAAGGTATATCTTTAGGGTCGTTTTGTAAATCCCCATCCATAAAAACAACAACTTCACCTGAAGCAGCATCCATTCCTGCCACCAACGCTGCCGTCTGGCCAAAGTTTCTTGAAAAAGAAATTATCTTTAAGAATCCATCTTCCCGGGCAGTATTTTTTAGGATTTCGAGGCTTCGATCCGTACTCCCATCATTTACAAAGATAAGTTCGTAATCTAGCTTAATAGAAGTTAAAACATCAGTAAGTTCTTTATGTAACTTTTCAACATTGCCCTCTTCATTAAATATAGGAATTATTACGGATATTTTTTTCATGACTACCTCCGGAAGAAAGTTAAGGCTCAACCGTCTCTTATTTTATAGCAAATATAGCTCCGTTACTATAAACAACGTGCAATGCTATACGGATAGACCATACACTTGTAATTAAAAATAACGCAAACACAACAATATTGCCAACAGAACATCGCTTATTTAACCATATCCGTATGTTCTCAATAGCTACCGCTGAAAGAATCGCAATTGCCGGATATGCCGGGAGCATATAGCGTTCTTCTCTTGATGGTATTAACAAAACCATAAACATCGCAAACCACACTAATAACACAATGCGTTCTTGTGAAAAAAACTTCTTTATGATAGTTTTTACAGCTTCGATATAAAAAAGTAAGAAAAGTGGTGATAAATAAACAAAATAATACAATTGGCCAAACGGATTCCGCTTCTTAAGGGTCTTGAACCAACTCGCTGCTTCCCAAAGGTCGTCTTGTTTAACACTCCCGGCAATATTTCCATATGTTAAAAACAGCTTAGTATACCAGAACGCACATGCGGCGACTGATATGGTAATAAAAAGAATTAGATGTTTGTTCAATAATACATTTCGTGCCCAGGTTCTGTTCTTCTTACGTATGAGTTCTAGTAAGATTACCAAGAACAATATCACCCCTGAAATTATTAATCCTTTATCTTTAAGAGAGTGAATAATAATCGCGCATATTACGCATAGAGATGAAAGCAAATACTTATTAATAACTTGCCTCATTTCAATAATAATCACAGAAAAGAAAATTACTGCGATGATGAATAAACCGGTTCCTTTCGTTAGAGCGGCGATACCAACGCTTAAGCCGGATAATATAGTAAAGACTAAATTATTCTTTTTTCTGCCTTGCCAGAATAACAACACCCCAAGCGCTGAAAATAGAGCTGTCATATCATCAGCCCAGAGGCGCTGTGAGGTTAAAATATTAACCGGCGTTATGCTCATTAGCAATGCCGCCCATAAGCCTACTTGCTCGTTAAAAAAGGCCTTACCTAAAAGAAATACAACCAGAATCAATAGAAGGCTGAAAGCAAAGTTTATCCATACAGCGTAAAATTGAGCATGGAAAAAAGGCTTTGGACGAGCTGCAAAAGCGTTTAAGCCAAGATTTCGGTTGACAGAAAGATATTCTTTATTAGGGCTGAATATTTTATGAGAAAGCATTAAAAGAAAACTATAGGCCGGCGGCATATTTGATATGCTCTGCATGGAATAATAACGCACACCGTCTTTCTCAAGCTCAGTTAAAAGCTCACCTTTATCTTTATCTTCTGAAGGAACCACCGCGAGAATATTTTGATTTTTATCACTAAGGACGTTTAGCCCTTTGAGGTTATAATCTTTCAGGCCGGAGTTCTCCAGCTTCATCGCAAGGCCAAGATAATAAATCTGGTCACCGTGGTTGTGCGGGAGCCAGAAGGTGTCGATGCGCAGAGCCGCGGCGAAGGCCAGGATCAGCAAAACCGCTATGATTGTGTAGATTTTAGATCGCATGGGATTCGAGTAAGAGCCGATTAAGGTCCAGGCTAAGGTTAAGGTCTAGACGGTTAAGGTCTAAGCCTTAGCCCCAACCTTAACCTTTTCCAGATAAGCCTTAAATAAGCTATGTTTTCAATTTAATTCTACAATTTGATTCAAGAGTTGCAATTAATAAATTCAGTTCTTTCCATACTTCCTCTATCGCAAAGTTATTCTCCCTAAAATCACTCTCAGAAAAATATTTCACTCGGTGCCCGTAAATTAAATGGTTTTTAGTTTCGCATAACGAACCGCGAGCATCGTAATAAAAGTTTAATTTGTTTTTTGTATGTTTACGCCCAAATCCTTCTGCGATATTTCCGGAAACAGATAAAGAAGAACGCCTGATTTGAGAAGTAAGACTAAAATCTTCTTTTCTAGGAAGTTTTTCAGTGAGGTTAAAGACCGAAACAGCTAAATCCATAGATTTTATCCAAACAGGCATATCTTCAAACGATTTATACCCCACATCTACCTCCTTAACCTTAGCCTTCCCCGACTAAGCCTCAGCCTCAACCTTAACCTTCTTCCCTAAGCCTTATTTAAGTTAAGTTTTTATTTTGGTATTGGAATTTGTCATTTGGAATTTCTACTGCGCCAGCGCTTCCTCTATCTTGAGAACAAAATCTTCTGCGTCCTCGATAATCCATTCGGCATCGTCGTTAGTGATAACCTCTACCCCGTATTGCTCAATAACCCTATTTTCCTGAGCCCTATCTAAAGTTTCAGCGTATTTCTCCTTAAGCTACAGGGCCTTTTTAATATAAGCGGCATACTCCGGCACTATTCTGCCGCGCTCTACATAGAATTTCTTAAATGCGGCTATGGCACAATAGTGAGTAACAGCTCTAATGCCTATCTTCAACAATGATGCTAATACTGCATGATACATAGCATAATAGCCGCAGATAATCGTCCAATCAAATAAATCGTTGCCGTACATAGTTTTCATTGCCCGCAAATTACCGCGAGCTTTGTCAATGTGCCTGTTTGCTGCCTCAACATTTGCCGGGATTTTACGCAACCCAGGCTTTCCTCTCTTAGGGTGAAAACAATCGCGCAGCGCCATCTCAATATTCTTAGCCATATTACCTTCCCGCCTCTTTAATCATTTTCCAGAATAGAAATTCGTTATACAAAACCACCCTGTCTCTCCAAAGCTCTTCGTAGAATTCTCTTTTTTCCCGAAAACCCTCGATGAATTTATCAACGGTAGTGGTTATGGCGTTTATGCCTAACAAAGGGCTCACATCCATTTTTGCTCTACTTAATGCCTGAGCGACACCTTTTTCTTTCTCGGAGACAACCACCAGCATATCAATATCACTGCCCCTTATCCACTCGCCTCTTGCCACTGAACCAAAAAGTACCACTGACTGAATTTTCCTGCCGGAGATTACTACTACATCCTCTACATACTTCTTTACCAATCGGGCTATTTTCTTATTTTTAGCGTAGAATTCATTCTTTTTCTCAAGTTCCAAAAGTTCAAACATCTTTAGGAGGATTTCGTTCTCAAAATTGGGCTCAAAAAAGACCATCTTAGAAACGTTTCTGCGTTTAAAAAGGTTTTCTTTCACAAATAACCGCAGTGAACTATCTACATTATTTAATGACACATTGGAAACCCTGGCAATCTCTCTAAGATACATCTCGCAAAAAGGGTCTTTAAGAAATATCTCTAATATTTTCCTTCTCCTAACCGGGATTAACATATATCACCTCCATGTTCTATATGATAGGACAACTGTTCTATATCATAGGACATATGTGAAATTTTGTCAATCCGCTTTCTGGAGTATTTCTGATCGCCGCCGTGGTTGTGCGGGAGCCAGAAGGTGTCGATGCGCAGAGCCGCGGCGAATGCCAGGACCAGTAAACCCGCTATGATTGTGTAGATTTTAGATTGCATTTGATTATTTCTTTAAGGTCTCGAGTATTCGGGTTCTTCTCTTTATCTCTACTTTTGATTCTGCAAAGTTTATCAAAAGCCCAACGGGTTTATGGGTCGCTGTTAAATAATTAACCAGCTGGACTTCAAATTCTTTTATTAGTTTTCTTACTGATTTTATTTCAATTATCACTAAATCTTCGACGATGATATCAGCTTTAAAATCGCCGACAATCTTTCCTTCATAATAAACTTTGATAGGCTGTTGACTTTCTGCCTTTAAACCTTTCTTTTCGAGTTCGATCAATAAAGATTTCTCATATACACTTTCTAAGAATCCGTATCCAATGCTATTATACACTTTATACGCACAGCCGATAATCTTTTCTGTTAAATCTTTATGCTCCATATCTTTTTTTGACAGGATCTACAGGATTAACAGGATTTCAGATATCTCTCAGAGACTACAGATTAACATCTACAATCTCCTTAAATGGCTCTTCGCCATTTAAGGAGATTGTAGATGTTCAAAGTGTTTTTGATGGCGAACCCTTTATTGTCTTGTTAAAGAAAATTAGCGTTTAGTTTTTATCCTGTATATCCTGTTAATCCCGTCAAAAAACCCTGTGTGAAAAGTTTAGATTGCATTAAAACAAGTGTGTTTGAGGATTTTCCTCGCGGACCAGATTAATAATTCTATCAATTAACTTTTGAGCGGTTTCTAAAGATGATTTTGCTTCCTGGTGTGTTACATGATTTTGAGAATCGTATATAAAATCGTGCCTTTTTCTGCGTAATCTGTTAAACTTAGCAACCAGATCATGGTATTCGTCACCGAGTAATACCTTGGTGAATTCAACTATGGTTTTATGAGAACGGTTTACGGTTGGCAAATAACCTTTTGAATACATAAGTGCTTTTCCTGCCCTAATAATTGCATGATAAGCAATCGCCAAAGACCACGTTAGATCAATATTAAGATTAGCCTCGGCAGTTTTCAAATCTTTTAAAGAACGCCCTAATTGATATTCTATCTGTTTATGATCAGGTGTTTGTCTTTTTATTAATTTATTCTTTATAAATCTTTCGTAACTCACTATCATCTCCCGCAAGCATAATTTTCTTATCTTCTAAAATATGTAAAAGAAAAGGTTCTCTTTGGGCAATCAATTTTTTAAATTCCTTAAATGAATACAACTTATAATTTATTTCCCTTTGTAATTGCCCCTCTAATTTATCTAATTCCGCAATCAATTTATTTTCATCGGGAATGCCTATAACCAGCAAGTCGATATCTGAAAGGTAATTTTCTTTTCCTTTGGCACAGGAGCCGTAAATAAATGCAAATTTTATATTGCCGACTTTACCCAATACTTCACGGATACTACCTCCGACACCCACTGTTTTAAACACAATGCTCTTTAATTCCTTATACAAGGGATAATTCTTATTAACCTTGAAATACCTTGCGTTCGCCCTGTATTCACTCTCTAAAACCCCCTCTGAAACCATATTATTAATGGTTCGCTGAAAAGTGCCCGGCTTTTTCTTTAAAATCCTGCCAATCTCCTGCATATAAAAAGACTTCTGGGGATTAGTAAGAAATAACTTTAATAGCTCTGCTCTGCTCTTCGTGGGTATTTTCATATTAACTCTTATAACCTAATTTTGCCTATATTCATTCTGCATACAATTGTATGCAAGTTGCATAAATCTGTCAAGGCTCAACTTGTCATATGTTAACTTATTATGTTAAATCTTGACAAAGGTCAAAATATTTACTTACAATTTTAACTTGTAACATACTCTGTTACAAGTGTAACACTACGTGTTACATCTTTCAAGCCATAAAAGGCTAAATTAGTCTATGCCTAGCCTAAATCTTTTTCGTCTAAGCCTTAACCTTAGCCTTAGCCTTCTCCCTTTAGCCTTGGCCTTTTTCATTTATGCTAATATTCTGCAATTTTCTCATTACCGAAGAACGAACTTTTCTATCGGGTATTTTGCTTATCCAGTCTTTGGCCCGCTTAAAACTAAAAGATTTAGGAAAATGCAACTCGGGAAAATACCCGAATTGACGCCCCTTGCGCGCCGAAAGATATAAACAATCAATTAAAGCTTTTTCCGGCTCTGCTATCAAGAAGCTCCAGCTGCCTTTATACCAATTAAACCCTCTAAAAAAGGCGGGAGAAATCTTATGAGCTTTAAATATTGCTATTTCTGTTTTGATTATTTTTGTATGAACTGTTGAAGCAAGAGTTATTACCTGCGGGATCTGCTCAATAATGCCATATAGATGCAAAGCGCTGATAAAAGAAACATAGGCACGGCTTCGCCTGAATAAAAAAGGTATAACGGTATAAGAGCTTAGGGGCACATTACCCGCCTCGGCCCAAACACCCCTGTAAACCTTGATAATTAAACCGTTTCTTTTTAGATTATTAAGTGCCTGGGTAACAGCTGATATTGATTTTCCCGAAAGAACAGAAAGTTCATGAGTTGTAAAGACCGGCCTTTTTAATTTTCTAATAAATACACTTATCGGCTTTCTATGCATAGTCTTTTTTAATTTGTTCAATAAGCGCTGCGGATTTTAATCTAATTTGCTCCCATGAAGATACATTGCTGTAACTGCTTTGATCTTCAACAGATAAGTAAGATGCAACTTTATCTTTGAACTCTTCAAAACCAATCTCGAATATATTATCATATGCTTTAGACAAAACCGTTTTATCAAGATGGCGCATTTGCTCAAAATCGATATCAGCATAAAAAGAATTTAAAATATACAAATCAAATATATCTCTTGGCTGTGTAATCGTCCTTGCTGCTAAAGAGGTGATTTTTTGAACCAAGGCAGATGAAACCGTATAGTGAGAAACTAACAAAGGCGGTAACTTATAAAATCTTAAAACCTCATCGGAGACTGGAGCAACAGTAAATTCCCTTGTAAAACCTCTTCGGGAAAATTCGACTTTAGTAAATAGGTCCTCTGCGCCGGATGTAAGCAAATGAACCTTAAATCGCTGGGTTGTTTGAGTTTGCTTTGCATGTTCCATATTAGGCGCAATAACTTTATCTATTCCAAATTCTCTTAAGTTATCACAAAACGTTTGGTTTTCTAATATTTTCATAATAATATTTTTTAAATCTTCTACGCTTATTACGCCCACATCTAAATCCATATCTTCGGAATAACGCAGGCTTTTGAAAAAAAGGCGCAAGTTTACTCCGCCTTTTACGGCATAATGCTTAGGGTCGATTTTCCTACCCATCCATCGCAGGAATTCCAAGTGAAAAACTTCCCTTATTTGTAAACTATTATAAAATTGCTTCATGACAGTTATGTGTCTTTATTTAGTTATAACTAATTAATATGACATATTACACAAACTATTTTACCACTCTGGTTATGACAATCAAGATTTATTTTAAATAATACTGAATTCATCGATTAGTTTAAATAGTTTTTGTTTTGCGCCGGCCGAAAAAACGGCTTTTCTTAGCTGTTTCACACCGGAAAATCCGGTAGTATACCAGATAAAGAATTTACGGAATTTCCAAATTCCCACCTTTTCTCCGTAAAAATCAATACACATGTTAAAATGGCGCTTCATCATTTGGGAAACTTCTTTTGCTTTAGGTTTTGTAATTATTCTTCCTGATGAGAGAAATTCTTCAATTTCTTTAAATATCCAGGGGTTACCAAGCGCACCTCTTGCAACCATGACAGAATCGCAGCCGGTTTCATCAAACATCTTTTTAGCTGTTTTCCCAGACCAGATATCGCCGCTTGCGATAACGGGAATATCAATATTGGCTTTAACTTCTTTTATCGCTTCATAATTTACAGGGCTGCGGTAGCCCTGGGCACTTGTTCTTCCGTGAAGAAAAATAGCACAAACTCCTGCATCGCGGACATGTTTTGCTGTCTCCAGTGTATTCTTTGCATCATCAAAGCCAAGGCGCAGCTTAACGGTTACGGGAACATCTGATTCCTTAACTATAATTTTAAGAATCTTTTGTAATTCTTTAGGTTCTTTAAGAAGCGCGGCCCCCTCTCCCCTGCTAGTTACTTTCTTCTGCGGGCAGGCGGCATTGAAGTCAAGAATATCGTATTTGTAATCTTTCAGGTTCTCGAGTGCTTTTAAAATATATTGGAGATCTTTGCCTAAAAGCTGAACGCCCAAAGGGCAATCGCTGGCTTCGGTGCGCATCATTTCAAGTGTGCGCTTGCTTTTGTAACTCAAGGAACGCGCATTAATCATTTCTAAGAACGCGAATTTGCATCCCGCTTCTCTGTTGATACGCCTAAACGGTAAAGAACTTATTCCTGATAAAGGAGAAAGTATTATGCGGGGAAATTTGAATGGCTTTGCGGGATTTTGCATTTATAAGTTGAAAACATCTATATCCAAAACTTTAAGTATTTTTACAAGCTTTGCCAATGGCAACCCTACTACATTATAAAAACAGCCCTCTATGCGTTCAACAAACATCCCGCCCGGGCCGCCAATATCAAAGCTGCCTGCTTTATCAAAGGGACGAAACTTGCTGCAATAGTTTTTTATCTGCCGGCTGTCTATATGCGACATATAAACTTTGGTTTTATCCCAGGCAGTGTATGTTTTATTGCTTTCTGTATCTATTACCGCTAAACCTGAATAGACCCAGTGGGGATTTTGGCAAAGAAGCCTTATAGTATTTTCGGCGTCTTGTAAACTTTTTGGCTTTCCGATCAACTTACCCTTTGCCATAACCACCGTATCGGCACCTATTATTATTGCCTTAGGAAATTTAGCTTCTGCAGCCCGTGCTTTTAAAATGGCGTTTCTCACAACCAGCCTGCTTGCGCCGCCTTTTTGCGACCGGCTTTCTATTACGTTCGTTTTAGTTACAGAAAACTTCAGCCCGGTTTGCTTAAGCAATTTCCGCCTTGCCTTTGACTTCGAAGCCAAAACAATCTTTCTCATATAAGTGGTTCAACCGGGCCAAAGAATGCTTTAATCAGCCTTGCTTTTATCTCTTTTTCGGTTAAATGAACTCCGGGAAAAGGCCCGACATAGTTATAATTCTCATAAAAATCTTCATGAAAAAACGGTAATTTTTCTTTACCGTCTTTCAGCTCAAAACTCCCCGAATAAGTAAAAGGCCACAAATCAAAAACCGGTATAGCCCTTACAATATTTCCCAATAAACCGCTGAAGTGCGATATAACGGGAATTTCTTTACGCTTGCCTATTGTCCAGCTGTTCTGGTTTGCCATATCCCGCCTTATATCAGCTTCCACTGCTTGAGCAATTCTTTCGTCATCTACAATCAAGCCTACTTCTGTGTTTAAATTAGCTGAGCGGGGGTCAAGGTTAAAAGACCCGACCCAAACTTTTTTACGGTCAACAACATAAGTTTTAGCGTGAATGCAGGTAAAATAATTTTTATCCCTATCCTCTTTATTTACGGGAGAGACGATCAAATCATTATCTTTGGGCTGTGGTTTTAGCTCAAATATCTGCCAACGGAATTTTTTAAGGTATTTCTTCTTATTTTTATAAGAAAAAGCGTAAGCGTGAATATGGTCAGCCGCGGCAAGGCTGTTACTTGACACAAAAAACTCCATACAGGGGTTATCCTTTGCCAGTTTCTTAAAAAACTTAGATTCTTTCTTGCCTATTACCAGATAAGGCGTCTGCATAACAATAGACTCCTGTGCCTGATGCAGGAAACGGGCTAATTCGTATGGTGACCTTGTAAGTTTATGTTGCCCTATTTTTCCCCTCTTTCCCGGGCTGTCGGCAATAAACTCAACATTATCAACCATGGCGCCACCCCGAATAAGCCTCTCCTCTATACATCCTTCATCAGACTCACAATTAATTAATTCTTTAAACAATTCTCCGAAGCCTGTATTTAAGCCTTGACTATTTTTATTTGCCGGTTCATTTCCTATCAATCTTTGGACATCGAACATATCAGCGCTTGACACCGACAATGGATAATGCCAGTATTCTGAAAAAGAATCGGTCATTTTCTTAACCGCAGGGCCGATAACCAGCACATCGCGGTCTTTAAAGTTCCTCTCTGTGCCGCGGTCAAAATAATCATTGGCGTAATTACGGCCTCCGGTTATACTCATAAAATCATCTACAACCAGTACTTTATTGTGCATCCGCTGGTTGAAATTCCTGAAATCAAAACTTAACTTTTTTATTAAAGCAAACTTTGAAGGGGTTATATTATTTGAAACCGGATTGTACAGCTTTATCTCGAGATTGGGATGGGCTTTTGTCAAATAGGCAACCATGCCTAAATCTTTGGTAGTTGTGAGGTAATCGGCTATGATTTTAACCTTAACTCCTCTTTTGGCTGCTTCGATTAATTCATTTACGACAAAGCGCCCGCTTTCATCAAACTTCAAGATAAAAGTTTGAAGGAATATAGACTTCTTGGCCAAACGAATAAGATGAATCCTGGCAAGCAATGCATCGTCACCATTGTTAAGCATGGTTATATAATTGGTGCCGGCAGAGCGGGCAGAATCCAGGATTTTACCGGTAGGCGTTGTGGGATAACTTAAATCTTCATAAATGTGTAAACTGTTAAAATCTAAAGAAGGATTAATTACAGAGCCGGCACGGTAAGAACAAGAAGAAAATAATAAAAGTAAGAACAAAAACAAAAAAGTCCTGTTAAACAATTGAAACCTCTTTCGGATTAAAACGGCCTGTTTGATTCTAATCTCTTAATGGCTGGTTTATTTTATCACAGATTAAGAATAAGCAGGCAGGAAAATTAATTATTTCTAAAGAATTAGAAAAATTAGAGAGGTTTTTGTAAGCTCAGGCAAGTCGTTATTATTCTCTTACAATAGCCGCGGAGATTCCTTGAGGCTGGTTAAAACCCCTTACCCGAAATAGCTCTGTTCCGTCTCCGGCAAGTTTAACCACCTCATTATTTCCGGTATCAGCCACCCAACAGTCGCCGTTATCGGAAACAACAGAGAGCTCTCCGTCTTGGCTATAATTTGCCAGACTAACGGATTTTTTGGTAAATATTACTTGCCCGTTACTGTTAAGCTTATGAATAGAATCACCCTTCCAAGGGTCATCATCTAATGCCCAAAATTCATTTGTTTTTGAGTTAACCGAAAGGGCGGTACAAAATGTAACCCCATCTATAGTAGTGCCTGCAATTCCTCCGCCATTTGATACTTTATAAATTTTCCAGGGCAAGGCCATGTTAGGCGGTTTTCTCATCCATCCCCACCAAGCCGCATTTGTATTGGGGTTAACAGCTGCTGCTTGAGAACTACAATTCATCAACTGTCGATTAAATACCACTGCTCCTAACTCATTAACCTTTGTTAATGTAAAGCCTCCATGGGTTACCCAACAGTCATTATTTGTTGGATTAACAGAAAGTGAAGTAATATTTTGGTATCCGCCTGTCTCAAACAACAATCCTCCGTCTTGGGACAACTTGACTATGCGCCCATTACCTCTATGTTCACCAACCCAGCATTCACCTGTAGATATATTTACCTTGAGTGATCTAACATTATTAAACCCCGACAATCTAAATATTACCCCTCCGTCCGGAGAAAGTTTAACTATCTCGTTATTGCCCGTATCTGCCACCCAGCAATCACCATTGTTAGGGTCAACGCTTACAGCCCAGGGATTATTAAAACCGCCTATTCGAAGCAGCACTGTTCCGTCTTCATCAAGCTTAACCACCTGATTATTTCCGGTGTCAGCCACCCAGCATCTTACAATAGATGGTGCTTGCAATTTTGCATACACACTCGAAGAAATAATTAAACTTGTTATTTCTTTATAACCTGAGGGTTCTTTAGTTATATCAAAGGCTAAAAGTTTAAAATTACTGATCTTTAAGGGTTCTTTAGGATTACAGAAGTCAATCCTTGAGATATTCTCTGTGATAACTTCACAAGAGCCCAAATTAGCAGCGTCAGGGCAGTAATATAATACATGGCTTGCGGAATCAAGGTAAATTTTCTCTTTTGGCTGGGCAGAATCATAAGGCGAAAGCACAGCTGAAGCATATTTATCACCGCCCAAATTATCCTCTAAACTTACATGGGTAGAATTGCTTACTTTATTTTGTATAAACTGCCGGGCATATGTAAGATCGAGATATTGGCTTACTTTTGCCTGATGGATACGAAAAAGTTTGACATTATATGCTATGCTTCCTGCGATGCCTAACAATATCACCATAAGCGCAGCTATTGCGACAAAAAGCTCTACCAAAGTTAAGGATTTTTTAATGAATATAAAAGAATTTCGCTTCATTTTGCCCACCATATAAGTGTAACATATTTATGGCCAAAAAATCAAGATATTGAGCAAATTATAATGGCTATAAGGAATATCCGGGCATAAATCAGGCTGGTTTACTGCTTTTGGATACGGTAAGCGGTTAAATCTGTTCCTTTAATCCCAGCCTCAAGCCTGACTGGCACATCCTGATAAGATGCATCTATGGTAACATTATAGGTGCCATCGCCTTGGAATCTATATGGATAGGAATAGAAGAAACTGCTAAGGGGTAAGAAAACGTTTCATTAATATAATTACCGGCTCCTGACTTATAAATGGCCTTGGCTAAGCCGGCGTTGGCAAAGCTCTGAGCCTTTATGAATCTTATGTGCTGGGTTATTTTTTTGTGGACACTTGATGATAATGCAAGCGTAATTAATACATAAATTGTTGCTGTTACAAAAATACCCAATATTATTATTAACGCTACTGCCTTTTTCATTTCTTCACCTTTATAGAATTAAGAACCTCGTTTTTAACAACTGTTCCTCCCGGGAATGATTCATCCCAGCTTATTATAACGGTTACCTCTTTTGCATTAGAAAAATCTCCGGGGTTATTTCCCGGATCTATCTCATAACCAGTAACGTTATAGTATCCGGAGGGGTTAAAATTACTCCAAAACACATCACCTGTTGGAAACGCAAAATTTACAGTAGGAAAATTATATGTGCCGTTGTTTAGCACCGGATTAGAGAAATCTGTCTCAAACAACAAATCTTCCATGACTGAATGGGCAAACGATACAGCGGTAAGCTTACGCCTTGCCCTCTCTATGTGTGCGTTGGAAAATATTGCAAGGGCTACCAAAGATAAAACAAGAACGCCGCTTATAGCAAGGACAACTATAATCTCAATCAAGGTTAAACCTTGTTTTCTTGTGGGATTTCCGGCTATTTTCGCCATGAATTAAACCTCCATTTAAATGTAACATATTTTTCAAAATAAAACAACGCTTTGATTAAAATAACAATGATCCGATTTATTTTTTCAAATCGCTGTAGCGAAAGCAATTAACGGTATGGTCGTTTACCATGCCTGTTGCCTGCATGTGGGCATAGATTATTGTGGGCCCGACAAACTTAAAACCCCTCTTTTTAAGGCCATGGCTTAAGGCAATGGCTTCTTTTGTTACGGCAGGGACATCTGAAAGCTTCCTCCATTTATTCTGAGCCGGCTTGCCTCCGGTAAAACTCCAGATATATTTGGAAAAAGTTCCGAATTCTTTCTTTATCTCTAAAAACCGTTCAGCGTTATTTACTGCCGCCTCAATTTTTAAGCGGTTGCGGATAATGCCTGGGTTATTTAAAAGCCTTTTAATATCGCGTGATGTGAAATTTGCCACTTTTACGGGGTCAAATCCGGAAAAAGCCAACCGGTAGTTCTGGCGCTTCCGTAAAACCGTAATCCAGCTCAAACCCGCCTGAGCGGACTCGAGCACGAGAAACTCAAAAATTTTCCTGTCATTATAGACCGGTACGCCCCATTCTTTATCGTGATATTCTTGATACAACAAATCACCCTCGGGAACCCATTTACAACGCCTTATTTCTTTACTCATTGCTTTTAATTCTTCAGCTTTTTAAGAAGCCACACTATGTTAGCTCCCAGATTCTTCATTGTCTGAATTCCTTCTTGGTCATTTTGCACATCGCCGGGATTTAAGCCAAAGCCGTTATTCCAGTAATTAGATCCGACCACTATCATTTGCCCGATGAGAAAGAAATGGTTTATGGAGTTAAACACGTGGATTGCACCACTGCGCCTCACGGCAACAACTGCAGCCCCTAATTTTCGTTTAAATAAGTCTCCATTTGCTCTGCTGGTCATACCAACTCGATCTATAAAGGCTTTGAGCTCTGATGATACATTGCCGAAATATGTCGGTGATCCGAGAATTATACAATCGGCGTTTTTAAGTTTTTGTATTAATTCATTTATTTTGTCTCCCTCAATTACACATTTTTCATCTTTCTTTTCCCAGCACTTCATACATGCAAGGCATCCTCTTATTGTCTGGCCTCCTATTTGTATTAACTCCGTTGAAATATTTTCCTGTTTAAGCTGATCAAACACTGCCTTTATTAACTGTTCAGTATTGCCTCCGATTCTTGGGCTTGAGTTTATGGCTACAACTTTCATGGCTGCCTCCTTAGATAATTTTACATCAATGCTCCTGTTCTTGCAACCTATAACATTTGCCCATATCGAGATTTTCTGAAAGCGTTTTCGCAATTCTTCAATATTTTCCCGTATCGAAAGGTTTTTTTCAGATAGAAATGTTATACTTAAACGGTGGGCATAAATTTAAAAAAAGTTTTTTAAAGCTCTTTGAAACCGATAAAAACGGCCGTTAGATAAAGAAAAATTTATATTATTTTACCTGCATTTTTGCAGGCGCGCAAAAAGGAGGAATTCATATGAAGTTTTCCAGAATTTCAGTTTTTCTTACAGTTTCAGCTATGGTTATCTCACTTATGGTACCTCAAATTTCCTACACCCAGGGCCAAAGCCTCCAGCACAGGCCGCCTTTTCCTAAAGTAAACCTTCCCGAACAAGCAAGAGGCGCAAAAGCAATCCAAGTATTAGGAGAAAAACTGCCTGAAGTAGCCGCTTGGTACCACATAAAAAGCGAAAAATTAAAACAGATGCTTCTTGAAGACAGCACCTTATGGGTGGACAAGCAAGGGCGGCTCCTCTTCATTGAAGACATCCAAGAATTAGAAGACCCTGATAATTTACCTGCAGCTGCCTCTATAAACCAGGATATTCCTCTGGAACAAACATTTCTTCTTCATAGTAACCCTCAAACAAAAAAAATAATATACCTTGATTTTAACGGCCATGTTATTCCGGCAAACAGCGTCTGGGCCAATAATTATAACGGGGGCCAAGCAATAACATGCCCTGCATGGAATATTGATGGTGACCCGAATAGCTTCGGCGACACAGAGCTTACGCGCATTCAAAATATATGGCGGCGGGTTGCAGAAGACTATGCCCCATTTGACGTAGATGTTACAACTGAAGAACCTCCTGAAGATAGGATTACAAGAAATTCATCTGGTGATGAATATTTTGGAATGAGGGTTTTAATAAGTCCGATAAGCAGCTATTATGGTAACGCCGGCGGAGTTGCCTACATTGGTGCGTTTAATGACACAACTGACTATTATAAACCGGCCCTGGTTTTCCCGGAAAAACTTGCCAACGGAGAAAAATATATAGCTGAAGCCTCATCTCACGAAACCGGCCATACTCTTGGCCTTTACCACGACGGGGCAACAAACGGCACAACTTATTATCAAGGCCACGGCAGCGGTGAAATCGGCTGGGCTCCGATTATGGGAAACTCCTATTATAAAAACCTTTCGCAGTGGAGCAAAGGCGAATACGCCTTGGCAAACAACCAAGAAGATGACCTGCAAAGGATTATGCTCTTTGGCCAGTTCGGCTGCCGCGAGGACGACTACGGCAACGACCTTTCAACTGCCGCGCAAATTATCCCGCAGGGAGACACTTTCTCGGTTTTTGGAACAATAGAACAAAATACTGATGTAGATACCTTTATTTTCTCAACAGGCCAGGGACAGATTACTATTAATGCTTCTGTTGCCTCACCGGGGCCTAACCTTGATATAGAGCTAAAGCTATATAACGATAATGGAACGCTTATTTCTTCAAGCAATCCGGTCTCTAATTTAGCAGCAAGCATATCAACAACCGTTTCGCAAGGGGCTTACTATTTATCAATAGATGGAGCTGCCAATACAAATGCGTCCGATTACGCAAGCTTAGGCCAGTATGAAATTTCAGGAACAATTATTTCTTCTAACGACCCGATTGCCCCGGTTGCTCAAATTTCAGCTTCACCGACATCAGGCAAGGTTCCCCTTTCTGTTCAGTTCTCAGCCGAAGGCTCCTATGATTTAGACGGGGCTATCACTTCTTATTTATGGAACTTTGGAGATCAAAGCTTCTCAAACGACATAAGGCCGCTACATGCTTACACACAGCCGGGAACTTATTCGGTTGAACTTCTTGTTACCGACAACAGCGGTTTAACAGATACGGCAAATATAAACATAACCGTTCTTCCTGAAAATGTTGCTCCCGCTGCAGTAATTGAAACGAGCGAAACAGAAGGATATGCTCCGCTTACTGTTGACTTAAACGGCAGCCTATCTTCTGACAGTGATGGCACAATTGTCGGATATTCCTGGGATTTAGGCGATGGTACACAAAAATTAGGCCAGGCAGTTAGCCACACATACAATAATCCCGGCTCATATACAGCGACATTAACCGTGACTGACAACGACGGAGCCAAAGCGCAAGACAATGTAAGCATAACAGCCAGTGAAAACCCTAATTTCATTGCTGCGCCCTCTAACCTCTCAGGCAGTTTAAACGGCTCAGATATTATTCTAAGCTGGCAGGATAATTCCAACAACGAAGAAGGCTTCTATATCGAACGGGCAAAAAAAGTAAAAAGTAGTTTCATTTATAGCGTAATCGCAACCGCAAATGCCGATGCACAAACTTATACCGATAGCAATCTCTCAGCATCAACATATAAATACCGAATACGTGCGTTTAACCAGACAACAAGCATAACCAGTGAATATTCAAACGAAACACAGGTAAGTTTTCCAAAGGGAGGCGGCGGCTCAAATAAAGGCAAAAGATAACAACGGTTATCAGCTACCTTAAAAAGTCTATATAGATAGCGGCCAGCAAAGAGACGGCGGAAATAAAGAAAATAAAAAAGTAGTTAAGTTTTTCTTTATTTGAACGGATACCGCAAAGGATAGCGCCGATTATTTCATAATCACTTTCATCAAGCGGCCTCTGGCTGTTTATTTTATCTAAAAGAGCGTTCTTGTTGATAAGCTTTGTTCTTGCTTGATTTATTTTAAACTTATACACGAAAAAAAGAAAAAACCCGGAAACCCCGATATACCAGGCAACTTTGCCGTATGCGGCATTTAGGGGATTTAAGAAATTAGCCATGCGTATGGAAACCGCGGCAATCAAGCCTATGATAAAGAAAATCCATGAGGCGTAATTGTCGCGGCAGAGGCTGCGCTCTTTACAATTTATGCATTTTTTCTCGTGAAACATTGCTTTTAGGCCAAACCTTTACTCCTTCTTATCCTTATTGACATCATCCGAAGATTCATCGATCCGCGACAAATTATCATCTCTCTCGTTCAATTCCACTATTTTATTTCTTGCCGACTCTATATAATCTTCGTCTTTGGAACGCTTAATCGTTTCTTCATAAGCATCTATGGCTTCCTTCCGCCGGTTTGCTTTCTCGCACAACCATGCCTTTTTTAAATAAATATCGGGATAATCAGGATTTAATTCTATAACTTTATTTAAATCATTTATTGCGTTATCGTAAAGCTTCCTTCTATAATAGGCTAACCCGCGCCCGTAGTAAGATTGTATATAATTTTGATTTATTTCTATTGCCTTGCTAAAATCAGCTATTGCCTCATCATAGCGGTTCTCGTTAGCATAGGCAGAAGCCCGGCCGTAATATGCCTGCTCTTTAGCGGGGTCAATTCTTAAAACCTTAGAATAATCTGAAATAGCCTGTTCATTATCGCCTTTTGCCGCATGCGCTATAGCCCGGTTATTATAGGCATCGGTAAATTCCGGATCTATTTTTATTGCTTTAGCGTAATCAGAAATAGCCTCATCATACAGCCCCTTTTTAGCATGCAGGCGGCCTAAGTTGAAATGAGCGCCGCTGTTAGACGGATCCAATTCAATAGCTTTGGTAAAATCAAAAAATGCTTTGGCAAGCTCGCCTGCTGAAAGATAGGCAACACCTCTATTGTTATACGGAGCAGATGCTTGCGGGTTTAATGCAATGGCTCTTGTGTGGTTAAATATTGCCTGCTCATAAAAGTCTTTTTTCTGGTAATAAAGGCCTAAGGCATCATAGGAAGAAAACATGTTCGCATCTATGGATATAGCCCTCTTAAAATCAGTGAAAGCATTATTATCCAGGTTTTTCATCATATAAGCAAGGCCGCGGCTTGAATAATAATGGGCGGCTTTTGGATTTATTCCAATGGCTTTAGTGTAGTCGTTTATAGCTGAATCATAATCTCCCCTAATATAATGGGCATTTGCCCGATGGCTAAGGTAAAAATCAGCGTTTTCCTTATCAAGCTTAACGGCTTTATTAAAATTCTCAATCGCGTCATCATAGAGCTTTTTGCTTTTATTAATAAGCCCGATACGGTCTTGATCCATGGCTTTTTCCAGCCTTCGTAATCTTATCGAATCAGGAATTATTATCGCCGCAAGCATCGCCTCAACTATGAGTATCAATGCCAATAAACGCAACTTTCGCTTTTTATCAAAACCTTTTTTCATCCTGCCTCCTTTTCTATATGTGCGTACCTGCGTGCATCCTTTTACGTTCTTTTATGTCTTCATGAGTATTTTTAATATCTGTTGTTAGGCCTTTCTCGGCTTTTGCCGCCTGATATTAAGAAAATTGACTTTTATACCTTATATTGTATAATATCCGCCTGTAAATACAAGGAGGAATATTATGCTTTTAAATGACGAAGCAAGAAAAAAAGTAAGAGAAAAATTCCGGGCATTAAAAGACGACGTAAAACTCATAGTTTTTACGCAGGAAAGCGGCTGCCAGTATTGCTCAGAAAACAAAGAACTCATGGAAGAAATCGCACAGCTGTCTGATAAGATATCGGTTGAAGTCCTCGATCTTAAAAAAGATAAGGAACGGGTTGCTAAATACGGCATTACTAATGTTCCTGCTACCGCTATCGTTGGCAAAGAAGATTATAACATACGCTTATACGGCATTCCAAGCGGATATGATTTCCTGTCATTGATAGAAGGCATAAGCTTAGTTTCAACCGGCGAAACACAGCTTACCGGACAGGATATTGAATATTTGAATAATCTTAAAAAAGACGTTCATTTACAGGTTTTTGTCTCATCGGGCTGTCCTCACTGCCCGTCTGCGGCAATGGTTGCCAATCAGATGGCAAAAGCAAGCAGTAGAGTTAAAGCGGATATAATTGACTCTTCACAATTTCCTCACCTGGCAAGCAAATACAATGTAAGTGCCGTGCCTCACACGGTAGTCAATGAAACGTCTTTCCAGTTAGGTGCCGCACCGGCTGCAATGATTATTGATAAGATAAACGAAACATTATAATTATGTTAGATTTTAGCTTAAGCGCCGCCAGCTCAAACATTGACCTCTCATTGGTTTTTGATTTAGTTATAATAGGTGCCGGCCCCGCCGGACTTACTTCTGCAATATACTGCTCAAGGTACAGATTAAAAACTTTGTTGATTGAAAAAAAATTTGTTTGCGGCGGCCAGATGGCAACGATTAACAGTTTAGAAAACTACCCCGGGTTTAGCGAACCTGTACAGGGAAGCCGAATTACAAAAGAAATGGAAAACCAGGCATTAGAGGCCGGTACTCAAATCATCCAGGTCCAGGTGGATTCGGTTAATTTTTCAGGTGTTATAAAAGAATTAACCACGTCTAAGGGGATTGTAAAGTCACGCGCAGTTATTATTGCAACCGGTGCTGTGCCGCGGATGTTAGGAGTTCCCGGAGAAAAAGATTATATAGGTAAAGGTGTGTCCTACTGCGCTACATGCGACGGCCACCTCTATATTGATAAAACAATTGCTGTTGTCGGCGGCGGAAATACTGCCCTTGAAGAAGCGATAACCCTTACAAAATACGCAAAGAAAATATTTCTTATCCACAGGCGCCAAGGTTTCCGCGCCGATAAAATAATCCAGGAGAAAATAAGAACAATCCCTAAAATCGAGTTGGTTCTCGATACTATAGTTAAAAAAATTAACTTTAAAGATACCAAGAATAAGAAAATATTAATTGCCACAAAGGGCAAAGAAAAGGCTCTCGAGGTTGACGGAATATTTATTTTTGTGGGAACCATTCCAAACAGTGAACTGATCACTGATGCGCTTGAACTGGAAAACGGATTTATCAAGACCGGCCCTGATATGAAAACGAATATCGAAGGCGTGTTTGCCGCAGGAGATATCCGCTTAAAAAGCCTAAGGCAGGTTGCAACGGCTGTGGGAGACGGGGCAACCGCGGGATATTCGGCTAATTCCTACCTGACTAACAAAAATGTTTAAATGATTCTGTATCGGAATGTGGAATGCGGGCAGCGGAATGCGTAATTCGTAGTTCGCGCGTAAATCTCACTGCGCAAATACGGTTGCTTCGTTAGATTCTGCGCCTTGGGGAAATTCACAGGTTATCTCTGTCTCTGACCAGTTTAATATATAGGCTTTCTTATCAGGAGGAAACTCAACATAATCGTTCATCCTCCATGAAGAGCGCAGGGCAGAATAGTCAATTAAGTCTATTGTGCCGTCCTGATTTATATCGGCATCTTTGTTGTAATTAAACCCGCCTTCTTTAGAACCGAATGCTGCCCTGAATAACCCCCAATCTCCCAAACCAACAAGCCCGTCTCTGTTAATATCTGCTCTCGGGACGAGATTGGGATATGAAACTCCGGTATTGTTTGGTATAGTAACCACATCTCCCACGCGCAATTGGTTATCAGCCAAAGCCTGGTTCTGGGCCGCCTGGCCGCTTAAGTCGATAATCTTAAGGCAGTTTAAAAAGTTAGTTTGGTTGTTTCTGGCAAGAAGGACATCGGTTGCGTTTACGTATTTGTCACGGTTGTAATCGTATTTAAAATCAATGCCGGCAGGATTGCTAAAATCGCAGGGGTTGTTGCGGGCTAAAAGAAGGTCAGTTGTTGTAACTCTTGCATCGGCGGTTGAGTTGCCGGCTTCGGCTATTGCGTTTCCAAAGTAAAACACATCCTCGCTCTCAAGTCCGGTATGGTTTTCGTTGGCTAAGACTTTAACTTCAAGCCATTTATTAACTATTTTACCGTCATCCCATACTATAGTTACACGATGAGTGTTTTGGACATTAGGAATCTCCCGGACCAAAAACTTGCTTGGCGCAGGTGCTGTCTCCCAAGTTAAAGGATTATCACTATTTCCCGCAGAAAACTTAAAAAAATTCTGCCACGTGTTTATGTTTAAATCCGCAGGGTTACTTGCAAGATTTTCTATATCAATCATAATACCGTTAATACCGCGGCTGTAACTTGTGTAGTTAGAGAAATCTGCAACCTTCCCCGGAAGCAGTGCTTCTTTATCGGTTGCAATAGCTGCGTCATCATTATGGTTAGGCCAGGGATTATTAAAGTCAAAAGCCGAATTGTTGTAGAAGATATGGCACCCGGTTACTAAAGCTGCAGACTCGATAAGCAGATCATACCCTTTTTTCAAGAAGGCATTAGACTGTATGGCAGCTTCCAAATCCGCTTTCACATTAAAATCCAGCATTGCCCATCCTTCGGCTTGAAGTGCAAGATTCCATGAACCTTTCAGGTGATTTACGGTTAGTTTACCCGTGCTTTTGTTTACACTCATGCTTTCCATATTATTCAACGGCGAAATAATAATTCTATCTCTAAGAAAGCTGTCGGTTCTGTCACGCAGTTCTTCCCACATGCTGATTGCCTGATTTGGCTTTATGTCAGCAATCATCCCGCTGTAATGAAGAGCAACAACTTCACCGTTTCCGTCCTGTATAGGGTATGTTCCGTAAGGAGTATAACCAACCCCGCTGGGAGACTCGCCGGCTGAAAGGCCAAAAAGTCCGGCGTTATAAAGATATGAATTATTCCTATTGTTCGGCGCATACCAGCCTATCTGGATATTTGCCATTTCCTCCCTGTAGGCATCCCAGTCATTTCCCCATCTATCAACGCCTGAAAAAACCATAGGATATTGCACGTTATCATTAAATCCCGAACCGTTATCGCTAGGCGGAGCCTTCATTTTTGCAACATTTCCTGTTGATGAGGCATAAGCCCAGTTTACCCCCACTGTTTCCATACCAAAGCCCTGCCAGCAGGAATCAAGCTTATTTCCTGAATAGCTGTAACCGTGGCAAATATATCCGTCAGAAGTCAAAAGATCATCCCAATCTATTGCTTTAAGAAAAGCCTCTATGCTCGGTATTTGATTTTGAGGGTCACCGATCATCTCAAGGGCGGCTATTAAATCAAGAGCCGCATACAGTGTATCACCGGTTGCCCATTCACTGCCATCGAATTCATCGTGCGGCGGTAAAACCCTTGTGCCGCCATTCTGGGTAAAATGCGGCCAGATGGTATTTATTCCGCTTGGCCCGCGCGGCACTTTAGTGATAAGCGTCTTTGCTATATTTGTGATTATACCTACCGCGTCCGAATAAGTTATATACCCTTTTTTATATGCGTAGTATGTTACCTTGGCGGCCTTGGCTGTTGCGCTTACATTTTCCTGGTGGCCCATCGCAAAGCTTGAGCGGTCCTGAACCATTTCTGTTGAAGAATTATAATTTGACATAAGCCAGCTGTAAGTCCAGTAAAAAGCCTGTTCTTCGCTCGGCGCAGTTACCAGATCAGGAACTAAGGATTTTAGCTTAACAGCGCCTACGGTAGCTGAATCTCCCATTATAGCCCCGTCAATCATCCAGAGAACCGTTTCCACATTTCTTATCTCAGGCAGGTCTAAATTAATGGTAAATGTCCTCGGGTAAGTATACGATGTGAGCCTATCAATAAACCAAGGGGCATGAACAACGTTGCCATTTTTATCCTTAAGTTCAATCTTTAGCTTAAGGCCGGTGTTTCCCCACGCAGACCTAACGGAATCTACATCTATTTCAAGCGCGGTAATTCTTCCCTGATACTGGCTTTTAATATAGGGGCCGAATATATTCTTAAAATCCAGGTGGGCATTATCATTGTTAGTCCTTATCAAACTATACCATATGCCGCCCCATGTCCAGAGGCCATTTACCCTTGCAGCAGAAACCGTGTATGATGAATCACCGTTCCAGGCATAAGACACACAGCCAGAGAATTCACTAACTTCTCCCCTATCGCCTCCTGTTGCGTTAAAATACCAAGCAGGCGGAAACGGCCTGTCATGCTCATCAACCAATATTGTATAAGATTTTGTCTGCGCAGCATCTGCCGGAAAAACAATACAACTCACAAAAACCAAACACGCAAATAGCATCATACCTATTCTCGCCATTAAAAACCTCCGATTTTATGGGATGTTGTTAACTTGTATTGGGAAACGTTCTTAACTTTATTGACTTAATTATTAAAAATATATTTGGAAAGAAACTTCTATTTTTCCACCATTATCTTGAAATTACCAACATATTCATCGGTTTGTGCCGGCTGGAAATACTTAGGCGCCGAGCTCATTTCCTTGTTATATACAAATTCATACCCATCCCATACATATACCTGCCATAAAGGCTCATCAGCACAACTCGAACCTTCGTTTGCTAAATTTTCTGCGCCAACCCTGATAAAAGGCTTATCGCTATCAAAACAAGTCTCTATACCACAATCACTGCCGCTGGAAAATACCGGATATAACTGGTTATCCTTATAGCCGTAAATAGCTATATTGGCATGATGATTTTTGTCGTAGGAAAAGGCTGCTATTTGTTTACAACCATCATTAGCAAGGACAACGAACTCAATTCTATCTACGCTTCCGGGCATAAAAAAATTGCTTTGCCTTACCCCATGGTTATCATAAACAACAACCTCGCCTATTGATGGGACAGGGAGCATCGTGCCCGGTGCGTCAAACCAAACAGAATGCTCGATTATCTCCTCTTTTCCGTCATTATCCAAATCAATCCTATGCTCTATTATCTCAAAATAATCCGCTAAAGCTACAAAATTAAAAAGTCCCGATATGATAAAAAGTACCAAATATTTCATTGCTTATCGGCGCTGAATCAGGCTAAAAATAAAAAAGGCATTACCTCTTTTTAAGAGTAATGCCTCCCCAGACCACTCTTTTCCCTGTTAAACCTATCCGGCAGGGCCAAATTTAACTATATATCATATGTGTATAACATATTTATGCCAGAAAAGCAAGCTAACCTGATAAATTTTGCACTGTCCTAATGCAAAAAAACCTCAATGGCCGCAATATTGACATCGTTAAACCTGGGTGCTATACTTCGAATATGACAACCTTTTCCAACTGCACCCAGTGTTTAAAAAAAATCCCTTTTTACTCTACCAAATGCCCTTACTGCGGTAAAAGCTTTATCATTACCCCCAAAACTGTTTATGAACCGGCAGGTTTCTGGATAAGGGTATGTGCCTTATCTATTGACTTCTTCCTGATGGCTGCTTTTTCTACAACCTGCCTTGCGCTTATTGTGCGGATGGATAATAAGTTACTCTTTTACCTTCTTTTGGGAATTCTGCTTCTCTACAAACCTCTTGCCGAGTCTCTTTGGGGAAAAACAGCGGGCAAAAAAGTATCCGCGATACACATCCAGGATAAAAATCAGCGAAGAATTTCATTAATACGCTCTGTGATCAGATTTATGCCTTTTATCCCTTTGGTCCTCTTGTACCATTCCCAATTAGCTGCTTTTTTAAA
>JBDRDJ010000024.1:0-2986 GCA_043820815.1 Candidatus Omnitrophota bacterium
AAACGTGATACGCGTTTCATAGTTTGATTACCTCCTTGGGATTAAAAACCGCCACTTTAGGGGGAGGTAATCATTCTATAAGAAAACGCCCTATAAATAAAGATTATTTAATAGTATTATTAAGAAACTTTTGACAATACGCAATAAGTAGAAAGGATAACGATATGAAAAAGAAAAAAAGTATCCTTATTGCTGATGATGATTCGTTTTTCTTGGATAATATCGGAAGAAGTTTAACACATAGAGGATATCTGGTCTTTAAGGCAAAAAACGGCAAAGAAGCCTTTGATTTGGTAAAAGAGAAAAAGCCGAACATGGTTCTTTTAGATATATCAATGCCGGTTATGGACGGTTACAGCGCTGCCGAAGCTCTTAGAAGATTACCTGAAACGAAAAATATTCCGGTTATTTTTCTTACCGGACTTGTCTCAAGGGATGAGGAAAAAAAGCTGGAAGAGGAATTCGGAGGATGCAGTGTTTTGTCAAAACCTTTTGATTTTAAAAGTCTCATAGATGAAATCAAAAAATATGAATAAAAGTGGTCTGTCTCTACAATAAACGCCTATGGCAGCGCAATTACCACGGCCGCTGATGAGTAATAATACTGGGATTTTTTGATTGACTTAACCAGTATCATAAGATATTATATTTTATAATTTCTTCAGTGATATTGAATAATTGAGTAGGGAACGGTCGCGGCCGTTCCCTGCTTTGTTTCTATTACAGTCAGGGAGGAGATCTTATGGACGATATATATTTAACGCGCCAAGGGTATGAGAAAATGCTTAAGAAGCTTGAACTTATTACTGCCAGGCGAAAGGAATTTTCAGCGGCGATTGAGCATGCCCGCGGGCTCGGTGACATAAGCGAAAACGCCGAATACGATGCGGCAAAGGAAGCCCAGGCCCAGAATGAAAGGCGGATTGTAGAACTTCAAGATAAACTTTCAAGGGTGCGCATACTTGAAGAGGAAGGTATCTTAGGCGATTGTGTCCGGATCGGAGCGACTGTCAAACTTCGCGATACCTCTTCTAACGAAGAGATAGAATATACCCTGGTTGCCGAAGAGGAGGCAGATTATTCACAGAATAAAATTTCTACCGTCTCTCCTGTCGGGAGGGGCCTTCTGGGCCACAAAAAAGGTGAAGTTGTCAAAATTGAAATCCCGGCAGGAATTTTACGTTACGAAATCATCGATATAAGACGCTAAGGCGTTTGTACAAAGGAACAACCGTTTACAATAGACATTAAGCTTAAAGCGTAGTAAACTTATACTTATGAGAATAGATAATATTCTAAAAATAAGCGAAAAAGGTTTTTCTTTTGAATTTTTTCCTCCTAAAACTGAAACCGGTAAGGAAAGGTTAAAAAACACAATTAATACTTTAAGGGATTATAAACCTCTTTACGTGTCTATGACATATGGAGCACAAGGCGGTGCTCAGGATAAAACTAAAGAGGCGGTATCTTTATTACTTGAGAATAAAGAGATTACAGTTATGCCTCATTTAACTTGCATAAATATAAAGGAGGCCGAGGCAGAGGCGCTAATTGAAGGATACAAAACAAAAGGAATTGAGAATATAATGGCTTTAAGGGGAGACCCGCCTCAAGGGGTTTATGATTTTGATTATTCAGATAATGATTTGGGTTTTGCCATAGACCTTATAAGGCTCATAAAGAGGAAATTCAACTGTTTCTGCATCGGATGCGCGGTTTATCCCGAAGGCCATATTGAAACTTCGTCTTTGGATGAGGATATTGAATACACAAAGCAGAAAATAGAAGCCGGGAGCGATTTCGCGGTAACCCAGATGTTTTTTGATAACAGTTTTTTTTACTCCCTTCGCGACAGGCTAAAGAAAAAAGGAATTTCTATCCCTGTTCTTCCCGGAATATTGCCCCTTACCAGCATCGCTAAAATTAAGGAGTTTGCCTCTGTTACCAGGGTCACAATCCCTAAGAAAATTGAGCAGGCAATTTCCCGTTACGAAAATAATCCTCAGGATGCTTTAAAAGCAGGTATTGACAAGACGATTTTACAATGCCGAGACCTCATCAAAAACGGCGCAAAGCGCATCCATTTTTTCACCCTCAATAAACCATCGGTAATTGAAACAGTTCTTGATGGAATTAATTTATAATTTTAAAAATTCCAAATTTACAAAGAGTTAAGACAGATTACAGAGATTACCGGAGTTTTTTAGATTTCAAAAATGGGGAAACTCCCGTTATAAATAGGTTGACTCTCAATTCCAATATATTAAAATATACTATTAACAAGTTAATGGGAGTCATAAGAATTAAAAGCAACCCGTACTTTTAAGAAATCAACTTTTTAAATGGAAAACAATAACGAGCATTTGGAAAAGGAAAAATTGATTTTAAACGAAGAGGACTTTTATAAAGAAAGAGTGCCCAAAGAAGAGTCTGTTCAGTTGGTTGTGTTTCGGCTTTCGGCTGAGTTTTACTGCGTTGACATAAACAATGCAGAGGCGGTAATGCGAATTGAAGACATAGCTTACCTTCCCGAGGCGCCTAATCATATCGCCGGCATCACAAATTTACGCGGTAATATTTTATCCGTGACAAATTTAAAGGTGATTTTTGGGTTAGAAGAGCAAGAGTTAACTCCTCAATCCCGCCTTGTTGTTATTAGAAAAGGCCAGATTGAAACAGGAGTGATCGTTGACGAGGTTCTTGGCGTTGCCGATGTTAATAATTCTCAAATTGAACCGGCCCTTGTTACGTTGCCGGCAGAAAAAGCGCAATATATAGAAGGCCAATGCAGCGTTGACGGTAAGATGATTGGGATACTGAACGTGAATAAAATATTAGAGAAATGAGATAATGTCAAAAGTTTTATGAAAAAAAGGGATGAAAGAATGGAATGATATCGTCATTGCGATGAGGCCGAAGGACGACACGGCAATCCCTAAAATGCGATTACCACGCCTCAGCAATAGCTTCAACTCATAATGACGGA
>JBDRDJ010000025.1:0-95488 GCA_043820815.1 Candidatus Omnitrophota bacterium
TCCGTCATTATGAGTTGAAGCTATTGCTGAGGCGTGGTAATCGCATTTTAGGGATTGCCGTGTCGTCCTTCGGCCTCATCGCAATGACGATATCATTCCATTCTTTCATCCCTTTTTTTCATAAAACTTTTGACATTATCATAAATTTCATTAAAAAGATTTACTATTTCTAAATAATGTTGCCTTCGACCCGTTTTATAAAGCAATCTTTGTATCTTTTTTTAAGTTTAGGCAGTGCTTGTTTAGCCGTGTTTTTATCGTTGAACCCTCCCACGAATACAATAGCAAATTTCTTTGATTTAGACACAACAACAGGAAAACCTCCTTCTGTCAGCAGGTCTTTTTCGCGAAGAGCTGTCTTTTCCATGCGGTAAGTTGCTACTTGTATGAAATATTTATCAAAAGATTTTGATGAGCTGTTTTGTTCGTAGATTTCTTCTTTTACCGGCTGCGGCTTTATATCCTTCTCCTCCTCCTCTTTACAAACCACTATTTTATCAACTTCTATCGCGGGGGGCTGCTTAGATTCATCGGCAATGATAAGGTTATTTTGGGCTATGTTACGGTAGGTATTGGCTTTTCCTTTCTCGATACCCAGTGAGAACACAACCGCAAAAAGTACTATCAGAATTACCGAAATAAGAATAAGTATGTCCATAGGCAGAATCAAAGTAAAACGCTTTGCTTTTTGCGCATTGGGTAAAATAGAATTAAACAAATATAGCTGTTTTTCATTCATAAAGAAATTATACGATATTTAAAGGAAAAAATCAACAATAACAATTAAAAATTTAAGAGTAAAATAGAAAGAAATTAAGGCCGGAATGAGGGAATTTATAGGGTTTTACATTGTTTTTGAGGTATTTGATAGATGTTTCTTGATATCTTTGCGCTTGAGGGTTTTCAAGAAAGCGTCTACAACAGCAGGGTCAAACTGCTTACCTTTCTCTTTTTTAAATTCCTTTTCTATTTCCCTTAGAGGCAATTTCTTTTTATATGGCCTTCCGAAATACATTGCATCAAACGCATCAATGACTGCCAGGATGCGTGAGCCAATGGGGATATTTTCCTTTTTTGTGCGCGAGGGGTAGCCTTTGCCGTCGTATCTCTCGTGGTGATGAAGGATTATCGGTATAACGGGTTTTAGGATACTCATATCTTTAATCAATTCAACGCCCTTGCGGGGGTGTTTCATTATAATTTTATATTCTTCATCAGTAAGAGGTTTTGCTTTTTTGAGTAACTTTGAAGGTAAATGTATTTTTCCGGCATCATGAAGCAGGGTTGCATGCTCTAAAGATTTTATTTGTGATTCGACTAAATTCATTTTCTTTGCAACTGCTCTTATCAGCCGGAATACGCTTTTTGTGTGTAAATACGATGTTGGAACATAGAGGTCTAAGAAATTAGTGAGCGATTTTATGAAATTAACCATCATTTTTCTTTCTTCACGATACATATGGAATAATTTCAGGCCAAGGCTAATTTCTTCGGATAAAGTAAGAAACCATTTCTTTTCAATATCGGTAAAATTGCCTTTTTTTGGGTTGCGCTTTATGTAAATGCCGCCTAAAGTTTCAGAAAATATAAGAGGGCAAATCATACGAGTCGCCATAAGTATTTCTTTTTCCTGCTTGATAATTTCACGTTCCCTGCGGCTTAAAATTGAGATTCCCCCCTTTTTTATGTACTGCCTGTGGTTAATAAGGCTTATTTTTACAAAACCGTAGGAATCAATATTTTTACAGACAAGGACTGTCTTATCGGCTTTAAAAGTATTTCGAAAAAGCCGGCATATTCCGAAAGCGAAATTTCTAATATTATTTGATGTGGTAATCAAGCGGTAAGAAGTATGGAATGACGAAAAAACTGAAAGATATTTTTTCATAGTGATTCCTTAAGCTTACTATACAGTTCCCGAAGGCTTTGCGATATTATTTTTGTTTGAGAAACAACGGGCATAAAATTGGTGTCGCCCGGCCAGCGCGGAACAATATGGATATGTAAGTGGTTTTTTATGCCGCAGCCTGAAGCTTGCCCTACGTTTATGCCTATATTAAAGCCCTGCGGATTTAAAATATCCTTAAGCAGCTTAACCATTTTAACTTGTAAACGGTTGCTGTCAAGAAATTCTCTTTCAGTAAGTTTTTCTATCTGTCCTACATGGCGGTTAAAGACAATCATTGTGTGGCCGTTGTTGTAAGGGTAAGTATTCAGCAATGCATAGCATTGACTGGAGCGGATTAAGACAAGATCGGATTTATTTCTGCGGCGGGAGTGAATTTTACAAAAAATACAGCCCTTATTTCGGGGTTTCATTATGTAATTGATTCTCCAGGGAGCCCAAATTTTATCCAATTTTAACTATCCTCCGTTTAAATGCTGAATTCGATATTTCAAGTATACCGTATGAACGAAAAGGCGCAAATACTTTATCGGTCGGAGATCCGGGGTTAAAGTAAATTTTGCCGTCAATTTCTTCATTGAAAGCTATATGAGAATGGCCGAAAATATAGATATCAATCGAGTTTCCGTCGGCGGCGAAAAGCCGGGTAATATAATCAACAACTGAGGCAGGATCGCCTTTTCCGTGAGCAAGGGCAAAAGTAAGGTTGTCTAGTTTAATAATTTGCGTCTCGGGGAGCTCTTTCTGTAATTCCTGCCTGTCCATATTTCCTGAAACACCGTATGTTTTTATCCATTTTGAAAGCAACTTAAAAACCTTGCCTTCAATAAAATCGCCGGCGTGCAGGCAGTAATCGCTTTTTTTTGCTTCAATTTTTATTTCTTTTGGAAGTTCGTCTGCTGAGGCGGGAATGTGAGTATCGGATAATACTAATATTCTCATGTATCACAGAGGCTTTTTCTTTTGATGGTAATAAAATTTTCATTGGTTCGCGAAGAAGTATCTAAAGATATAATTGGCTTGTTGTATATATGCATTAAATTATTAATATCATTTTCGTCCCAAATGGTAAGCTTATTATCTTTGGCGGTAAGCTTAGCACTGTAGGTAAAGCGGTCGAGGCAAATAAGAAGCTTGCGGACTCCTTTTCCTTTAATGCTTGAGCTTTTTTCAAGAAAGTCCATGACATCGCAATCGGTTACTGCCGTCTCCTTGAGGCCGGCAACTATTATCTCTTGACCCTCCCCTATTATCAGATGCATATTTTTCTCGGGGTAAGATATGACTTTTATGCGTTCGACTGAAGGCAGGTAATATTTATCTTTTGATGACTGTATGTTATCGTTTTTAAAAGCGGTAATTAGTTCAAGCACTTTCTTTACATTGTCTTTAAGGAAGTTATCCTTAAATAACGAAATTTTAGTTTGGAGGCTATTTTCCCATAGCAATTTCTGCTTTCGGACATCTAATATGGGCGGGTATGTAAATAAGTTATAGACATTTGAAAGCCAAAAAGAAAAAAGGGAGTCCTTAATTTTAAAAATATTTCCAAAATTGGCCACATATTGTAATTCGCATAGCTTTTTTAACTTAGTCAAGGTTGTCTTTGATTCAGTGGGAAAAACAGATGATAATTCGCTCTTACGCATGTACCCTTGGCTGATATAAATAAGCAGTTTTACAAACAACGGGAAATCTCTGTAGGGCTTTAGCCTTTCTATATTTGATAAAAACTTATGAAATAGATAGGAATGACGGTCATATATTGTTTCAAAAAGAACGTTCCTTATCGATAATTCTTCATTGGCGGGAATATATTTATTCAATATGGATTTTGCGAAAATATCGCAATAGAGTTGATTTGTACCGATAAGATTAACGAAAAAAGAAAGGAAAAACGAGGAAGGCGAAACTGGTTGAGCAAGTTTTTTTAAATAGGAAAAGTTATGTATAAACGAGTCGAATTCTAAATAGATTTTCTCAAAGTTCCCGAAAAGCAAATTTAATTCTCCTGACAATATCTTGAGAGTTTCTTTAGGCTTAGAAGAAGTCAATACAATCATGCAATTATTCTGTAATGTGATAAATTTGGGAAAGTGCTTAAAACATTGCGGGAAAAGATTCTTTAATTCAGAGAAGTCTTCAATTATAAGAATGCATTTACGTTTTGTTTCAAAGATGAATATGTTTATCAGCTCAAGAGGGTCAAGGAAGGTGAGAGCTCTTTTTTTAAGTGTATTCTGAATAAATTCTGAGGTATTATCCAGTATTCCGATTGATTTTTGTATGAGAGCATCAAGAGATGTGGATGAATTAAAGAATTCGCTCAATAAAGAAAACGAAATACCCTTAAAGAATTCCCGTTTATCTTTTAAGTCTGAGCTGCAGCGTATAAAAATAATTTCCAAAGAATCAGAGTTTTCAAGAAGCTTATCAAGCAGGTAGGACGTTTCTTGGTCGCAATTACCCATCAACGTAACATTTTGCCTGCAGCCCGTAGAGAATGCCTTAATTCTTTTATCCAGGGTAGATAATTTATGATTGTTGTTTTCCATACTTTTTAAAGCGGGCGAGCGGCAACAACTGTTGCGAAGCAACATTTATCAAAATTATCGATGTTGTTCCCGCATTGTTTACTAATTTAAAAACAACGCAACGCGCGTGAGATTACAATATCGAGATACCACAATGCTTACGAGCGGGCGAGCGGAATCGAACCGCCGTTACTAGCTTGGGAAGCTGGTGTTCTACCATTGAACCACGCCCGCATAGTTAAATAAAAAATCAAAATGTAAATATCAAAATGTCAAATCAAAGGATTCCGCACTCTTCGTTAATTTTTAAAGAACAGAAATCACCGCACATAGTACAAACACTAGAAGAAATTTTTTTTCTTTGGCGGTACGCTTTAGCTTTTTCCCTGTCGATACTGTGAGAAAATACCTTCTCCCATTCTCTTTTTGCCCTGTATTGTGATACCCGGTAGTCCTTTTCCCATTCTTTTTTAAACCTGATTGCATCAACACAATGGGCGGCTATGCGGCTGGCCATAACCCCTTCTTTTATATCATCTAAGCTGGGGTGCGACAAATGTTCAGCAGGAGTAACAACGCATAAGAAATTGGCTCCGCTTAGTGCGGCAAAAGTACTGCCTATTGCTGCTGAGATATGGTCATAACCAGAAGCAATATCGAGAGGTAACGGCCCTAGGACATACAACGGGGCATTAAGGCATATTTTTTTTGCAAGTTTAATGTTAGGTACTATTTCGTCTAAGCGTATATGCCCTGGCCCTTCAACCATAGCCTGGACACCATTTTTCCGGCATCTTTTAACGAGCTCGCCCAGCACCTTAAGTTCAGAAATCTGAAGGCGGTCAGAAGAGTCAGCAATTGCCCCGGGGCGCAGTCCGTCCCCTAAGCTTAAAGTTATGTTGTATTCCTTCGCTAATTCGAGTATCTTGTCAAAATTCGCATAAAATGGGTTTTCTCGTTTGTTTAAAAGCATCCATTTTGTAAGCAGAGCGCCTCCTCTGCTTACGATTCCTCCGATGCGTGAATTGATGTTGGAGGGAGAAAGGTTTTTTCGCAGCATTCCGGCATGCAGAGTGAAAAAATCTACACCGTTTTTGGCGTGGTCATTTAATATATTCCAAATATCGTCAAAATTAAATTTTTCCATGCCGCCTTTTTGATTTTGGGCAAGCGCTGCAATTTCGTAAATTGGGACAGTTCCTAAAGCAACGGGGCAGTTTTCAATAATTTGCTTTCGGACTTGCGAGGTATTCTTACCTACGCTTAAATCCATTACCGTGTCTGAACCGGACGATAAAGCGATTTTAAGCTTATTAATTTCTTTTTCCATGCAGGATTCAGCCGTCGAGATTCCTATGTTTGTATTAATTTTTATCCGTAAACCGTCGCCTATTGCACAGGGGCGTGCGAGATTTCGCTTTTTGTTATTCGGGATTACAATCAGGCCCTGAGAAATCTTACGTTCAAGGAAAGAAGGTGTTACACTTTCGAGCTTTGCAATTAGTTTTATGAAAGATTTCTTAAACATTTTTTTAATTTTAAAACATTATTTTTAGTGATTTTACCGTCAAGAATACCCCGGCAAAGAGCGATATTTCTTATTCCGGTACCGGATAGAGAGCTAATATTATACTGATTAATACCGCCGATAGCAAATGTTGTTTTCTTGGTAGTTTTGGTAATTTGTTTAACTGCAAATCTGCTTATAAGCTTTAGCATTGGTTTTGTCTCGGTTTTAAAAACAGGGCCGAAACTAAGATAATCCAAAGGTTCTGATTTTGAGATCCTGTATTCTTTCAAAGAATGGATTGTTTTACCGATTATGCTTTTCGGGCCTAATATTTTTCTGGCATCAACGGCTGGTATATCGCATGAGCCAAGGTGCACTCCGTCAGCTTTGCTCAAGATTGCGATGTCACAACGGTCGTTGATTATAAAGATTCTTTTTTTTGCGCGTATGAGCCTATGCATTTTCCGAGAAAAAAAGATCAAGTCTTTATCGTCTAAGCCTTTAGCTCGGAATTGGAAAATTTCAACTCCATAACAAAGCAGTTTAGATAAACTCTTTAGAATTATACCGAGATTATTTCCCAGAACTTCGGTATCAATTATGGCATATATGGAGTTATCCAGATTCATAACTTTTTATCTTTCTTGAAGTTATAAACATAGCTTAAAAGCGCTTCTTTCTCAAGCGAGTATATCTGGTAGCGAATTTCCTTTATTTTTGAAACGGAATTTCTATCTAATATTTTTGCAAATTCCTCTAAAACACGGATTGATTCTTTGCTTCTTTGTATATTTGCTATCAGGATATCGCCTACGGCATTTCTTTTGATTTCAAGTTCATCCGCCTTCTGTCCTAAATCCTTTTTTGAATCCCGGAATCTTATAGATTTTGAGCCGATTTCTCTTTTTAAAATAAAATCAAGGGAATGCCGTAATTTTTTGGCCCGGATAAACAGTTTCTTATCTTCGAAAATGAAACGGATTATGTCTTCGGTGACTCTCAGCCCCTCTTTAAAGCGGTTAAAGTTGGCATCAATTACTCTAAACATTGCCTGTTTTGAACCGGCATCAATTTTTTTCATATCACCAAGAAATATATTGTAATTAGATAGTGGAATTTTTGAAGCAAGCCCTTTCTTAGGAGGTTTTTTTTCTGCCTAAGAGGCAGTATGGATTGCAAATTACAATTGTTTTATTTTGGAAATTATTTTTGTTGTTGAGTAGCCCTTTTTTAGAGGTACACGCACAATCTTCTTCACCAAATTGCGGCCAACAATTTTATCGGCCGCCCAATCCCCTCCTTTGACAAGAACATCAGGGGAAATCTTTCTGATCAGATTCTCAGGGGTAAGCTCATTAAAGAGAACAACATAATCAACTGCTGATAATGATGAAATTAATAAAGAGCGGTCTTTTTGATTGACTATCGGGCGCTTGGGGTCTTTTATTTTCCGTACGGATTTATCGGAATTTAAGCCTACGATAAGTATGCTGCCTTCGCTTTTTGCCTTTTCAAAAAGTTTTATATGCCCTGCGTGCAGGATATCAAAACAGCCGTTTGTGAAAACGATAATTTTTCGTTTTTTCTTAAGTTTTGTAAGTAAGGGTATCAGCTTTTTAGGCGTTAATACCTTTTTTGATGTGTTCATCGATGCCGGCATATTAATCTCACTTCGGTTTATTCATTTAAGTTGATATTCAACAATCTCACATAAAATATGCCCTATGGTGATATGTATTTCCTGAATCCGGGGGGTATCATCACAATCGACAACGAGTGCTGTATCAACTAAGCTCTTAAGCTTTCCGCCGTTTTTTCCCAGAAGGCCTATCGTGACAACCTTCATTTCCTTTGCTTTCTTAACTGCATTGATAAGGTTTTGAGAATTTCCCGATGTAGAAATTGCCATAAATGCATCGTTTGTTGAGGCAAGGGCTTCAATTTGCCGGGAAAATATTTCTTCAAATCCGAAATCATTTCCTACGGCAGTAAGAATTGAAGTGTTAACCGAGAGCGCAAGAGCGCCAAGCGCATTTCTGTTTTCTTTAAATCTCCCAACTAGCTCAGCCGCAAGGTGTTGACTATCAGAGGCACTGCCGCCGTTACCGGCAAAAATAATTTTACCATTTTTTCTAAGAGAATCTATGAAAATGGAAGAAACTCTTTCGATTTGTGGTACGCATCTTTCTATCGACTCAAGGCATCTCCGGTGGCTTTCTAATGATTTTTTTATTATTTCGTTCATTGATATCTTTGATTAACCAAAAAAAGTTTTTGCGATTTCATAGAAATCCAGATCGAGGGTTTTTAATTCTTTTGTTGCCTCTTCCAAAGAAACATCTATAATTTCATTTCCTTTAAGTGAAACCATGCGGCCGAATTTTGATTCCTTAACAAGTTGATAAGCTTTTACTCCGAAACGGGTTCCCAGAACTCTATCGAATGCCGTAGGTGAGCCTCCCCGTTGGATATGGCCTAAAACGGTAACGCGGGTTTCGAAGCCGGTTTTCCCCTCGATTACTTTGCCTAAGGCGTCGCCTATGCCGCCCAATCTTACATGGCCGAACTCATCACATTTTTTTTCCTGCAAGAACATGTCTGAATCTTTAAAACATGCGCCTTCGGATATGACAATAATGCTGAAATTCTTCCCTCTTGCGTGGCGGGCCTTTAAAGCTGAGCAGACTTCTTCAATATCTATCGGTTTCTCCGGGATAAGGATGTAGTCAGCGCCGCCGGCAATCCCAGCATAGGTTGCGATCCATCCGGCATGCCTGCCCATCACTTCTACAACTATAACCCTATCGTGGCTTTCTGCGGTTGTGTGAAGGCGGTCTATGCAGTCCATTACAATATTTACAGCTGTATCAAAACCAAAAGTGAAATCCGTGCCCCCTAAGTCATTATCAATAGTTTTAGGCACGCCAACTACCTTAAGCCCTTCTTTGGACAGCTTTGTTGCAACCCCCAGGGTATCTTCTCCGCCGATTACTATTAATGCATCGAGGTTTAGCTCTTTAAAGTTCTTCTTAACCGTATCTACGCCGTTTTCCTTTTTGAAAGGGTTTGTCCTGGAAGTGCCCAGAATTGTTCCTCCTCTGTGCAGTATTCCAGATACAGATTGTAAGTCCAGGCTTATAACTTCTTTTTCTAACAATCCCTTCCAGCCGTGCTTAATGCCGGTAACAACGCTTCCATCCTGAATGGCTTTACGGCTGATAGCCCGTATCACAGGATTAAGCCCGGGGCAATCCCCTCCTCCAGTAAGTATGCCAATGACCATTTTTCCTCCCTTTCTGTCAAAAAAATATTTGATAAACAGGATAGTTATTTAATATCAGTAGTTTCTGAAAGGAACTTCGGGTTCGGCTTCATTAGAGTCGGATTTATTCCTAAAGGCAACTTTCCGTATTTCTATCCTTACTTTTATTTTGCGGTCTTCACCAAGAAGTACCTTAAGTTTAGTCTGAATTTTATCCTGTATCTCCTGGGAAAATTCAACAAGGCTTACTTCTTGAGTTAGGCTGCTGCGTATTATTACTTCGATATCTTTTTTGCGCACATAAACCTTAGGCCTGATATGCGTCATTTCGATTTGATCCTCAAGGAGTTTCCTAAGCATATCTTCGACGGCGAAAATTGTTATATTAACTTTACCCTCTGTAGAGTTTATCGTTATAGATTTTTCCTTGTTCATACGGATTGCATATCGTTGAATGTGGCGAATGAAGATTAATATAACAAGAGCGCCTATAGCGGCTGTGAAAAATGTATTGATATCTGATGTTAACATTTGGGTTGAAGTGATGTTTATGTCGAAATAGGGGATATCTACCACTACTGTTATCCAGCGGGCAGATAAGCCAAATAAGAAAATACCAACAGTAAAAGACAAAATGAAATATGTTAAGACAGAAATAACTCCCATCATTCCTCCTTATGTTGCCCCGATTTTGGTAAAACAGGGCGCAATTAAGTCCATATTATTATTCACTTTTCTCATCTTGAACCAAGAATTTATCTAAGAATCCTGTGTGATAATTACCTTGTATAAAAGCAGGGTTATTTATTACTTCTTTGCAAAAAGGTACTGTAGTTTTAATAGGTTCAATAAGGAATTCGCCAAGAGCTCGCTGCATTTTGCGCAATGCATCTTTGCGGGTCGGCCCCTTAGTTATAAGTTTTGCAATCAGCGAGTCGTAATAAGGAGGTATTGTATATCCCGAATAGATGTGTGTGTCTACGCGTACGTCTTTTCCTCCCGGTATATAACAGAACTGGATGGTCCCCGGAGAAGGAAGGAAACCGTTTGCTGGATCTTCGGCGTTTATCCTGCATTCGATAGAGGCACCGTTTACTATAATATCATCCTGGCGCAGTTTAATTTTCTCACCTGCTGCGGTAAGTATTTGCATTTTCACAAGATCGATGCCGGTTACTTCTTCAGTTATTGGATGCTCAACCTGTATTCTTGTATTCATTTCCATAAAGTAGAAATTATTTTTATTATCCAAAAGAAATTCCATTGTACCGAGATTACGGTAGTTAATCGCTTTTATGCCCTTGATGCAGAGTTCTCCGAGACGTTTTCTCATCCGTTTGTTAACTGCCGGTGAGGGGGTTTCTTCGATAATTTTTTGATGCCGTCTTTGTATGCTGCAATCTCTTTCACCCAGGTATACTGCATTTCCGTAATTATCCGCGGCGATTTGGACTTCTATATGTCTTGGGTTTTCGATTAATTTCTCAATATATATCTCAGAGTCACCGAAAGCAGCCTCTGCTTCTGATTGCGCAGTTAATAATGCGCTGATAAGCCTTACGTCGCTGTGGCATACCCGCATACCTTTGCCTCCGCCCCCGGCTTTAGCTTTAAGGATAAGAGGGTAACCGATCTTTTTTGCCAATTGTAAGGCGCCTTCTTTTGTCTTGATGCCCTGCAAGCTTCCGGGGATAACCGGCACTCCGATCTTTCTCATTGATTCTTTAGCCTGTATCTTGTCGCCCATGAGGCGAATATTTTCAGGGCTAGGGCCGATGAATTTTATGCCGCAGGAATCACATACTTGTGCGAAATGGGCATTTTCCGCCAAAAATCCGTATCCCGGATGGATGGCGTCGCTATCAGTAATTTCTGCGGCGCTTATTATGCTTGAAATATTAAGATAGCTCTCCTGGGAAGGAAATTTGCCTATGCATATTGCTTCATCAGCAAACTCTACATGCAGAGAGTTTTTATCTGCCTCTGAATAGACCGCAACAGTTTTTATTCCCAGCTCTTTGCAGGCCCGGATGACTCTAATTGCAATCTCACCTCTGTTAGCGATTAATATTTTAGAAAACATACTTATGCTGGTTCAATTTTGAAAAGAGTGTGGCCGAATTCGACCGGTTCACCGTTTTCAACGGGGGTTTCGACAATTTTACCTCCGACTTCAGCTTTTATTTCATTCATAAGCTTCATGGCCTCAATAATGCAAACAACATCGCCCGGTTTTATGATTTCTCCGGTTTCTACATAAGGCTTGGTTCCCGGCGATGGTGCCCGGTAAAACGTTCCTACCATCGGAGATTTTATTTCAATATATGTATGTTCTTCTTTCGGGATTTTTTCTTCCCGCTGCGGGGAAATTATCTGTGAGATAACGGCCGGGGCTTCATGAGAGTATTTTTTTAGCCTAATTTTATTGCCTTCTTCTTCAATCTCGAGCTCGCTTAAGTTATGTTTATCCATAAAAGCAACAAAATCATCCAATTTTGTTAAATCCATAAATACCCCTTTCTTGTATTTTGACAGGTGTAACTCACTTTTTTCATCTAAAAGAGCGCTGTTTTTTCAGTAAAGATTATTTCTTAGGCTCTCCCCATATATTCTCTGGTCCGGGTGTCAACTTTTATAGTTTCTCCTTCTTCAATGAAGAGCGGTACCGAAACCACTAATCCTGTTTCGAGCGTAGCCGCTTTGGTTCCCTGCTTAACCGTGTCGCCTTTATAACCGGGTTCTGTTTTTAAAACTTTTAGTTCTATCGATAGTGGAAATTCGAGATTTATGAGATCATTATTGTAGAAAAGGCCGATTAAAGCAATATTATCTTTTAACCAGATAAGCGATTCGTCTACCCGCTTCTTATCAAGGATTAAGTCGTCATATGTTTCTAAATCCAGAAAATGATATAAATGGCCGTCATTGAAGGAATATTGCAATTTCCTTTTTTCGATATAGGCTATATCAATATTGTCAGAGTCGCGCAAAGTGCAATCAAGCGTTTTGCCGGTTTTAAAATTTTTTAAGCGCACCCTGCATGAAGCTGAACCCCGGGCAACTTTTACATGAGTGTAGTCTATTACTACAAATATTTCACCGTTATATAATATCGTTGAAGAAGGTTTTATCTCACCAATTGATATTCCCATCTAACACCTGCGCTTTTGTTTCTGTCACAAGGATCATGCTTTCTACTCTTATGCCGAATTGTTTAGGGATGTAAACCGCCGGCTCTATGGTTATAACCATTCCGGATTTAAGCAAAGTTTCGTTGTAGGGGTTAATAAAAGGGTCTTCATGCACGCAAAGGCCCACCCCGTGGCCAAGGCCGTGGCCGAAAAATTTACCGAAGCCTTTTTTTTCAATTACTGAACGGGCACATAAGTCTAGGTCTTTTGCCCTTACTCCTTCTTTAGCTGCCCTGATACCGGCCTCGTGTGCCTTTTTGACTGCCGCATAAACCTTTTGAATATAAGTAGGCATTCTATCCCAAAAAAAGACCCTTGTCAAGTCAGCACAATATCCATAATACTTTGAGCCCAAGTCAGTTATAAATATATCGCTGCCGATAACTTTTGTATTGGGTATATGGTGCGGTTTGGCAGAGTTTTTTCCCGAAGCGACGATCGTTTTAAATGCGGTTTCGGAATCACCTTTTAGCTTGAGAAAATGCTCGGTTTCCACAGATAAAAATTCTTCAGTCATAGCTTTGTTTTTAATTTCATCTATAAAATTAAAGCAGTCCTTACTTATCAGAGCAGATTGTTTAATTAAGGAAAGTTCATTTTTGGACTTAATAGCCCTTTGTTCTGAAATTATTTCCGTGGCATCGGCAAAATTAACCTTATTTCGGCAAGCTGCCTGAGATATTTTCTTATATTCCATGAAGGGCAGATGTTTAGCTTCGAAGCCTACGTTTTTTAGCCCCTGTTTGATAATACATTTAGAAATATTCGTAAATATATCGCAAGGGCATACGGCTACATCCCATACTTTGAGCTCTTTGGCTTCTTGAGAATAAATGAAATTTGTAAAGTATGTAAGCTTGCCTTCGGTGCTTAAGAGAAGAAACCCGTCAGCACTGCGAAAACCGGTAAGGTAGGATATATTTATCGGGTCGCTTATCAACAGCGAGTCCAGTTTATGGTTTCTCAGAGAACGAATGCAGAGTTTAATTCTATTTTTCATCTTTATGAAAAGAACAATTTAAGCTTGATTGTTTTTAAGTATGTATAGCGCTGAATCCAGGGCGAGTAAATAACCTTGGGCACCCAGGCCGCTGATTACTCCGATAACCACATCGCTTATTAATGATTTCCTGCGAAATTCTTCCCTTTTAAATATATTGGAAATGTGGATTTCAATTGCAGGTTTTTTTGTGCCCAGCATTGCATCTCTTATGGCAACTGATGTGTGGGTATATGCGGCAGGATTTATGATTAAAAAGTCAAAATTCGTTTTTGTTATTTTATCTACAATTTTACTTTCCGAATTAGATTGGATAATTTCAATTGCGGCATTATTTTGCCTGGCTTTCTTTAAAAGGCTTTTGTTTATGTCTTCTAAGGTGAAATTTCCGTATATTTGAGGCTCACGCTGTCCTAAGATATGAAGGTTTGGCCCATGAATTACGAGGATTTTCTTAATCTGATTTTTCTTTCTCGGTTTTATCTTTGGCTTAGGATTTTTCGTCATAAATTCTCCTTCCATATATTGAGAGAAAAAAATAATTTTTGTAACATACCCTGATTTGACAAAATTTGTATAAACTTACCTTAATCGTCATTGATTTGTGATTCTTCGATTAGCATTATAGGAATGCCGTCGCGTACAGGGTATTTACGTTTGCATTTGGTACACATAAGTACATCATTAGCCAATTTAATGTCCGCCTTGCAAGCCGGGCAAGCAAGTATTTTTAAAAGCTCTTCATCAATCATTTTTTCTCCTTTTCTTCAACATAAGCCATACGTAAATTGAATAAAGATTCATTAAGAAACTTTTCTTCTTCAGGGGTTAGATTGCCTTTAGTTTTTTCTTTTATAATCCCGAGAGTGTCGATAAGAAAGCGGGCCTGCTCATGATTTACCTCTGTTTTCTGGCTTATCGGGTTTTCAAATTTTCCAAGGGCAATCATCGCCTGCATACCGATTGAAGAGAGAAAAATAGTAAACGTAGGTTCATGATAGGTTTTGCTATCCGAATCCGCTTCTTTTTTTTCTCTGCCTACTTGATTTTTCCAATACTCATCAACCTTTTTCTTCAGTTTTTCATCCATAATTACTCCTTTTTAATCGCTGTAATCTATTTTTAATCTTTGTAATCAAGGCATCCTGGTTTTTGATAAACAGGATGCCTAGCTGATTGTAATGCCGGCATATCCAACAACAGAATTGTAATCCGAGCAAGTATCTCCGCTTGTCTGATACATTATTACCTGAGCTTTCTTTGCCCCGCATAATTTAGTTAAGGCAATAAGAATCGCGACACCGGCTATCCCGCACATCGTGATACCGTATTTTTTTACCGCCGCAACCAGGGCTTCTTCGTCGAGTTTTACTATGCAATCAATAGCTTGCCTGTCTTTTTTACGCACTGTTTGATCCGGTTCGTAGTGGGTCATGTCGCTTGAGGCAAAAAAAATCATGTCTTTTAATGACGGCTTTACGGCATTAAATATTTCTAAAGCGATTTTACGGTATACTCCAAGAGGCGCAGCCTTACAGGAGACCGCAACCATATTAAAATCGCCCAAGAAATATTTAATAATGGGCAGAGTTACCTCTATCGAATGTTCGAATTTATGGGCAAGATAGTCTTCTTTAAGTGTACCGCTTTGCTTTAATATATTTTCTGAAAGTTCTTTATTTATTTCTATGTTGCCAACAGGAGTTTCCCACTCTCCGTTTGCCCAGACTGAAAAACTTTCCCCCAAGCCCCCGTGGTTAGGGCCGAGTATTACCGCTGTCTTTTTAGGAATGATTGAACCCACGGTTTTAACAGCTACTTGTCCCGAGCATACGTAACCGGCATGAGGAAGTATTATTCCTAAAGCATTCTTTCTTTGGGATGATTCTTGCTTGTTTTGCTCAATAAAGGCTAAAATGTCTTCTTTTGTTTGAGGGTAGAAATGGCCTGAGGCAACCGGTTTTCGCAGCATTTTTATTTTGAGTTTTTATAATAAATCGAAATATCAAATGATAATTCTTTTCTGTTTTTTAGTTCTTCGGGAAATTCGGGAAAAGGTGCAGCTTTTTTTATCCCCGAAACGGTTATACTGCGCAAGCTGCTGTTTTTAGCTGATTTATCTTTCATGAATATTTTTTTAAGCACCCCTTCGTTTGAAACGCTGAAGTTTACGAACACATCGCCTGAGCCATGTACTGACGAAGATGAATATTGGCCATCCAGGTTTCTTTCTATGGCAGATCTTATCCGTTCATAGTAAGCCATATAATCAGGATTCTTTTTAAGTTCTTCGGTCTTAGAGTCGTCAGAGAGAGATATGGTTTTTGTAATCTTATCAATAATTTGCGGTTTGTTAAGAGAAAGATTTTTCAAGTTTTCTTCAATGATGTTTCTTAAACCGGCATGATTTATAAAGGGAGGCGGAGGGCTGCCTGTTTTGTCTTCGAATTTTTCGTAAGATCCAGGTTCTTTTTTGGCAATCTCGATTATTTCTAAATCAGGCAGTTTGATTCTTTTGTTTTTTTGATTGAAGGAAGAATCAGGGAAAAACGGCCCCAAACCAAAGACAAAAACCGCGTGGATTGCGATTGTAAGAACCGTCGATAATTTCAAAAAATTATCCATTTGGGTATAGTTTTCAGTCATCAGATGTTAGATGCTAGTTATTATTTTTATTCACTAATATCTAGTATCTATCCACTATAATCTATATCATGCGCCCGGGCCGAATTCCTTCGTCGCTTTGCTCCTTAAGAATAAACTCACTCCGTCCGATTCGGCCTCAAATATATGCGCCCGGGCCGAATCGAACGGCCACATCAGGCTTAGGAGGCCTGCGCTCTATCCTTTTGAGCTACGGGCGCTTGGGTATAGATAGTATCCATATCAATATTTGATTACCGAAAATACAGGATAGTTTTTGAGTTTCTTACGTCCCTCAAGCGCACTCAATTCAATTAGAAAGGTTATGCCGGCTATTTTTGCGCCTAATTTCTTTACAAGTTGAGCCATTGCAAATGCAGTACCGCCCGTTGCTAAAAGATCGTCAAGAATCAATATTGACGATTCAGGTTTGCAGGCATCGCGGTGGACTTCTAAGGTATCATTTCCGTATTCCAACGAATAACTGTAACTGTAGGTTTTAGCGGGAAGTTTTCCGGGCTTTCTAACCGGTATGAAGCCGCAATTTAGCTTATAGCTTAAGGCTCCAGCGAAAATAAAACCGCGGGATTCGGCAGCCATAATATAATCGATTTTTTTATTCTTAGCTTGATTGGCTAAGCTGTTTACCGCCTTTTTGAATGATTTGGTGTCGTTTAGAAGTGTTGTTATGTCGCGGAACAAAATTCCTTTTTTTGGAAAATCAGGAATAACCCTTATGCAATTGTCGAGTTTCATTGGACTTAACCTCCATAATTTATATTTATAAATCTTCTTTTTTTAGGTCATGTGCGTAATCTTTTAATTTCTTTAAGGCCAATTTCTCAATTTGCCTTATACGCTCCCGGGATACATTAATCCGCTTTGCGATATCGGCAAGAGTTCGGGGTTTTCCGTCAGTTATTCCAAAGCGTAAATCAAGAACAGTTCTTTCTTTTTCGCTTATGGTATGAAGTAAGCGGTCGACTCTCTCGCGTTTTAGAATTCCATCAATAACTTTTGTTGTATCAGCGTAGTCTTTGCTTTTTAAAAAATCACCGAGTTGAGACTCACCGTCATCGCCGATCGGGGCATCCAACGATGATTTTTTTTGGATCCAAAGTTCTATTTCGGATATTCTTTCCTGCGGCAGACGGAGTTTTTTTGATAGTTCTTGGCGTGTTGGTTCGCGATTTAAATCTTGGCGCAATGCCTCTTTGGTCTTTTTATATTTATAAAACTGTTCGTTAAGGTATACGGGAATCCGTATGGTTTTTCCCTGGTCTATCAGGGCACGGGTTACAGATTGGCGGATCCACCATGCAGCATAGGTTGAGAAACGAAACCCTTTGCTCGGATTAAACTTATCGATTGCCCGCATGAGGCCGATGTTTCCTTCAGCGATTAAATCCATAAGAGGCAAATCGAAATGAGAGTAATGTTTGGCAATGCTTACAACTAATCTCAGGTTGCAGTTAATAACTTGACGCCGGGATTCCCTGTCCCCTTCTTTTGCATTTTGGATAAGGGTTTGTTCCTGGATTTTTGTAAGAAGAGGTAAATTTTTTATTTTTTCTAAATATGCTTTAATTGCTTCCATGTTTCTAACGGGGTTTACGTTTTGACGCTGGCTTTCTTTTTTTAATGCGGCTATTTTTTTCTTCAATCGCGGTTTGTGCGGCCGCAAGGCGTGCTACCGGCACGCGAAACGGGGAACAGCTTACATAATCCAGTCCGACAGCATGGCAAAATTTAACAGAAAGGGGGTCTCCTCCGTGTTCTCCGCAAATGCCAACCTTCAGGCTCTTTCTGGCTTTTTTCCCTAATTCAAATGCGATTTTAACCAGCTTACCGATCCCAGATATATCAAGTGACTGAAACGGGTCCCGCTCGTAAATCCCCATATTTACATAATCAGCTAAGAATTTTCCCGCATCGTCTCGGGAAAATCCGCAACCCATTTGGGTTAAGTCGTTTGTTCCGAAGGAAAAGAATTCCGCTGATTTAGCGATCTCATCAGCGGTTATAGCTGCGCGCGGAACTTCAATCATCGTACCTATTTTAACACTAAAAGGGAGATTTTTAATTTTTATTTCTTTCTTTAAGGATTCGATGGTTTCGTTAATTAATTCCTTTTGCAAATCAAATTCCTTAACATTTCCCACAAGCGGGATCATTATCTCAGGGTTTACTTTTATTTTCTGGCTGGAAACATTTAATGCTGCTTCAATGATCGCCCTTGTTTGCATTTGGGTTATTTCAGGAAAAGAAATCCCTAAACGGCAGCCACGGTGGCCGAGCATGGGGTTTGTTTCGTTTAAGGATTCGACAGTTTCACAAACCTTCTCTAATGACATTCCCAGAGCATTTGCGAGAGCTGATTGGCCGGCTTGATCGTGCGGTAAAAACTCGTGAAGCGGCGGATCCAGCAGCCGGATTGTGCACGGGAGGCCTCCCAGGGCTTTAAATATGCCTTCAAAGTCTTTTCTCTGCAAAGGTAAAAGTTCAGCCAGGGCAGATTCGTATTGGTTGAGCGGAGAGCTGAGCTGGGATTTTAAATATTCAATTCTTGAAGGGTCTTTTTCCTGATTGATAGTGTCTCGAAGGCGTTTAACCTCCGGAGCCACCAAGATCATTTTTCTAAACGATATTATGCGCTCGCCTTCAAAGAACATATGTTCAGTGCGGCATAAGCCGATTCCTTCGGCACCGAATTCTACGGCGGTTTTTGTGTCGCTTGGCGTATCGGCGTTGGTGCGGACACCGAGGCGCCTTTCTTCGTCTGCCCATTTCATAAGGATATTGAAGGGCCCGGTTAATTTCGGGATACTGGTTCTGATAGTCCCATTGTAAACTACCCCTTTGCTTCCGTTTAGAGATATATAATCGCCTTCTTTTATGATTTTTCCGTTACAGCGCATTTGCTTTTTGTGATTTTCTATGACTATATCGCCTGCACCGGCAATACAGCATTTTCCCATGCCTCTTGCAACGACAGCTGCGTGTGAGGTCATTCCTCCTCTTGCTGTAAGGATGCCTTGGGCAGCATGCATCCCCCTTATGTCTTCCGGTGAAGTTTCAAGCCGGCATAAAATTACCTTTTTTCCTGCAGAAGCCCATTCCTCGGCATCCTTAGCGGTAAATACCGCCTGGCCTACTGCAGCACCCGGAGATGCAGGAAGGCCTGATTTAGAAATAATTTGTGCTTTTTTCTCTTCTTCGGTATCAAACATAGGGTGCAGAAGCTGGTCTATTTGGCTGGGTGATATACGCAATATGGCAGTTTTCTTATCAATAAGTTTTTCACCAACCATATCAACAGCAATTTGTACTGCCGATTGAGCGGTTCTTTTACCGTTACGTGTTTGAAGCATAAACAGTTCGTTTTTTTCTATAGTGAATTCAAAGTCCTGCATGTCTTTGTAATGTTTTTCAAGATGAGCCCGTATCTTCAGAAGTTGATCATAGATGCCTTTATTCTCTTCTTTTAAGTTAATTATGGGATGTGGGGTCCTTATGCCTGCTACAACATCTTCTCCTTGGGCATTCATCAAGAATTCCCCATAAAGTTCATTTTTGCCGGTTGATGGGTCCCTGGTGAAGCCTACGCCGGTTCCGCAATCTTGGCCCATATTTCCAAAAACCATAGCCTGAACATTTACTGCAGTTCCCAGAAGGCCGTTAATGTTGTTTAGTTCCCTGTAAGCTTGTGCGCGAGCGTTATTCCATGAGCCAAACACGGCATTGATTGCCGCCATGAGCTGAATTTTTGGGTCTTGAGGGAATTCTGTTTTTGTAAATTTTATATAGATATTCTTATACCGTAAAACAAGGTCTTTAAGCTGTTCGATACCCAAAGAAGTATCAGGAATTTTTTTGTTGAGGGCTTCTTGAACCAAAGAAGATGCCCCTTGAATGCCTTCCTTCAAGGCAAGCTCTCTTTTTACTTCTTCAAGTTCATGCTCAAAAGCGTGGTGTTCGACGCCCATGGCTACATTTCCAAACATTTGAATAAAACGCCGGTATGAATCCAATCCAAAGCGTTCATTGCCGGTAAGTGAAATAAGGCCATTGAGCGCTTCATCGTTTAGGCCGAGATTTAAAATTGTATCCATCATTCCCGGCATAGAAGCAGCGGCGCCGCTTCTCACCGATACTAAAAGCGGGTTCTTTTTATCACCGAATTTTTTTCCCGTTGACTTTTCTAATTTAGCAAGATGGGACTCAATCTGGCCTTTGAGTTCTTTTGGGTATTTTTTGTTGTTATCATAGTAGTATTTGCAGACCTCTGTTGTTATGGTAAATCCTTGTGGAACCGGAAGGCCTAAGCAGCTCATTTCAGCAAGATTGGCGCCTTTGCCGCCTAATAAATTTTTCATTAATTTGTTTCCGTCTGCCTTTCCATCACCGAAGTAATAGCAATATTTCTTTGACATAGCCAAATCCTCCTTTGCTTAAGTTGATAACGTAGGATATAAACGCGCCGCATTACAAATATAGCTTAAGATGTTATTAAAAGCTACTCTTTCTTGCTGCATTGAATCCCTGATTCGTATTGTGACTTTTTGATCTTCTAAACTGTCGACATCAACAGTTACGGTAAACGGTGTGCCGATTTCGTCCTGGCGCCGATAGAGTTTTCCGATCGCCGCAGAGTCGTCATAGAGTGCCGGCACTTTTGTTTTTATATCGGCAAATACTTTTCTCGCGCATTCAACAAGTTCGGTTCTGTTTTTTAAAAGCGGAAATACCGCTGCGGTGTAAGGTGCAAGTTCCGGTTTAAGCTTAAGCACTACTCTATTTTTTCCGCGTACTTCCTCCTGGCAGTAGGCATCACAAATAACTGCAAAAAATGTTCTGTCTACCCCTGCCGATGGTTCAATAACGTGAGGAATGAATCTTTCTTTAGTCTGGTCATCGTAATAGGATAAATCTTTTTTGCTTACACGGCCGTGCTCTTTTAAGTCAAAATCGCCTCTGTCAGCGATGCCTTCAAGCTCACTGCAGCCAAAAGGGAATTTGTATTCAACATCCGTGCAGGCTTTGGCATAATGTGCCAGTTCATCTTTCGCATGTTCGCGAAAGTTTAAATTTTCTTTTTTAAGCCCAATCTTGGTTATATAAAAATTTGTGCGTTCTTGTACCCACTCCTCATAAAATTTACATGAATCCTGCGGGCGGACAAAATACTCTATTTCCATTTGTTCGAATTCTTTCATGCGGAATATAAAACTTCCGGTTGTGACTTCATTCCTGAATGCTTTTCCGATTTGGGCTATGCCAAAAGGAATCTTTTTATGAGTTGCATTAAGAATGTTTGCAAAATTAACAAATATTCCTTGAGCGGTTTCCGGGCGCAGATACCCAAAATTGGGGTCATCTTCGGTTGCGCTCATATTAGTTTTAAGCATTAAGTTAAATTTTCTGGGTTTGTTTTCAATTGTGTTAATTTTACCAAAGCATCCCGGGCATGCATATAAATCATCACCGGCTTTTTCCATTTTATCTATTCTAAACCTGCGTTTACACGTTGGGCAGTCAACAAGGCTGTCGTTAAACCCCTCAAGATGGCCGGAAGCGCGGAAAACATCTTCGTGCATTATGATGCTTGAGTCTAATCCCACGATATCCTCTCTCTCTATAACATAGGTTTGCCACCACGTATCTTTAATATTTTTTTTGAGGCGGGTGCCAAGCGGGCCGTAATCCCAGATACTTGAAATTCCTCCGTATATTTCTGAGCCGCCGAAAATAAATCCCCTGCGCCGGCAAAGGGATACTATTTGAGATAATTTATCTTGTGTCATAAGAGCATATATTATAGCGTAAAAAAAGATTTTTTTAAGAAAAAGATTGGATTTGTTATAAAGAGTAAATCTTTGCCTTCAATCTCAAGGCGGTAATAGGCTTTATCCTCCTTTAGGCTGCTGTCGGTATAAGAAACCTTAAAAGGGGTTTTAAGCTCAAAAGTATTTATAATTTCCCCGTTTCTTATCAGTTTTACTTTTACCTCTTTTTCTGCTTGGGCATATTCTGCGGCAATATGTATTACGGGGGCGCCGTTTATCTTGGCAGTATCACCTGTAATAGCTATATTTCCCCCCTTTAAATCAGAAATATAAAAAGAAGAAAGAGTAAAATTAACACAATTATTGCCTTTTGAGGCATAAATTCTGCCTTTTTTTAGTGCATCCATAATGCTTTGCTCATTTTTTTCTTTTACCAAAACAACCGTTTGAAGGCTTCTAAGCCGGTTTGAAAAGGTTCCTGACATATCATAAGCCATAGAGGCTATTGCCCACACAGGCATGTTTCTTTCGCCGGTCGTATATTCTTTTAAAAGATTATCCCAAATGCCGCCCGGTAAACCTACTTTTTTATACCCTTCGTAGAAGATAGTGAAACCACTATAGCCGCTTGTTTTAAAAAGCAATTCGGGATATTGATTGGTTTCAACGGCCACCTTGCCTCTGCTCGAAAAATATTGAGCTTCGGGGTGTGCCCAGAACACAACTCCTCCTTTGGAATTAACATAATCTATATAATTTTGATAGGGCATTGCTCCTAAATCTCCATGATATTGATCGTACAAGATTTTTTTGAATGGCCAGTTATTGATTACGGTCAATATTCCTATACCAATAAGTGCAAGAGGGATAAAATCGGCCTTTATAATTTTTTTATATGCGTTAAGAACATTTTTTCCTTTAAGCGGGAGGTTTTTTTTCGCAATAATAAAGACCCCTAAACTTACAAGAAAAAACGGCCATAACTTTTTTATGTCAAAGCCTTGCCTTAAGGCTCGCGTATTACCGATCACAGGAAGCTTATAGTAATCATCAGTATCTTTAAGGCCTAAGGCAAGCATGTGCCTGTGCCAGTTATGCAGAGTCAAATTATCCTTAAAAGGTGAGCCGCTCCAATAATAGAAAGGTGCTGATTCAACGCCGGCAATAAAAACAATATTGGGGTATTTTTTCTTGACAGCATTTATATCATTAAGGTATTTGTCGATTCCATAAAGTAATACCGAGTTGCGTTTAATTGTTTTTTTAAGAATTCTCGGCCATGGCTTTAAGCCATATTCCCAGTTCATGGCAAAACGGTCAGTGAATATTACGGCATCGATGGTTTCGTTTTCACAGGCGCGGGCGATTTCCTCAATCGTTTGGCTGCCGTCACTGACAGTCGAGCTCATATGAATTGCTACTTTTGCCTGGATATATTCGGCTGCGAATATTTGAGGAAGGATAAAGAATAAAACAAACAAAAAGGGCGAGATGATTTTAGTTGTCAAAGTCTTCATCTTTTCCATAAGATTTTCTCTTTCGCTGTCTTTCTTGGAGGCGGTATATAAGGGTTATCTTTCTTTCAATAAACCCAAACATCCTTATTGCCATAAAGAACCCCAGTGCCAATAGCACTAAAAGGATTAAAGCATACTTGTTAGGTATAAGAACAAATAGAAAAGCAAATATTCCGAGATAAAGCGTTATCATGTAAATCGTAAGAACAATCTGCCTCTGGGGCAAACCCATGCCAAGAAGGCGGTGGTGAAGGTGCTTTTTGTCGGCGCGAAAAATAGGGCGTTTATTAAAAAATCGGCGGACAACAGCGAAGAATGTGTCCGAGATCGGGATAGCAAGTGCAGTAATCGGGACAAGAAGGGTTGCCGCAGTTGTAGATTTGTATTGAGAACCAACCAGAGCCGCAACAGCTAAGATAACACCTATAAGCATACTGCCGGCGTCTCCCAAAAATATTTTAGCAGGATAGAAATTGTACGGCAAAAATCCTAAGGTGCTTGCACCCAAGGCAACAAGGATGAATGCTGTTACATAATTTTCAAGAAATATAGCGCTAAATAATAGGCAAGCGCAGACTATTGTAGTTATACCGGCAGCTAATCCGTCTAAGCCGTCAATCAAATTTATTGCATTCATCATGCCTACAATCCAGAAAGAGGTGATTGCAACGCTAATAATCCGGGGAATTTCCATCTCGCTGCCGGAAAAAGGATTGGTGAGAACATCGATACGAAATCCCTGCCAATATAAAAAACCAGCAATTGCAATTTGGCCGGAAAGTTTTAACAGGGATTTAATGTCCCGAATATCGTCAATAACACCCAGGATTACCGTTATAGTGCCTGCGATAAAAAGCGTAAAAGCACTGTTAAGGAAATTTTCGCTAAGTTGTTTGTCTGCCAATACGGCGAATAATAAAGAAAGTGTAAAAGCAGCATAAATTACTAAACCCCCCATGTAAGGCGTGGGCTTTTCATGAACCCTCCTCCCTCCGGGATAAGTAATTAAATTGTGTTTTGTTGCGATTCTTATGATAAACGGAGTGAAGGCATACGATATAATAAAAGAAATAAAAGAAACGATACCAATAAACTTAAGATTAATCATGGCTCTTTTATTTTGCAGAGGCCTTTTTGATAAAGAATCTCTTCATAGGCATCTTCTATCTGGCAAACCATTGTTCGTACATTGAATTTCTCATCTACGGTTCTGCGGCCGGCTTCGCCCATTTTCTTACGCATTTGTTCATTTTCAAGCAACTCTATAATTGCTCCAGTCAGAGCATTAACATCCCCGGCAGGAACCAGTATTCCGGTAACCCTGTCTTCTACTATGTCAACAATGCCCCCTACTTTTGAGGCAACAACCGGTTTTCCTAATGCCATGGCTTCAAGTAAAACTCTGCCCATGCCTTCAAAAAAAGAAGCTAAAACCGCAATATCAAATATAGCGGTTAATTCAACTATATCATTTCGAAAACCGGTAAAAACAATATGATCTCTTATTCCAAGCTCAAGGGAAAGATTTTCTAAATCCTTGCGCAGATACCCCTCTCCGACAAACATAAACTTAATATCGGGAATTCTCGAAACTATTTGCTTGATAGCCAGAAGCACGCACTTGTGGCCTTTACCTTCCCATAGTTTTGAGACTACGCCGATTACTTTTGCCTGAGATGGTATTGCGAATTCCCGTTTTTTATCGGCAATATCACCAATTCTATTAAAGCGTCCAAGGTCAATGCCGCTATATATGGTAACATATTGTTCGGGTTTACCAATCTTTAATCTTAGGCCCCACTCCATGAGGGGTTTCGAGATAACAATTAGTTTATCGGCAAACGGGGCGGCAAATCTTTCAAGCGCTATGAAAATGCCTCTGCGCGACGGCTGTTCGAAATCATGAAAGGCAAAACCGTGAATAGTATGGATAATAATTGGAATTCGCGCGAGTTTTGCCGCCAGGCGGGTAATAAAACCGGCTTTAGAATTATGAGAATGAACAATATCGTAGCGCCTGCGCCTCATCAAAAATATTAATTCAATCAAAGCCATTATATCATGATAAACGCTTACCGGTTGGACAAAATGCCTTATTGGATGAAAAGATATCTCTTGTGCCTTTGCTTCATCAATTAAGCGCCCGTTGGGAGCGCAGGCAAATTCAACATTGTAACGCGCCTTATTTAACCCCGACATTGTTAAAAGTGTGTTTATGCCCGAGCCGCTTATTACCGGTAAGGTATGGGTATGTAAGACTTTTATTTTTCTATGCATAGTTATTTTAACCTTTGGCCGAAGGCTTTTAATTTTAATTATCAAACCCTCAAACGCTTCGAAAACATTTTCCGTGTCAATTGCGCGCATGCTCGAAATAGAACCCATGTTGCTTCCTTTTTTGACAATTACGGCATTCTCGTTATTATAAGGAGCAAACCTTAACGGTAAAGAAGGGCCGAATAAGGCTATAGTAGGTACTTTAAATACGCTTGCAATGTGCATGGGGCCGCTGTCAACACAAATAAATGCATCGCACCTTTTTATAAGCCAGACAGCATGCTTTAAATTGCATTTTCCCGCAAAATTAAAAGCTTTAGTTTTCATCTTAAGAATAATTTCTTCTATGGACGGCCTTTCACCTTTAGAACCGAAGAAAACGATTTTGACTTTGTATCTATCAGCCACCATATCTAAAAGCACGGCAAACCTCTCAGGCAGCCACTGCTTTTGCTTTTCCAAAGTGCCGGCTGCCACGCCTAATAAGAAATCGTTTTCTAAAATATTGTGTGCGGCAAGCAGATTCCGGGCAAAAACCTTATCGCAATCCTGGCCCCAAAGTTCCAGAGTATTGCATTGCGAATCTGCGCCTAACAAATTCACGGCCTTTATCATTCTTTCTGCTTCATGCAGGGAATCAATGCCGCCTTCATTTACTGAAGCGGTGTAAAAGTTACCCATCGTGCCATGTCTCCTGCCCACTTTAATTTTAACTGCGATATATTTAAAGAGCAAAGCCATGCGCAGATTACCGGGATAAGAGTCGATGGCGTAAAGGTTGACTACCGCATCAAAATGTTTATGTTTAAGTTTAACAACACTGGCGAGTGATTTAAAAGTTTCTGCGAAATTAAAAGCGGCAGGTGAGAATTTAAAACTACTTATATTAAAGGCAAATACCTCATCAACGTAAGGGCATCCAAAAAGCAGCGGGCAGGCCCTTGATGAAACCAACATGGCGATATAACTTTCAGGATAGCGTTTACGAAGCGCGCGCAAAGCCGGAATTGACATTATTATGTCTCCGATCCCGGAGACATCGATAACTAAAATTTTCCTTAATTCATCCATAACAAGATCATAACTGGTTATTTTTCATATACTGCTCATGCCACAGGCAAAACATTAGCAAGGCCCAAATCTGATGAGTGTAATTGCCTTTTCCTAAAGAATGGCAATTGAGCAGACTGTCAGCGTAGGCAAAATTAAAAAACGGCATTCGCTTAAAATTCTCTTTGGAAATCACATCCCGGGTAAAATCCTTTAGATCTTCCTTAAGCCATCTTCCTATTGGGGCCATAAAACCTTGTTTTTTGTGTTGAAGGATTTCATCAGGCAAAATGTTTTTTAAAGATTTTTTAAGCATTGATTTCAAGCGGAAATTTGAAAATTTTATATTTTCCGGGATGCGGGCGCAGTAATCGATTAAACGATGATCACAAAATGGAACGCGCAGCTCCAGGCCGTGTGCCATAGACATTCGGTCAGCCATGAAAAGTAAATCATCTACAAGGTATGTATGTATATCAAGAGAATAAATCTGCTTAAGATACTCTGTTGAATTTGCCTGCTGCATGTATGCGGTATGTGTGCTTTTTAGGTCAAATATCTTAAGCTCATTGCGCATGTCGCCGCTAAATAGATTATTTTGCTCCAAACTCCCGGTAAACTGCATCCAGTGAATATACTGGCTGAATAAATCTAATGTTGTCCCGTGCAAGAAACGTTTAAAGCGGGATCCGGTGTTCGCGCTTGTTAGGCCTTCTTTTATAAAAGGCGATGATATTTTATCTATTGTCTTACGCAAAGCCAGAGGAATTTTTCTGTAGCATAATGATGCTTTCGCTCCCAGATAGCGCGGGTATCCCCCAAAAGTTTCATCACCTCCTATGCCGGTAAGGGCAACTGTAATAGACTTCCTTGAAACTTCTGCTATGAGAAAGTTTAATATGGCTGATGAGTCAGCAAACGGTTCATCAAGGTGCCATGCCACTTTTGGCAATATCTTAACAATGTCAGGAGTAACGATGAATTTAGTATGCTCGGTTTCAAACCGCGATGCCACAGCTTGAGCGTAATCGAGCTCATTAAAAGATGAGTATTTATCATCGAAGCCGATTGAAAAAGTTTTTATTTTTGAACTGTTTATTTTACGCATAAGCGCAACAATTGCGCTTGAATCTATGCCTCCGCTTAAGAAAACCCCCAGAGGAACATCGCTTATGAGCCTTTTCTTAACAGAATCCTTAAGAAGATTAAGAGATATATCGCCATAAATATCTTTGCTTGCAGGCAATTTAGCGTCATCTCTGAAAGATATATTCCAGTATGGCGTAATATCGAGCTTGCCTTTCTTAAACATTAAAGTATGCGCCGGCGGCAGCTTGTTTATTCCTTCAAATATCGAATATGGAGAAGGAATATAAAGGTAAGCAAAGAAACAAGCAATAGCTTTTGGATTTAGTTTTGCTGTAAGATTACGGTCTTTAATTATAGATTTAACCTCAGAAGCAAAACGCAATATTCCATTATGATAGTGGTAATATAAAGGCTTGATTCCAATTCTGTCGCGGGCTATAAAAAGCTCCTTGTTTTTTATGTCCCATACGGCAAAAGCAAACATTCCGTCTAAGTGAAGAACACAATCTTGCCCGTACTCTTCATAGAGGTGGACAATTACCTCAGTATCTGAGGCGCTTTTAAACACATGGCCGCGGTTGAGCAGCCCTTCTCTGAGTTCTTTAAAATTATAAATTTCACCGTTATGGATAACACACAAAGTTTGTTTTTCGTTATACATTGGCTGAGAGCCGCCTTCGATGTCAATAACACTCAATCTTCTCATGCCCAATGCGGCATCGTCCTCTATGTGGAAGCCTTCTGAATCCGGGCCGCGGTGGAGGAGCGCCTTAGTCATTTCTTTAATGAGATTCTTGTCAGAAAGCCCGACTGTTCCGCAGATACCGCACATAATTATCCTTTCTGTCCGTTCTCTTTCTTTTTTGCCAAAATTAAAATATTATCCCCCATTTCTCCTGCATTTATGATATGCTCAATGAGATAATTCAACATGGATATAAGATTATTTTTTGAAACGGGGTAATCGCTTTCGGGAGATTGATAACTGCTGTTTACTTTATGGTTTGGCTGTTTTTTTGGAAAAATATTTCTTATCACCTTTTCAAACCCTAAGAACTTAACCAGCCGTAAAACCGGGGTCTTAAGCCCTCTGATCCATAATCCGTCTTTTGAAAAAATCGATGCTGTATGTGTATTAATGCCTGTGATAGTGAAACCCGCCGGCTCCAGAAAATCAATTATTGTTTTAGGCGAGAAATAAAACATATGAAAATGGTTGAAACCCAACCAAAACCTTCTATAGAATTTGTAAAAAATACTATTAATATTGGGGGTTTCTATAAAAATTAGGCCTCCCGGTTTGAGTATTCTGTTTATTTCATTTAGAACTGCTGCCGGTACTCTTACATGTTCAATTGTCTGCCACAGAGTGACAGCATCAAAATAGCTATTGTCAAATCCAGTTTGTTCAGCCCGGGCACATCTAACATTTAAGCTTTTTTTGCGGGAAAAATCGCAGGCCTGCTTCGATACATCAATTCCGTGAACATCCATCCCCGCTTGCTTGCAAAGTTCAAGAAAAAAACCTTTATCGCAACCGATATCTAAAATTGTTCCTCTTGAGATATGCTTAGCAATCAAGTTTTGATGAAAAACCGCTTGTTTAATATGGTCTTTGTCAACGCAAGGGTCAAAGTGGTAATAGCCTTCTTGATACAAGTTAATATTACTTTCACTGTCCGGGCGGGGGTTCATGAAAACTACGCCGCATTTAAGGCAGCGGACGATACGGTAATTATAGCCAGGTGCATGGCCTGTGTATATAGCCCGGAAATTACCGCTTTGACAAAGTTGACAAGGTATATTTTCGGTAATCATTTTAAAATTAGATTATCAATAGCAGAAATAACATCAACAAGGTTAGTTTTACTTAAATCAAAAGTTATATCGTTTTTCCCTTGCGGCCGCCACCTTTCTGCTGCATCAGGGCTTAGAAATGATATTGTAGGCACAGACAAAGCGCAAGCAGCATGAAGCGGGCCGGAGCTGTTTCCGATAAAAAGCTTAGCTTTCGAAATTAAGGACATGCTTTGGCCCAAAGTAAAAATACCCGCGGCATTAAATGGTTTCGCCTTTGCTTTTGTCATATTAATAATTTCATCAGCCAGCCCTTGCTCCCCTGCGGCGCCGATAAGGAAAACTTTTGCCGCATATTTTTCTATAAGGTAATCGATGGCTTTTGCAAAATCATATTTTCTGTAGTGTTGTTCAGGGTAGTAACCGCCGGGATGAATAACAATAAGATTGTCAGCGTTATTAACTTCTCTTTCTGAAAGATAGGTGTCGATATACTTTTGGTCATTTCCGGACAAGCAAAGTTTCAATTTAACTTGGCCTGCTATTATCCCCAAAGGAGAGAGAATATGCATTATTTCATTTGGATAGTATTGAGGTTTACTTAGGGGTTTAACTTTATTGGTAAACAAGAATCCCCTTCCGTTATTATCTAGCCCTACTTTCATCTTTGCCCGGCATAAGCCAACGATAAAAGCGGGAAAGAAATAAAATTCCCGTGTAGTTAAATCAACCGCTAAGTCAAAATTACGGGCACGTAAGTTTTTAATGAATTTAATTTTACCCGGAAAACCCTTACCTACTTTTTCTTTATCGTAAATAAGCAGTTCATCAATATGAGGATCGTTTTTGGCTATATCAGATATATAACTGTTAACAGCCAATAAGATACGGCTCTTAGGAAAAACTGCCTTAAGCTCATTAATCGCCGGCATTGAAAGAACCATATCGCCTATACGTTCCATTTTAACAACTAATATTGTAGCGGTATCTTCTTTTCTTGCATTTTTTGGCCTTATCCAGAATAAAATAAAAGAAAGTATCACAAGGATTAATCCAATAACCGCCTTTATGATTTTTTTTAATTTGTGGCTTATATTATTTTCTTTGAGCATATACTTCAAATGCAAGGCCTAAGTTAACCCCTGTTGTTTTGTAAACAGCCCATGCCAAACTGTCGATAATTCGTTCCTTTATAAGAATTCTTTCTGAATCAATGCCGGCTTTTGTAACTTTTAGGCCTGCCTTATCTAATAAGGCGCTTAACGTTTTAATTGAAAAATGGTAAAGATGTATTTCTCTTAAATCAGGAGAAAAAAGCTTTGGCCTGCGCAATCTGTAAGTTGTGTATGCGATTTTATAAATAAAATTATTGATATTTGGCACTGCGATAACAAGAATACCATCGGGTTTTACTATCTTGGCAGCTTCTTTTATGTTGGAAAAAGGGTCTGTTGTGTGCTCAAGAACGTGCCAGAGAGTAATGACATCAAAGAAATCATCTTGGAAATGAGAATCTATTAAGTCGCCCTTAAAAACATCGATGCCGTAAAGCTTTCTTGCATTATCTACGGCAAAGCCCGAAACTTCCGTGCCCCAAACTTTAAATCCATGCTCTTTGGCCGTATGCAAGAAATTAGAAGTGCCGCACCCTACATCGAGAAGGTTTCCCGATGGTTTCATCGCGGCAACTTTTTTCAGCCGTTTTTCCCACATCCGTTTGCGGGCCAAATTCTGGCCGCTCATCCATGGCTCGTAATAAGCCTTATCGTAATGTTCCCAAAGCGCGCTTGCGGCCGGCTGGGGGTTAACATAAACTAACCGGCAATTGCGGCATTGAACGACTTTTGATTCCAAAGACGTTTCAATAACCTTAGCATTATCCTGGCCGCATAAGTTACAGCTTACGTAATTTAAATTCATTGTTTTTGAAATGACAGGTATAACTCTTCAATCTCTTTAGTGTGAGCTTTAATATCGAATAGCCCAACAGCCCTTTCTCTTGCTTTCTCGCCAAAATCACGCCTCAGTTTTCCGTTATTTTTGAGATAGATTATTTTATCAGCCATTTCATTAACATTGAAAGGATTTATCAAGAATCCTGTAGTTTTGTCTTTGACGATCTCGGGCAGCCCCCCGCTTCTAAAGGCAATAACCGCAAGGCCGCAAGCCATGGCTTCAATAACAACCCTTCCAAAAGGTTCATTTTCTGACGGAAGCACGAATAAATTAAAAGAAGACATAACCGATGCTATATCTTCTCGTTGGCCCATAAAGATAACGTTTTGCTCAAGGCCTAATTCGCTCGTTAAGCTTTTAAGTTTAAGTAAATAAGGGTTGCCTGTGCTGTAACCCATACCGATAAAAACAACCTTAACATTATAAGAATTTGTTACAACCACCTTCAACGCCCTTATCAGGTATTCGTAACTTTTCATGGGATGGTATCTTCCCACTGCGCCAATAATAAAATCAGATTCAGAACAGCCGATTTCTTTACGAAAAGAAAGGGCATTGCTCCTGATCACCAAAGACGCAGGATTAAACAAAGAAGTATCCACTCCGTTGTGTATTAAACAAATCTTTTTCAAGAAAGGAAACCCCTTAAAACGGCCGGCAACAGCAGCCGATATGCATATAATCCTGCTTGAGAGCATTCCGCACACAGCATCTAAGATAAAACTTTTCTCAACCGCGCGTACGTGCCAGACAAAAGGAATGCCCTTAAAATGAGCGGCAACCGCCCCCATTAATGTGATTCCGCCTATCGAGTTACAATGAATAAGGCTAATGTTATTTTCGGCTATGCAGCTTTTGAGCTGTTTTAAGATAGAAAGGTTATGTTTAAAATTAATAAAATTCTTAACCTTTTTAAGAGGCAGGATTTTAACAGGGATGTTTAGCTCGGATATTTTTTGTGTAAAGTCGCCTGAAGCAACGGAAATTAGGTGCGGCCTAAACACCTTGTGATTTAAGTTTTTTAGCAAATTAAAGAGGCTTACCTCTCCTCCTCCGATAATCTTGCCGGTTGACGTTAAATATAGAATGTTCATCTTTGTTTCTTTAATATAAAAAACTTGTGGAATGGATTCTCAAAAACATTGAATGATTTAATTATTGAGAACCCTGAGCCTGTTATGCTTTTGGTTATTTTCTCTAACGGAAAGCCGCCTCTGCCGATCTCCCAATAGTGAACTGTTCCTTTCTCGCCGTGATAAGCTTTAAATCTGGGAAGGCGGAATATAATTTTGCAGCAGCCTATTTTAGGAAGTTTAAAGCTAAAGGGATAAATTCTTGTTGAATCAGGAATGCTTATAACTGCATTTTTTCTTGCCACTCTTTTAATTTCCTTCAATGCCTTTAAGAATTCTTCAAAGGGAAGGTGCTCAAGAGTTTGACAGCAAGAAACCAAATCGAATGAATTATCGCCAAAGGGTAGACAGCACACATCAGCCACAACATCAGGGTTTAGGCGTTTTTCGCAGTCAACACCGGTAACATTTAAGCCGTTTTTTTTCAGATAATCATAAACAAATTTGTTTCCCACACCTGCTTCAAGAACGCTTGAGGGGGTAAGGGCGATAATTTCGTTAATTTGATGCCAGTAACTTGAGAACCTTTCCTTCGTGTCATATTTTAAGGTTAGGTAATCCTTGAGTTTAAGCTGTTGTTCTTTTTGTATATCCATTAATTACCCCGCTTTTTTTAAGAGATTTTTTCGAAGATGTTATTTTTTAAACGTGGTGAAAATGTGCGCGAAGCCGGGAAAAGTTGAGCCTAAAATATTTTTGACGGTAAATCCAAAATGCCTTCCAAATAGAAAAATAATGCTTGAGTAGACAAACAAAGCCGTAAAAAAAGAACTGACGATACTCAATGTTCCCGGGGCAGTTATATTTCTTACAAACAATGCTAAAACCATTGAGCCTGTTGCGGCCGCTAAAATAAAACCGGTTATTTTTAGAAATAAAACCGCAGGGCATTCAATTATTTTCATACATTGAAAGCAAAACCCAATATTTGAGACAAATATGCTTAAAAGCACGGCATAAGCCGCGCCAATCGTTCCCCATATTAAAATAAACGGGATAGCTGCAATCAGCAATACTGCCAAGCGTACTACCTGCCAGAGCGTATCTATTCTAGGTTTGCCTGTTGCAAGGAATACTGTGCCTGAGGTTGCGGCAATTGAACGAATCATCCCGGATAAGGTTAGTATCTGCATGGGTATAACCATGGGCATCCATTTCTGTCCAAGACAAATCGCAGTAAAGTCTTTTGCGAAAATTATAATGAAGCCGGCAACAGGGAATGCCATAATCGCGGTAACACGCAACACCCTTAAATAGGCTTCCTTTAAACGTTTTACATCCTTCTGCAGTTTAGAGTAGGCAGGCAAAGTTATATGTGAAATTATATGAGTTATTTCGCTTGTGGGTATGTTTGAAATTTTATAAGCCATCTGATAAAATCCTAAAGAAATTGCCCCGAGAATTCTTGCAACGATTATATCGTCGCTATGGGATATGAGAAACCCCAGTATGCTTGAGGATAAAACCCATTTTCCAAAACCGAAAAGTTCTTTTAATTTTCGGGCGCTAAGATTAAAACGGGGGCGGTAAGAATGAATTAGATAGCTTGAAATCAAACGTGTAAAATCTCTGGCAAGAACCCCGAAAACAAGCGCCCAAACATTTTTAAAAATAAAAGTAAAAATAAGCGCAATCGCGAAATCAGCTATTGTGCCGCTTAATTGATAAGCGAAGTATTTGTTGAATGTCAAATCCTTTTTAAAGCGCACAACCGCTATATTGCTAAAACCTTGAAAAATCACCGATAGCCCTATGGCTCTAATTACCTGTACTGCCTCAGGGATTTTAAAAAGGCCTGCTAAGTAAGGGGCAAAAATATACAAAAGAGTAAACAAGAGTAATCCGCGGATAACCAAAAAACTCCAGGCAGAATCAAGATAGGAATCAATTGAACCTTCTTTTTGTATAAGAGCCTGCATAAATCCTGATTCAGAAAAATTAAGAAGTGCATCGAGGGTTAAAAGAGCAATACCTAACAGGCCGAAATCAGAGGGCAGAAGTATTCTTGCCAGAATAATCAGCCGGATTATATTGAGCAGTTTCTCGATAGTTCTTAAGAAAATAACCCAGATGCCGCCTGATACAGCACGCCCGCTAATACTTTCCGGCCACGTTAAAGATTCATCTTTTATATAGCACATTTAAAAAGCATTAAATCATAATTTTTAATTCAAATTTATAAATTTCTTCACCGCGAAGAGTGCTTTATGGGTTAATTGCCTGCTGTTTCTTTAGCAGGTATTAGAAACTTTGGCAAAACAACCACTATTGCCGCCAATGTCCAAAATGGCTCCATTATTCGTATTATAATGAAAGTTGCCGCGCTAAAACTATGAATGATTAATCCCGCAAGCCCGGCGATAAAGCCTACGATAAGGCCGTGGGCTAAGGGATCATTAATGGATTTCTTAAGATTGATAAAAGCCTGTTTAAACATAATTATAATAATCCAGAAGAAAGTAAGCAGGCCGGGCAGGCCTGTTTCAACCAACAGGCGTGAATACTGGTTGTCAACCGTAGGCCCGGGGTTTCCTACGCCGTAGCCGTAAAGGGGTGATTTAGAGAAACGCTCAAAATTCTCTTTCCATGAATCAATGCGGGCAGCCAGAGATTTATCCGTTGAAATAATTTGCCCGAGGACTATCCGTTCGGCATGGCTGGAAAAAGTATAAAGTAAACGTTCGTAAACAAATCCGGGAAGGAAGAATGAACACCAGATGACAAGAAGCACAAAAACTGCGAATATGATAAGCTTACCTCTTTTGCTAAGAACAAAGAGCATTATGTATGCAGGAATAAGCCCCAGCCATGATCCACGGGAGAGAGTAAAAAGAAAGGCCGGTAAGCTAAAAAAGAGGGTAATAAAAAGAAACAATCTGGCCTTAAGCGTCTTAACACTAAATAGCAGGCCGGCCGCAATCATGATTAGAAGGAGCAGGTATCCTCCTAAGGTATTGGGTTCGCCGAATTTTCCCTCAAAAGGCGCAGTAACTCTTGCATGCCCTGAAAAATGAAGGCCCCAGGCGTAAATGCTTATTGATAAAGTAACAAAGAGCATGATAAAAATAAATCTTACAGCCTGTTTGCGGGTTTGAATCAGATTTACAACCATGAAAAACAGAAGGAAATATTCAATATATTTAGCATTGTAGAAGAAAGTTTCTTTTATGGTTACGTTTCCGGCTAAGACAGCTATGCATGAAGCAATTGCCGATACTGTGACATAAGCTAAGATAGGAAGGTTTAAGGGGTTAAATTGAAGCACTGTGAGTTCTTTGTGAACCGCAATCCGCGCCAGCCAGCCAAACAAAATTACAAGCAGTAATATATCGTCAATGCGGACAACAACGGATCTTCCCGGGACACCGCCTACGGCAATCTCAGGTGACAGAAGCATTGAAAAAAGAATTATAAAAAGCGCGAAATCGGTATGGATGAAGGCTATAAAAAAGAAGATTAAACCAAAAAAAAATGCTAATGTTTTTAAGGAAATTCCGAAGGATAGAAAAGAAACTAAGAAACCTAGTATGCATAAAATAAATATAACATCTCTATTCAGCTGGGCGTTTCTTTGCATACATTTTGTTTAGAAGCTTCGCTTTCAGATACAAATCTTAAATTTGCGGGCTATCGAGTACGGGTTTTTGCGCCTTTTTAGCCTTTCGTTTTTTGTTCTTTTTTGCCTTTTTTTTCTTTTGGCGGATAAGATGTATAGCGATACCGATAGTAATACGGGTCAATGTTTGTAAACTCTATTTCAGGCTTTATGTGGTTGAGCGCAATACCGATAATTTTTGCTTTTGCGGTTTCAAGCTGGGATTTAGCTCTCAAAAGCGCTTGGCGCGAAGTTCTTCCGATTTCATAGCATAGCAAGACTCCGTCAACTTTAGGGGCAAGAATGCTTGCGTCTGCAACAGGAAGAACAGGCGGCGTATCAAGAAGGATAACGTCGTATGTCTTTTTTAATTTGTCTAAAAGGTCAGCCATTTCCTTGGAGTCTAAAATTTCAACGGGGTTTAGAGGAAGTGTTCCCGCAGGGATAAGGGATAAGTATTCCAAGCCGGGGTGTTTAAGCATATCGTCAATACCCATTTCGCCAAAAATTATATCAGAACTCCGCCTTAAAGCCTGCTCAAACGAAACTGTTCCCATAATGATTTCGCTTAAACCCGGTTTCTTGGCTAAGCCAAAAGTCTCCGCGATAACCGGGCGGCGCAGGTCAGCGGAGATAATTAGCGTATGCAGGCCTTCCTGGGTACAAGCCAAGGCTAAATTTACAAGAAAGGTTGATTTTCCCTCTTGCGGCCCGGCGCTTGTAACCATAAGGGTTTTTCTTGAAGCCGATATCTTGATGTTTGCTTTTGCATTTCGAAAAGCTTCTGCTATGGGAGAACTTGGCTGGTAATGGACTAAAAGGCGCAGAGACTTCTGCTCTTCATGGGTGAGTTTTTTAGGAAAGAGCAGGCGCTTGATTTTCTGAGCCATGGTCGCTTGTTTTGTTCGTTTAAAGGGAATAGAAGGAATTATGCCCAATACAGGAAGCTTGGTTAAACTTTCAACATCTTCAATCGTTCCGATAGATGTGTCTAATGATTCGCTTACAAAAGCGAGTACGACTCCCACAATCAGCCCTAAAAATCCGCCTACGATAACGCCGAGTCTAGACTGGATATTTTCCGCAGATACAGGCATGAGCGCAGGGTCAACGATTGTCACATCAGGGGTTTTTTCCGCTTCTGTAATCCTTACCTCTTCCAGTTTTTCGCGCAGCATACCGTAAATTTTACGGTTCACCTCAACTTCCCTTTTAATCCTTGCGTATTCAAGGTCTTTTCCTGAAAGGCCGCTTAATTGTTTTTCGATGTCCTTTATCTGCTGTTTTAACTGCATGATTTTGGGGTGCTTTTCAGTGTATTTCTGGCGGAAAGAGGCGAGCTGGAAAGTGAGTTCGTTTAATTTGTCCTGTATGTCCTGGGCAATTATGACATTTGCAACTTTTTCGCCGAATGACTTCAGCTCGTCCTCTGATTTTCTCAATCTTTCTTCCAGCAAGCCGAGCTGGTCCTCAATAAATTTACGGGCAGTTCGGGCCTGCTTGTTTTTTTCAAGGAGGTTTTCTTCAATGTAAGCGGTAGCAACGGCGTTGGCAAGCTGCATTGCGCCCTTTGGGTCGCTTGATGTTGCGGTAATTTTGATGATATTGGTAAAACCAATTCTTGTTGTTGTTACCTTGTTCTGCAGGCCTCCGACAACTTCATAAACTCTTTCAGGGCTGTCTTTTTCATTTAGCAAACCGGTATTAAGAGCAACGCGTCGTATGATCGGAAAACCTTTTACAACTTTAGTTTGAGTTTCCATCATGTCGCCGGGGTTGACCATAACCCATTCAGCCATCATGCCGCCTACGGTTTTTCTCTCGGTAACTCTTACGGTTGCGTTGGCAGTATAGGAAGGGGTTTGAAAAGATATGTATACGGCTGCGGATATTGCGAATAAAACAAATGAGAAAGCTATGAGAAACTTACGTTTTCGTATAACCCGGATATAGTCGCGTAATGTTAATTCATATTGTGCCATATTTATTTTTTTGGTCGCAAAAAAGTCTTGCATCCGCTTCGCGGATGAAAGATTGAAAAATCCTCACAGATATATCCTTGAACTTATTTTATTATATCAAAATTAATAGTATTGACAAGGTATTACCTCTTTGATATCTTTTAGAAGTGATTGAGTTACAAAATATTTCAAAATATTTCTTAACCAGAGAGAAAGCCCTTAATCTCTTTGCCCCGCCCAAAAAGGTAACTGCCTTAGAAAACGTTAACCTTAAAGTAAATAAAGGTGAAATCGCCGCGGTTCTTGGGCCAAACGGGGCAGGAAAAACCACACTGCTCAAGATTATGTGCGGCCTAATTATTCCTGACAGAGGGACAGTTACGGTTCAGGGAAGCTTAAATTACCTTTCCGGCGAAACATTCGGTTTCTACCCTCAGCTTACGGCATGGCAAAATCTCGAATTTTTCTCTGCTTTTTATAATTTACCCTCTCTTCTTCTTTGGCAGAGAGTGCAGGAATACAAGCACATAATAAGTTTAAGTGATTTTAATAAGCCGTTCTGGAATTATTCAACCGGCCAGAAACACAGCCTTGCCATGCTTAGGCTTCTCGTTTTTGAGCCCGATATAATAATTCTTGATGAACCGACTATTAATTTAGACCCTGATAATTCAATGAAGCTGAGAGGCATGCTCAGGCGTTTGTGTTCTGAATTTTCAAAAACAGTAATTTTTGCCACCCATTCACTTTATGAGGCCGGGGAGATTGCCCAAAGAGTGGTCATTCTGCAACAGGGAAAACTGGTTTGCAATTGCGATATTTCCCGGCTGCAAAACCAAAACCCCTCGTCAGGGGGGCATCCCCTTGAAAAGCTTTATTTTGACAGCTTAAGAGAAATTAAAATCCAATAAATGAATAAAACAGTAAGAAAAATTCTCATGTTCATCAAGCGGGATTTTTTGATAGCGGCAAGCTACCGCTTATCTTTTCTCTTAGATGCAATAACCATTCTCGCCTCGACAGCCACGTTTTTCTTTGTTTCCCGCCTTATCCCCGCGGGAACTTCGGCTCACCTTAAGGAGTTCGGAGGAGATTATTTTTCCTTTGTCCTTATCGGCCTTGCCTTTAGCGGATACCTTCAGGCGGCGCTGCAAGGTTTTGCCCAAACTCTTTTGCATGAACAGTCTGAAGGGACTCTTGAAATACTTCTGCTTTCCCCAACTAAAATATCTACCCTTCTTGCCTGCGGGGCTGCCGCCAAGTTTACTCTTGCCACATTGCGCGTTGCCATATATTTCTTTTTAGGTTGGTTTATTTTCGGATTTTCTTTTGCCAGAATTAATGTCTTGTCTTTTTTAACAGTCTTGATTTTGACGGTTCTCAGCTTCAGTTCCCTGGGAATCATTTCTGCTTCATTTATTATTGTTCTTAAACGCGGGGACCCTGTGAGCTGGGTTACGGGAGGGCTATCAAGGCTTTTTGGCGGTGTTTTTTTTCCGGTTGCAGTTCTTCCCCCGATTCTAAAGAAAGTATCAGCCTTTATTCCCCTGACTTATTCTTTGGATGGTATGCGTAAAAGCATCCTTCTTGGCGCAGGATTAGGCGATATCTTTCCCCAGGCTGCCATGCTTGCCCTTTTTTTTGCCGTGCTTTTTCCCGTAGGAACTCTCAGCCTCAAAAAGGCCCTTAATAAAGCCAAGAGAAACGGAAGCCTCCTCTATTCGTAGAATGGCTGAGAGTTGAGGGTGCGCAAGCCGCCGAGGGCGCGCCTTAAATAATGTTTGGCGGTAATTTTTTCAAAAGGGATATTGTATTTATGCACGAGCACCGATTTATCAGGCAGGAAAGTTCTCTTAATAAACTTCGTTTTGCTTGCAGCGCCCTCCTGGCTCAAGAAAAGAACTATGTAAGAGACGTATCTTTTTCTCGCCTTAAGAGCGGCGAGCTTACCCAATAGAATGTTGGAATAGGAAAAACTATCAATATCAAATAATTTTTTTTCAAAAATATTGTTAATAAGGTTCGCCGCGTAATAAAAATAAGGCTCAATCCTCCACTTCTTTGCCTTCTCATAAATACTGCCAAAAGCTATTTCGCTTTTATACACCGATAAAGCGCAAGCTAAATCCGCTAACAAAATTAACTTATTGAAACCATGCAGAAGGCCGTGAAAACAAAGGTGTAAAATTAAATCATCGGGCGATAAAACAAAAATATTTTTAGCGCAAACCCTGCTGGTTCCGGCGTTTTCCCAGATTTGTTTTATATCAATAGATTGGGCAAACCTTGCTACCGGCCAGGTTGAGTTAACAATATGCCAGTGGATATGCAAAAAGTAGGATAAGGGCAGAGGCGCTTTATACATTATGTTATTTATTGATCCATAAGATGACATTTTTAAGAAATTTTCTGCCCTGCTCAACGGCAAGTACCCCATAGAACAAAGAAGCTCATCGGTTTTGATAAGATCATGCCTCTTGATTAAAAGGTCTATGTCTGTCATCGGGCGAAGAGCGGGATTTTTATAGGCGTTTTCCATTAAGAAAATACCCTTAAGGGCAAGTAAATCAATGTTTTTTTGGGAGAAAATGCCGAAAAGTTTTTCACATTCCTGCATGAGAAAAATGTTTCTTGCCGCTGTTTTATAATAACGCTCTTTGAGCAGGGCTTTAGCTTTTAAGGGAATTTTAGCGGTTAAATTATTTTCTTTCAATCTTTGGTAAAACAGCTCCCCAACCGATTCTTTAAGGGAAAGAAGAGTAAACTGTTCCCAGTTAAAATAACGGCGGCTTGCTTTTTGTAAAAAGAAACCGCTGTTAAAGCCTAAAAGAAAACTGATTAAGCATTGATCGGGTTTCATTCTTCTTTGGCAAGTAGTTTTGAAAGTACTATTCTCTTTCGCCTTGATATTTTTTCTTCTGTGGCAAGCTGTCGGTCTATTTCTAAGACAGCGCATTTCTTAAAGCCCAGGCTTTGATAGAGATCCAAAGCTGCCTTGCTGTCAGAAAAAGCCAAAAGATTAACTTGTTTTGTCCCTTTCAAAGCGGCTAATTCAACGGCCTTGTTGACAAGCCGGTTTGCGATACCGCATCTGCGGTAAGGCCAGTTAACCCAGGTTGAAAATATCCACCACCCTTTAAAATCAGGCTCGCTGTCGGGAAAAAAGCTCAATGTAACCCTGCCGATTATTTTAACGGCTTTTTTGGCGCGTATAGAAAAATCAGAAGGTGAAATATTTACGATTGAAAAATCCTCATCTATTTTTACAAGCCTGCGGGCGATAAAGCGGTAAATTGATAAACCCTGAATGCGATAAAGGAGAAAAGCGGCAAGTTTCTTAAAACGCAATAAAGCTCTTGACAGAAAAAGGGCAGCAGTTTTCTTAAATTGCCCTGGTTTTCTTTCTACATGTATTGGATGGCTGTTGCGTTCAATTGCACAGACCCTGCCGATTACATTTTCTAAGTCAACTGCTTCATCAGCGCCGTTTAAAGAATCGCCGCCGGTATAAATTAATATTTTCTCTTGTTCTTTCTCTATTCTTTTTATGCGGTGAATAACAGGGCATTTACCGTTTCTTAGAAAAAAAATAATTTCTCCCTCTTTCAAGGTTTCTTTTATGGGCTTTTCTAAGGTGAGGATATCGCCGTCTTTTATTGCCGGATGCATGCTTTTTCCTTTGGCTTTAAACCTTAAAAGCCTCGCATCATCCATTAAACGGGTGCTTATGTTTATAAAATCACGGGAGGAACACTTCATTTTCTAGAAACTTGATTATGTTTTTATCGGGAAAAAAGCCCAGCTCAAAAGCAGGGCACCTCTGGCCTGCCTTGTGGCAAAAACACAGGCTAAAAGCCACCGAATCCCTGTTCCAGAAGGGAATGAAACCTGCGGTTATAAGGCGGCAGGCAGCTTCCCGCGAAGAAAGAACGCGTATTCTATTTTCAGGGCTTTTGGCAAGGAAAAAAATCCCTCCCAAAGGAGCATGGCCCGGAGAATAAGTTTTTGCCTCGCCGTGCCAAGGGGTTCCGTACGCAAATAAACGCCTGTTTTTGTTTCGGATTATTATCCTGTCGTCGCTAAGGATTAAGGTATTTTTTTCTTTCCTGAAAAAAGAAGTAATCGTGCTTTTTCCCGCTCCCGAGGCGCCGGCAAAAAGGTAAGCTTTGTTATTTCTAACAATTCCCGCCGCGTGAACCATGATGCCGCGGCCGCCTGAAAGAGAGCTGATTATCGCGATTTCATCAAGAGGGTAATTTACTATTGAGCCGGCCAAACGCCTGCCTTTAAGCCGGACAGAAGCATGCCGGAAATCATCGCTAAAAACAGCGTCAGAGGCAGTTGTTTTAATAAAATATTTGGTATGGCCCTTGTCGGTATTTATTTTGTAAAGAGACCAGCTATCCTTTGCCTTAAACACGGCCTTTCTATATAAATGGCTGTTTGGGAGCTTTTGGCATAAACAGAGACTTATGTCTATACGGGAGGATTTTTGGCTTAAGAACGATTTAACCGGGTTATTAACAATGTATTTCTCTTTGGTTAAATTTTCTAAGGATATAGCAATATCACCGATGGAGAAATTAAAAACCTTTCTCATTAAACAACCCTGTCAGCTTCCTTGGGTGGTTTTACAGCCGGATGTTACCGGAGGGCAGCGGTCGCTTTTCCCGCCGACTCCGCTTGTGGTTTTACATCCGGTTAAAACAGCCTCTTCTAAAAGAAGCTTTATTTTAGTAAGCTGTGGTTTTTGATAAACTTTCTTTTTCTTCATCTTCCACCTCCTTGTCTTTATGTTACCTTATTTTTGCCTTAAGAGCAAGGCCGAGTTTTTCAGCGCGTAAATGCGCGGTTTGGCAAAGGTAGCTTACAGTGGCCTGATTATCATTATGTTCAAACTGGCTCCACCCCGGGCATTGGCTGCATAGATTGCTTATCTGGCAAATACGGCAGGGGTTATTGTATGACAACTTCTCTTTTAACGCCTGCGCTATATCATTATTCCAGGCATTGCCAAAAGGCCCCGCGGTTATATCGCAAGAAGGCTTTCTTGCCATAACGCAGGGGCTTAAATTGCCCTCTGGGTCAATATGAAAAGATGTAACTCCGGCACTGCAATTGTAGATATTGCCTGATTCATTATTCAAGGGGTATTGTTTTAAGAATTTGTTCCAGGATTCAGATCTTTTTTTATTAGAAAAATCTAAACCAACCGCCTCTTGAGGAGAAATCCTATACCGGCATGGGGCGGATGAGCTTTCTATGGTTGAATTGATAGAAGCGTCAATACGGAAGCTTACGCCTAAATCCTCGGCATAGCGGGAGATTGCCTCTATCTCGGCTAAATTAATTGTTAAAGCCATTGTTTTTAAGGAAAACTTGACCTTCCTTTCAATTAACCTGTTAATTCCCTCTAAACAGGCTTTAAATGAGCCGGTAACCCCGGTAACCGCTTCGTAGGTAGAAGATTTTATGCCGTAAAGGCTTATTTCCACATTCAAGGGCGGGTATTCTCTTAAGAAATCGGCAATCTCATCGGTTATAAGTGTCGCGTTTGTAAAAAGAGTTGTTAATATGCCTTTTTTCTTGGCATAGGCATAAATTTTTGTAAAATCAGGGTGGTAAAGAGGCTCTCCTCCTGTAAATAAAAGCCATAGGCAGCCGTTTTCTGAGATTTGATCAATTAGCCGGCGCATCTTCTCTATGCCCAGTGGCCTGGGCGAAGCATGTTTTGGGCAGTAGCAATGAACGCAGGAAAGATTACAGGCAAAGCTAATCTCCCATGTGCCGCTTACAGGTATTCTTTTCTTATGAGCGGTTTTGTAAATTCTTTCCGTGAATTCGCTATATGATATATGGGAGGCATAAAGGCAGGTCATTTATTTAGCGGTAACGGCTTTATTGTTTAATAGGGTTTGGATAAACTCGCTTACATCGATTTTAGCCTGGTTAAGGCTTACCTCAAATTCTTCACTAACTTCGTTTGCGATATCGCCGGTTCTGCGGCTGCCGTCAATCAGCTCCCATATTCTTGCCGCGGTTTCATTTAACGCAAAGATATTTTCAAAATCAGCAACTCTGCTCTGGACAGGAACGAGTATGGTTTCATCTCCTATCTTTCTAAAAACGATTTTAGGGTTTTTTTCAACGGTTTTTACCATTTCATTGCCGTATCAGCAGTGCTTACGCCGGTTGATATAGGGTCAAGTATCTTAGTTAAAAAATAATTTAAGTCAGCCACGAATTTCTTGGGAACATAGACAATATCCTGGGAGTTTAAGTTGACGTTTTCGATTACTTTGCCTTTGGTAATAGCCTGCGACAGGTTAATCCGTTTAGGCTGAGGATTTTGGATGCCGCCTTCAACCACAATAACGCTTCTTAGAACCGCATCGTCGGTGAAGCCTCCGGCTAAAGCGACTGCTTCGAGAACGGTTCTTGTATCTTTTAGCGAATATATGCCCGGCCTTGCCACTTCGCCAAGGACAATTACGCGGTTACCTTCGATTCTTTTAAGCGATATCGAAACATCAGGGTAAATTATATATTCTCTTAAGCGTTCTGTTACCGCTTTGTCAAGCTCGGAAAGGGTGAATCCCTCGGCTTCTACTTCGTCAATCAGGGGGAAAGAAATTCTTCCGTCCGGCCCCACTATTACATCGCGGGTTAAATCGGGATTTTCCCATACGCTTATGTTTATGATATCGCCCACCCCTATCACATATCCTCCGCTTTGAGATTTCAGCGTGCGGAATGACTTGTTTTGCGGCTGAGGTTCCATGGGGCTCTGTGCTTTTAAGTTTTCCTTCTTGATTGCTTCTATAGCACTTTTGGTTTTAGCCACTTCCTCTTGGAGCCGGCCCTTGGCGTGCTCTAAGGATTTGCTCTGTTTAAGGGTGCTTTCGAGTTTTTCACTGAGTATTTTAAGTTCGTTATCTTTCTTCGCGACCGCCTCTTCTAGCGCGCTCTGTTCATTTAGCGATTGTTCTATTTTTGACCGCAGTAAATCGTTATCGAGTTTTAAACTTTTATCATTAGGGTCCAATGCCAAAGGAACATTTTTACTTTTGTTCTCAAGTAAGATAAGAGGGCGTTTATGGGTTTTGGCCTCAGGCAAAGCCGGTTTGGGCTTGATTGGGGCAGTGCCCGCTGAATATGCAGCGTCACTTTCCTCTTCTATGCCGGATAAAACTGAATTCTGGTTATAAATGATAATGCCGCCAAAGAAAAGAAAAATTGTTAGAACCGTTATGCCTATAAAAGTTTCCTTATGCATTCTTACAAGCTCCCTGTAATATAAATCCTTGTTCCCTGGCTTAAATCAATGGTGCGCGGAGTCTCAAGTTTATTACCTTCCTGGTCGTATTCGACATGCACTACCGGGCGCATTGATATTTTGGGATTTTGTTTGATTACCCGGGCGATCTCTTCGGTATTTAATTTAACAAAAGTCCCCCGCGGATAAATGCCGATTCTCTCAAGCATGATTTTGGCAAGTTTTTCACTGAAAGATTTCTTGTCCTCCAAGATAATCCTTATAGCCTCAAGAGGTGAATATTCATCACGGTAAGGCCGGGGGTGCGTTAAGGCTTCATAAACGTCTACAAGCCCGATTATCTGGGCGGGTTCGCAAATCTCGTCTTTGGTTAGGCCTTTGGGGTAGCCGCTTCCGTCAATGCGTTCGTGAACCTGTTCTATGATATCGGCGATTGAGGTGTCGGGCCCGGTTTCATACTGTATACGCTTTATAATTTCCGCGCTTGAGACGGGGTAATGTTTAAGCTTTGCTTTTTCTTCATCAGTCAATTTTCTGTTTAACGATATTAAATTACGGTATTCTTTCATTCCGATATCGTGTAAAAAAGCAACGGTACCGAGTTTAAGAAGTTCATCGCGGCCATATCCTAAAACAACGCCTATTTCTAAAGATAAAACACAGACATTTAGAAAACTTAAAACCGTAGGGTCAATTTTTTGATCTTTTTGTATTGAGAAAACATATTCGAGAACCTGCTGGTCTTCGGCGTTTACGTAGGTAATTAATTCTTCAACAATGCTTTGAACCTGCTTAAGTTCTTTTGATGAGAATTCTAAATCGGTTGAGAAAATCTTCTGGGCCAATGCTACGGCATTGTTGTAGGTGTCTTTTACGTCGGCAGGGTCAGGCTGGCTGCCGACACCTTCTTTTATTTCAGAAAATTCAATGCGGCCTGCGCTGTTGGGCTTAGGGTCTGGTTTGCTTTTGGGCGCTGAGAACCCATCTTTTCCTATAAATGAGGAAAAGTCAATCCCTGAGCTGTCAGGCTTATCTTTCTTTTTTTTGCCGGGAGGTTCTTTTTTTTGGTTCTGGTTATCAAACATCTCCGAGAAGTCTGTCATATAAAACTCTCCCCTTTGGTTAATTAAAAGGTAAGGTTTTGTACGGGACGGAATAAATTAAAAGAAGCGGCATATACCCGTTAACTTTCTTCGCGTAAATCACGAGCAACGTGAAGAACAACTTCGTCGCCGATTATATCCAGCCTGCGTATAAAACCGGTTAAAAGCGACAGGTCGCAGATATTGTTGATTGCACGGGGCATTCCCTTTGAAAGATTAAATATATGCATGTATGTGGTCTCTTCGAAAAGATTTTGAGTTGTTCCGGCGACTTTAAGGCGGTATTTGATATATTCTTTTACTTCTTCTTTGTCCAAAGACAACAACTGGTAACGGATTGAAATCCGCTGCTTAAGCTGGGGGAACTTCTCGATTTTTTCTTCAAGCTGCGGCTGGCCGCATAAAATCAATGTAAATAATGCATGTGAATCTGCCTGGATATTTAAAAGAAGCCGGATCTCCTCCATCAAATCATCATCGGTTATACTTTGAGCTTCGTCAATAAGAAGAACAGGGCGCAGGTCGCGGTTGAAATAATGTTCAAGGCGTTCCTTTATCGAACGAAGCATATCCATTTTTGTAGTTGCGGGAGAGTATACTCTGTCGCCGCCCATCTGAAAATTAACTTCCTGGATAAACTCAATCGGCGTAAGGCGCGGGTTAGGGATAAAATTAACAACGCATTTACCCTCAAGGCACATTTTCATAAGCGCACTGCTTACAAATGTTTTGCCTACACCGTAATCGCCGGTTAAAATTACACCTACCTTTCTTTGTATTACAGCATATTGCATTCTTGCCAATGCTTCTTTATGGTGCGATGAATAATAAAAGAAAGAAAGGTCATTGGTGTTTTCAAACGGCATTTTTTGCAAACCCCAATATTCGGTATAAATAATAACCCCCTTCTATTTTTATTTAATCGCAAAATAAAAGGAATTTCAAGAATTATCTGCTATTTTTGAACCCAGACATACTGCCCCTGCGAATCATCGTAAATTTCAAACCAGAAGCCCTGCTGTGTCCGGGCAAAGTCATCCTTGAAGAAAATCTTCTGGACTTCTTCAATGTCAGCTTCATTTTTTTCGGCAGTTTCCGCAAAAATCTTATAACGGTCGCTATTTTCCTCATTAATTAAGATTACGATTCCAGTTTTAATGTCTTCGGGAACATTGGCTCTTAAAACAACTAATGCATTTCTGTTCTCGCCTAAATAGCCGCTTTCAAAATACTTTTGTAATGCGGGAAATCTTAATTTTCTTCTTTCAACCGCCTCCTGAGCCGCGGCAGGAAGTTCCTGGGCGTAAACTTCGTTGATAAAAAATAAAGAATTAAGCTGTTTATTTTTGGTTCCGTATATTTCATCGTTGATGGATTCAACGTCTTCAATCACATGCTGGTATATATCAACCCGCATATTAATATCCAGCTGTATAGGTTTTGTTGTTTCAACTCTCAGTTTTGTGCATCCCAAAAGGGCAATGATCAGGATTGCAATCATGGTTTTTCTCATAAGTTACCTCCTTCATATTTACAAAACTTTTTATTACTTCTTTTGTGAAATAACTTTATGCAAATTAAACTGAAGATTTCTTTTCCCGTGTATTTGTGAAATGAATTCAAGGTTTATTGCGGTTGTTTGGCCGCCGAACTCAATGGTTATTATACTTTTATTGTACTGGTAATTTTTCATATTGTCAATGAAGGCTTCGTATGATTCTTTATCCAAATAACGCCTTAAAAAGCTCAGCGCCTGCCTGTCTTTAATAATAACTGTACCGCCGTTTTCATTTATGAGTTTTCCCTCAATCTGGAAGGCAGATTTACCGATAAAGCTGGCGTTAAGGCTGCCTGTAAAGTTTCCTTCCAGCGCTAGTTTATCTTTGCCGATTAAAAGGTCGGCGAGCTCTTTTAAAGAGAGGTTTTGCAGATTGAAACTAAGAGACGGTTTGGTAAGCCCGAATAACCTTAAATTTCCCCAAGCCTCGAATTGTTCACCCAGCAAGCCGGTTTTAAGTTTGTCTACTGAAATGCCTTCGGGAGCAATCTCGAATTCACCTTTAATTTCGGGAAGGTTGTTGTTTTGAATCTTTAAATAAGAAATGTTAAATTCATTAATATTTTTATCGTTTGATGCAGCCGCAATGTTAAGCGCCGCCGATAAGTGACGGTTTCTAAAAATAACCGGTTCCGCGCTGATGTTTTGCAATGAAGTAATTCGATTATCTTTGATTTTTGCACTAAAGCCGGCAATACCGCCTAAAAAAATTTCTTTGGATCCCCTAATGTCAAAAATACAATTTTCGCAATGGATTGTAAGAGGCAGACTTTCTTTATTCCTTGGTTTCCGGGCGAATACTTCCGTCAAATATTTAATAAACATTTTTATATTTTCAGAAGTTAATTTTGCATATTTCAGGCTTATTTTTTTGGGAAAATATTCCAGTTTTTTAGTAATTTCAAAATCAATGCGCATTTTTGCAACAAATAATTTCATTGCCGGATGCTGCATGGTAAAATCATCAAATTCGACATAACGCAATCCCGCCTTTGAATTGCGCAGTTTACAAACAGCGTTAAAATCCCTGCTAATATTATCTATAACGTACTGGGTGTATATGAAAGATTTAACCTGAAAAATTGTGAAAAAAATTATAATAACAGCAATAATAATAAAAAACGCAAGAATTTTGATTTTTTTATTCATCGCTTAAAATAATTATTTCTTGAGGGCCGTGAACTATAATTTCCGGGCCGTTGTATTGGCGGATTCTTCCGGTTGCTTCAACCATGCGATTTCTATAATATGAAAGAGGGTCTATGTTGTTTTCGGTAAAATAATCAATAGAATCGTTAAAAATAACAATGGTAAAGTCGGTTCTATAATTCTTGCCAAAATTTAGAAATATACAACTTTCTGATTTGTAAGTATTTACAACTTTACCGTGAACTGTCCGGATTTGGTCTATGTAATTATGCGCTGAATCGCTGTCTATTGTTTCATAGGCTCCCCAAAGGCCGTTTTTCATCTCTTTCGCATAACGATAGGCACTAAGAAGGTTTTCAGAGTATTTAACATTAGGGGGCCGCGTATAAAGGGAGGCGTAACCTTGCCTTAAGATTTCCGCATTGATAAAAGTATCTTCGATAAAGCAGTAGCCAAGGAGGCGTTTATATTTATCATATCTTTCTACGTCAAACTCTACGCGTATGAATCTGCCCATTACAAGATTGCGGTTAAATTCTTTAGCTTCAAGTGAAAAAGGCTGGGGATTATAGGCAAATTTTTTTGCGCTCTTTATATATGTTTCCGGAGTGTCAATACCGATATATCTTACGATTTCTCCGTTAGAAAGTTTAATTGTATCGCCGTCAATAACTTCTACGACCTGGATTCTTGAATAATCAGGAGCGGCTTGGCAGGAGGCGGCGAAAAATGATATTAATAGTAGGTATATTCTCACTCGAGGTCTTCGATGAGTTGAATGAATATTTTTTGTGCGAATTCAGGTTTGGGAAGAAAATACTTACGCGCCGAGATTCTCAAGCGTTGAACTTCTTTGGTAATATTGTCAATGCGGATTACCAGGGTTTTTTCTGCAATCATAGCCCGGATATACCCTTTTGATTCGTTGACTGTGACAAGGTTGGCATTCATGCCTTCAAGTTTATCAATGCACAAATCCCACAAAATCCGGTATTCGGCATGGACATTGCCTATTGCGGTGTCATTGCTTACGGTGTAGCCGGCTAAAGCTCCTGTTGCACCAATCAAAATAGGCGCACACCCGCAAAAAACGAATAAGCCTGTTAAAATAAAAATTTGCCTTCCCATATTACAAAGTATATCAGATTTTATAACGCGTGCAAGTATTTGTTGGTTTATCTTAATAAATTGATTAGAAGCGGTTTCAAACATAACATTAAAATCGACGACCGTTCATTCTAATGTTATGTTTGAGCCGGGTTGATGAATATGTTTAAAGCTATTAGCAGTGAGCTCAAGGCTTTTTCTTGCTTGGTACGGAGGGTTAAAACCTAAAGATTTGATCCGGCTTATATCAAAAATTTTATCTTTTGTAAATGTGGCAAAGCGTTTTCCAAGAAAAGGCAGACTTAACAAAAATGGATTAACGCAGAGCGGAACTGAGAAAGCGGGCTTTGTACCTATTGCATCTGAGAAAATATCGAATATTTCCCTTATGGTAAGGGCTTCTTCGTCAGCTGTAAAGAAAGATCCCTTTAAGAATTCTTTCTTTGTAAGAGAATAAATCAATGCGCTTGCGACATTTTTTACATACGCCATATGAAGTTTGTGTTTTCCGTTTTCAATTAAGGGCAAGAGGCGAAATTTAAGGAGAAAAAGCAGCTTTTTTAACATATGAGGTTCTTCTTCACCGTATACCACAGGCGGCCGGATTATAACCGCAGGTAATCCCATTTTTCTAAACTCAATTATTTTCAATTCTGCTTCTGTTTTTGATAAACCGTAGGCATTGGTTGGGCAGTAGCTAACATCTTCTGTAACAGGAATTTGTAAACTTGCGCCAACAACCGCAATAGAGCTGACATGGACGAATCTTAAAACAGATAGTTTTAATGCAAGACGGCAGATGTTTTCAGTGCCGATAACATTTGTTTTGTAAAGCAGTTTATAGTTTTTACTCATAACCAGTGCAGCAGAGTGAAAGATTGCATCGAACTTTAGGCTTTCAATTGGTTTTAAACTTTGCTTGTCCGTTATGTCGCCATAAATTACCTTTGCGCCGAGAGATTCAACTATGTGAGCTTTTTTTGGATCGCGGATAAGGCAGGTTATTTTATGATTAGTCGTAGCTGCTAATTCCTTTAGCAATGTTTTTCCTATAAATCCGGTTGCTCCGGTTATCAGTATATTCATTTTTTAAGAACAGCGAGCTGCGAATCGCGTTCGGTAAGAATTTCGTTAATTGTATGCATATCGCCTTCTGAAATCTGAAAGCCGTAGCTTTTAGAATTTTCATCAGCCTGAATCTTATTGCGTGCTCCGACAATTGATGAGGCTATTGACTTTTGTGAGAAATTCCAGTTTATGGCAAGTTGAGCCAGTGATTTACCGTATGATAAGGCAATATCTTTAAGCGAGATTAGAATTTTTCTATTGATAGAAAATCCAGGCTCTTCTAAGTCGGCCTTTTTCATTTTTCTGTTTGTATCGTCAGGAATTTTAATATTATCAAAAAAGAATTTGCCGGTTAAGATACCGCTATACAACGACGCATAACTTATAATGCCTATATTATTCTTAAGGCAAAACGGCACTATCTTGCTTTCGATTTCCCTGTTAAACATGCTATAGGGAGGCTGAAGGCTGTGCAAAGGGCAATACTTCATGAATTCAGCTATTTGTTCGATGCTGAAGTTGCTCACACCAACAGATTTGATAACCCTATTCTTAAATAACTTATCAAAAACTTCGGCGGTTTCGCCGATAGGGGTGTTTTTATCCGGCCAGTGTGCCTGGTATAAATCAAAGTAATCCGTACGAAGGCGGGATCTTGATTCATCGAGTTCTTCGAGAATCCTTTTTTTACTCAAATCGTGAATGATTTTAGGGCCTTGCCAGGATAAACCGGCTTTAGTTGATATCAGAACTTTCTGGCGCAAATTTTTCTTACTTAAAAACGCGCCTATTATTTTTTCTGAACGCCCTTTACCGTAAATCGGCGCTGTATCTATAAAATTGATTCCGGAGTTAATCACGCAATCGAGCGTTTCAACTGAATCCCTGTCATCCTGTTTGCCCCACCAATTGTCACCGCCAAAAGCCCATGTTCCCAGGCTAATCACTGAAACTTCAAGCTCGCTTGTCCCTAATTTTCTGTATTCCATATTAATAATAAAATATCATTGCTACCGGTATGGTGCCTGCTAAAAGTACAGGTCTCGCTCCCCTCTTTTTATTCGTTCATAATATAGCTTAAATCTTTGGTAGTAGTCAGGAAGAGATTTTTTTATTTCATCGATTTCTTTATTGATAATTTTTTCGCCGGCTAAAAGCGTTTTTTCTGAAGCAAAATCATCGAGCCATTCCCGGAACGTTAATACCGCGTTTAATTTACAGAATTTTGCTTCTTGACACTCGCGAAGCAGTTCCATAATACATTTACCGGTTCTCTGACATCTATAACCTGCTGTGCAGAAGGATGTTATATATCCTAACTCAGCGAATTCCATGATTAATTCATCAAGGCTGCGTGTATCGCCCAGTATAAATTGCTGTTTTGAGGCAACCTGAGAGCTGGTTTCTTTACTGTAAGAGCCTATGCCGATCCTTGTTGAAGCATCGGTTTGAGTTATTCCTAAAGATAGGGATTTTCGGCGAATTTCTGCATTTTCACGTGCCGTGATAATAAGTCCGGTATGAGGCACACAAAGCCTCAAAACAAGGATTATTTTCATAAAATCTTCATCACTCACTTTAAAAGCAGCATTTGTGGTAAAAGGCGTATTTATCGCAGGCAGAAGGCGGGGAAATGATATGGTATGCGCCCCTACACCGAATGTTTTCTCAAGTTCAATATTATGAGCAGCTAAAGCCAAAACTTCAAATTTCCAGTCATAAAGGCCGAAAAGGGCCCCTAAGCCCACGTCATCTATACTCGCTTCAAATGCACGGTGCACCGCGTACAAGCGCCATTTATAATTTCCTTTAACAGTTCTTTGAGGGTGTATTTTGCTATAAGTTTGATGGTGGTAAGTTTCCTGAAAAATCTGATATGTCCCTATTCCGCAGCCGGCAAGGCGTTTTAATTCTTCAATAGAAAGCGCCGGTGCGTTTACGTTTACCCGGCGAATTTGACCATAGCCGCGCTTGGTGGGCACTTTAACGCCATAAATTGATTTTATGGAGTCTACCATGTAATCTATGTCATTCAAAGGGTGCTCGCCGTAGACTACTATGAGGCGTTTGTGCCCGATTGACCCGGCAAGTGTTTGCGTTTCGCTCAGTATTTCGTCCGTTGAAAGGGCCGCGCGTTCAATGTCTTTATTTGAATGGCGGAAACCGCAATAAAGGCAGTCGTTTATGCAGTGATTACCCAGATAAAGCGGTGCGAAGGTAACGATTCTGTTGTCGTAGATTTTTTTCTTAACAATTGCCGCGCTTTCTTTCATTTGAGAAAGCATATCAGGTTGGTTAACATTTAAAAGAGCAGCTGTTTCATCCATTGAAAGTGTTGCAATCGAGCGCGATTTAGCAAGAATATCGATTATTTTCTTTTTATCCGGGCTATGATTGCGGTTAAGAGTATCGATAATGGATTCATCACGTATAAAATCTGAAGAACCCTTACAGTATTTATTTATCTGATCTTTTTTGATGCGTCCTTTTTTCCAGGAGGTGTTATTAAAAGATTCTACTTTCATGTGTTAAAAATTGTTTCTTTGTTTTGTAAAAAAAATAATACTTTCTAATTCTGTCGCCATATCGACATTTGATACCCAGACATCATCGGGAACCCTAAGGATTATCGGAGAGAAATTAAGAATTCCTTTTATGCCGCAGGCACAAAGCTTGCTGGCTACTTCCTGGGCATTTTCCGGAGGTGTCGATATTATTGATATCCTTATCTTATTATTTCTTAAAATTTTATCTATGTTATTAATATCCTCTATTTTTACTCCGTTAAGAGTTTTACCGATTTTTCTCTTGTCGCAATCTAAGGCATGGGTTATTTTAAGATTAAACTGCCTGAATCCCTCAAAGGCAAGAAGTGCGCTCCCAAGCCTCCCGGCTCCTGTCAGCACTATTGGCCACTCTTTGTTAACTCCTAAAATCGTTTCAATTTCTTTAATTAGCCGGTTTACTTTATATCCCACTCCTCTTTTCCCGAATCCGCCAAAGAATGAGAGGTCTTTTCTGAATTGATCCGGTGTAACGTTTAATAATTTTGTTATCACACGCGAAGAAATTACTTCTTTGCCTTCGATATGTAATTTTCGCAAACCCCGCAGATACAGGCTTAGGCGTTTTATTGTTTCCGAAGAAAAATTATTTTTATGCGTAGAGGTTTTTTTCATCTTTGTTTAAACCTAAATCTGCAGGGGCTCTGCCTAAGAATTTCAGCATTTTTATCACTTCATCGACTTGGGACTTTAACCCATCGTTTATATGTGCTTTATCCGGATAAATAGAATAAAGTTTTCTGCGGCTGATAGGTGTTACGTTAATCATAAGGGAATTCGCACCTGACATTAAACCTTTCTTTCTGGCATCAATACTTAAAGTTTCAAAAGCTGTTGTAACGGGAATTTTGGCATTTAGCGGATCAATTATACGCGCAAGGGCAATAACTTTAAGGACAAGATCCTGATTACAGGCAGGGTGGTTACCTAAGGGAGTGCTCGGATGAGGGATAAACGGCCCAAAAGAATACATTTCGCAGCCAAGCTCTTTCGCTAAATATAAATCATTTATAATGTCATCATTCGTTTGGCCGGGAAGGCCGATAAGAGCGCCGGTCATGATAAGGTAGCCCATATCTTTAGCCGCTTTTAAATGTTTAATTCTTGTGCTTAAGTCATGATTTGGGTTGAGTCGGCAATATAGTTTTTCGTTTGATGTCTCAAATCTCAAGAGCAGCGCTCTTGCGCCGCAATTATAGAGTTCCTTAAGCCCCTCTACCCCTATTTCGCCAAAGCTTATTCCTATAAGGGTATCGGCGCCTTCCTTTATCTTTTTTACAATCATAGATAGATCCTTAATGGTGTATGAGGCAGTTTCTGCGCTTTGGAGAATAAGGGAGCCAAAACCGTAATCGCTAACAGCCCTAACGGCAGATTCAATCACTTCTTCATTTTTCATATGGTAACGAGGTATTTCTTTATTATGAATCGATATGCCGCAATAAAAGCAGTTACGTAAGCAATCGTTTGATATTTCGATTATTCCGTGAACACAACATGAGTTTTTGTGATATTTTTGACGGATAAAATTTGCCGCCTTAAGAAGTAAATCTAAATCTTTCGGGGCGTTAATATTAAGAAGGTAGGTAAGGTCGTTGCGAGAAAGCGCTATATTCTCCATGGCTTTATCAAGAATTAAGCGAAGTTTTTTATCAGTGGTTTCGTCCGGTTTAAAATCAGATAAGCGCCTGTCCACATCCTGAAGCTGGAAAAATAATTCTTTCCAGGCGCTAAGTATACTTTTTGCTTCATCCTCGGGTATTTTCTTTATTATGAATCCGCCCTGCGCGGAAACATAGTCGCCTTTTTCGAGCTTGTAGAATTCATTCCGGGCTTTTTTCTCTTCGCCGAAGTAATCGACCAAGACTGTTGTGCCTTTAATATCCTTTACTATGCCTGGTATTGAATAACACATATCTTATTCTATATCAAACGAGAGAACTTGAATTATTGTGCCGGGGAAAAAGGTAATTTCTAAGTCCGCGCCGCATAGAATTGTATCTTTTGTTAATAAAGCGAATGTTTCTTTAAATGATTCTTCTTTTACACAAGTTAAGTCACCGATTTTTAAGTGAATTTTTGTAACCTTTTTCGCATTTTCCTTTTGAGCGTGTTCACATATTCCTTTAACAACGGGCTCGATTAAGTGTGTTTCATGCATTTTTCCACCTCATTGATTGCTGAAACTAATAAATTTAAACTGTTTTTTACTTCCTCCGAAATCTCTGAACCAAAGGTAACATTTTTGGGTTGAATTCCCAGAAGATAAATCACGGCATTGGTTTCCTTCTCTAATATTTCTATGAGCATATTTGGGGAAAGATCGTGAGTTGTAAAGCCGCTTGGCAGTATATCTTCTTTTTTTAGCAGTTCATAGGATCCGCAGGCTGCATTAAGATGAACAGCATCTACCAACAAAACCGTATCCGGTTTTTCTTTAATTACTTTGCCAATATAATTTTCAGGAGCAGTTCCGCAGTCGATACAAATAAAATCAGAAGTGTTTTTAAGGCTGTTGACAAAAAGAGGCCCAAACCCATCATCGCCGCGTAAAATATTTCCAATACCTGCGATAACAACCTTACCTTTAAGAATTTCCTTTAATCTTTCTTCTATTTTCACGAATTAAGTATCCCGTTTGTCATTTGTCATTGGGATTTTTCTCTTAAGGTATGCAATTTTACTCAGTAGTAAGCGTGGTTTGCCGCCTGCATCGGGCACAAAGGATTTTTGACCTGTCACAGCGGCCAAAGTCACGCAATGCAGAAGTTAAATTATCATCAATAATGCCGAGGCTTTTAAGGCGTGATAAATACAGCGTGGGGTTTGAATAGGTAAGTTCTCCGATGCGTTCGGCAATCCATTTAAGATGGTCTTTAGGGCCTATAACAGCGCCGCAAATTTCGCATAACTGTAACTCTTTTTCAATTGTTTCATATGCTTTGGTTCTATCAAAGAATGAAAGTTCCCATTCATTTGAAAGTTTAATACCTTCATTATCGGCTATGCATGCTGCCTGGCACTGTCCGCAGAATATACAGGTATCAGTATAGTGAATCATAGTCCTTACGGGATTTTTAGCATCAGTAGAATCTTGATGAGCAATCGCCTCAACCGGGCAGACTTCTTCGCAGGAAAGGCAGCCCACGCATTTATCCGCATTGAATTTCGGCTGGCCCCTGAAATTAGGATGAGCGATATGCGGTTCTTTTGGAAATTTCGAGGTGTAAGGCCCCTTTATCAAAGCAACAACCGCCTCTTTTAGTTCTCTAAGTTTAGGTAGCTTCATGATTTTTAATCTTTAATTTTTGATTTTTGATTTTATTATCAGGCTTCGCCTTCCTTGTCTTCTTTATATTTATCAACCACGCTTTCATCGCAGAGCTTAACTCCTGCCCGGTGGGCTCCTCTTGCAATTGCATGGGCAGCAACAGGAGAAGTCAGCAAAAGAAAAACCATGCATAAAAGAGCTTTAAACCCTGCGGCAGTCGTGCCAACAATCAAAAATGTGCCGAATAAGATACTGCATGTCCCAAGAGTAACGCACTTAGTCGCCGCCTGCAGGCGGTTATATACATCGGGAAGCCTTACCAGGCCAATACAGCCGATTAAGTCAAAACCAAGCCCGATACTGATAAGTAAAAAGCCAATAAATTGCATTATTCCTCGAATCCTTTTCCTTCTAAATATTTAGATAGGGCAAGAGTGCTGATAAAGCTTTGCAAAGCCCATGCTATAGCAATATCGATATACCACGACCGTTTAGTTACAATAGTAAAAATACAGCAAAGGCCGACTATCATTATTCCCATTATATCTATTGCAACAATACGGTCTGCGCCGGTTGGCCCAAGCGCTATCCGAAATAAGGCCAAAGCGAAGGAAATAAGCAAAACATAAAATGACCTGCTTAAGAATCCCGCATACGGCATATCGCTCCAAAAAAGAAGCGTTGGAGGACGCATTAAAACATAAGCCGCAAGGCCTATTAAAATTAATAACCCGAGAAGCCAACGCTTAAATGATTTATTTTTCCGCAGTTTCATAATTTGCTATTCAAATATTTTAATCAATATTTTTTCAAAACGTTCAACTATAAGTTTAGTAGCCTGTTGTACATCTTTTGCTTTTACGTCGATCCAGTGAATGTAGAGAAAGCCGTTATCCTTATCAATATCCACGCTTAGGGTTCCCGGAGTAAGGGTAATAGAATTAGCAAGGAAAGTAAGTGCAGTATCAGTCTTTAAATTTGTTTTTACCTTAACAATTCCCGGGTTAATCGGAAGCATTGGGTGAACGACACGCCAGGCAACATCAATATTTGCTTTAAAACATTCCCAGATAAAGACCGGTAAATAGCAAGTAAAGAAATACCAGTATCTCAAAGGATGCCTTAAGATATGTGGACGGTTTATGAATAAGTCACCTGTAAGAAAAGCTGTTAAAGCCGCAGCAAATATACCAATTATTATATGCTGGATATCCGGCGGCCAGTTTAGGAGCAGCCAGGTTACATAAGCAACAATAAATAACACTAATCTTCGTTTCATTTTAAACCCTTTGAGATAATCTGCTTATAATCACTACCGTCGTAAAGGACTTTCGCTGCTTTTTCAAGAAAAACTTCTTTAGCAGGCTTTATTAAAAGCAGGCCGCTTATCAAACACAGAAAGGCAAGCATAGTCATTGAAATTTTCATGAAAAAGGGAATCTTTTTAATCTGGGTTAATTTAGCTGATAGCTCGCCAAAGAACACATTCTTAAGGACTTTTAGATACATTGCTAAGGTCAGAATGCTAACCAACACCGCACATAACGCATATTGGTTGTGTCCTGCTTCTACACATGCGATTATAATAATTAATTTGCTAAAAAAACCTCCAAAAGGCGGAATTCCCGCTATAGACATCGAAGCGATTATGTTTGTATTCCTTGTTACCGGTAATTTCTCTGCCAAACCGCCCATCTGGCGCATATCTCTGGTACCTGTTGCGTATTCTACGGCGCCGGAATTAAGAAATAGAAGCGATTTAAACAATGAGTGGTTGAAAAGATGAAAAAGGCCGCCCATTATTCCCAAAGGTGTATTTAATCCAATACCTAAAACAATATAGCCAACCTGGCTTATTGAAGAGTAGGCTAAAAGCCGCTTGAAATCCCATTGGCCTATGGCAAGTATCGCGCCTATTACCATGGATATTGCTCCTAAAAACATAAGTATTGAAGAAAAAGCAGAAGTCATTCCCAATACATTGTAGAAAATTCTGCAAATAGCATATATTCCAAGAGATTTTATCAATATTCCCGACAAAAGAGCCGATATCGGCGCCGGAGCCGAAGGGTGAGCATCAGGAAGCCAGGCATGAAAAGGGATGAGCGCTGATTTTAGGCCAAATCCCATAATAAAGATTGCGCTTACAAGAAGAATTATTTTTGACGGGCCATTTTGACTTATTACAATTGCCATATCAGCCATATTAAGGGTTGAAGTGTAGCTGTATAAAAATACAATACCAAGCAGTATAAAAAGAGACGCCACCGTGCCCATTACCGCATATTTAAAAGCAGCTTCAAGTTCATGGCGTTCGGTTCCAAAAGCGACAAGAGCATAACTTGCAATTGAGGCAATTTCAAGGAAAACAAAAAGATTAAACAAATCCCCGGTTATAACAACACCATTCATTCCAGCCAGCATAAGCATAAAAAGAGTATAAAATTTCCATTTAGAGGTAAATTTCTTCATGTAATCAACAGAAAAAATAGAAACTAATAAAGCGACAAGGTTTATTACAATCAGCATAAAAGCGCTTAAGGAATCCAGCACAAAGGAAATCCCGTAGGGGGGTATCCAGCCGCCGATTTTATAAATTAGCGGGCTTTCAAGAGAAGAAAAGAATGCCGCGAATAATGAGCATACGAATAAAGACAGTGCGGCTATATTTCCCGCAGCATCAGCAATACCTTTTACTTTCTTGCCTAAAAGTGAGATTAGAAATGCGGCAAATAAAGGTATAGCAACAAAAAACGGCAAGATAGAAACAATATTCATCCTCTAAGCTCCCGGATTTTGGTTATATCAAAAGTTCCGTACTTTTCGTATATTCTCATGGCAATTGCAATTAATAAGGCTGTTGAGGCAAGGCTTATTACAATTGAAGTAAGTACAACCGCCTGCGGCAGGGGATCAACCATTATTTTAATGTCGGAATCCAGAGAATGTATTGGTGAGCGCCCGCCTGTTTTATAACCGACAAGAATAAACAGTAAATTTACCGCATATTCAGCAATTACTATACCGACAATAATTTTAATTATATTACGCTTTCGTACAATACAGTAAAGTCCTGTGCAGAAAAGGCCCAGACATAACAGATACAGCGACATTATTTATCCTCCGTATCGAATTTTAATAAAATTAAGGCTGTAAAGATTGCAAATAACCCCGCCCCTACTTTAAGGCTGATTGCGATATTTGATAAAGGTATTGTTCCGGCGCTAAACAGCCTGAAAGGGCGGCCTAAGGGGAGGAAATTATAAAAGAAATAGCCTCCGGTTAAGCCGGCCAAAGCGATAGCTAAGAACATGAGCGCGCCGAAATTTTCGAAAAAAGATGTTCTTGACTTTGAAAGTTTATCAAGGGCTGCTTTCTTTCCGTAAGCAAGCATCAAATGTATAAATGAAAGTGCAATTATTACTCCTCCGGCGAATCCTCCCCCCGGGGAAATATGGCCGTGAGAAAGGATATGGATTCCGTAAAGCAAAATTAAACCTACGGTAAGGCGGGTTATTGTCTTAACGATTACCGACATTCCTTCATCATGTTCTTTACTCATCGTCTTCCTCTGATAAAAGCCCTTCTTCTTTTCTTCCTTTTTTGCGCACAAGCGCAAGGACGCCTATTACAGCCGTAAACAGAACTGTTGCTTCGCCTATGGTATCGTAGGCACGGTAATCAAGTATTACCGCGGAAACAAGATTTGCCGCGCCGGTTTGCCTAAAGTTTAGCTTACTGGAATCAATAGCTGCCGGGTTTTTTATAAATCCTTCCTCAAGGTATTTTTTGGATACTCTCATAATAGGTTTTCCAAACTGAGGTAAATCTGAAAGGGCTTTTGCGGATATGAATAAAAATAAAATTATGAAACAAACAGCAATCGAAGTGTTTAGAAGCCATCTGCCGGTTGTTGAAAAAGGCAAATCTTTTTTTAAGGTAGCACGGATTAGTATGATTAAACAGAGAATTTCAACAACTAACTGAGTGATTGCAACATCCGGTGCCTTCAGCAATAAAAACATTATAGACAGCGCAAGGCCGATTGCACCGACAGCTATAACCGAAGACAAGAGATCCTTAACCTCAATAGCAATTATTGCTCCTGCGATCATAAATAAAATTAAAATGTGAAGTTCTAACATAGCACTGACAGCCTTTTAAAAAATAATAAAAAGTAATATACCTAATACAAGTTAACACCAGGCAAGATATGTAGGTAATATACCGTTATGTAAGTGCCCGAATATTCTGTTTCCGGCAAGTATTAAATTCTTTAATACTGCATAGATATCAAAAAGTTTAATTTTGGCTGCGCTGTAAATAACTTTTATAAACGGAAGATCTTTAACTGTATCATAGAAAGATACTCCCGATATTTTCATGCCGGGATGCTGTTTGGCATCTTCACCTCCGACAAAAATATCAGTCTGGCGCATTTTCTGAAATGATCCCATTAGATAAATGACGAATCCAACCGCAACGCCCGCAATCAACAGCAATGTCGCAAGGCTCGCATTCCACATTCCGGCAAAAGTTACGTCTTTGTCTATGGTTGAGAAGATGAACAGCCCTAAGGGAATACGGTATGCAAAAACACCAAAAACAACACATAAAACAGCAAGAATTACATTAGGCAGCCACATTTGGACAGAAACTTCTTGGGGTTGAGAAACTTCAGAAGTTGAACCGTTTATTTTTGTAGGTTGGCCTAAAAATACAGCGTGAATTAATTTCATAAAGCTTGCCAGAGTAAGTGCGCTTCCAAAAAGTGCGGCAACAAGCCATAAAACCCAAAGCCCCGATGAGCCCCTAGAAGTTTCAATGACCCCTTGATATATCATCCATTTTGATGCAAAACCGTTTAAAGGAGGGATTCCTGATATGGCCAGCGATGCAATTAAGAAACACGCAAATGTTATCGGCATAAATTTAGCAATGCCGCCAAGCTTATCGAGGTCGGTAGTTGATGTCTTTTTTTGGACTGACCCGGCAGAAAGGAATAATGAATATTTGTAAATAGCGTTATTAAGCATATGAAAAAGCCCCCCGGCAATTCCTATGGGGGTTAAGGTTGCAATTCCAAGAACCATATAGCCAGCCTGGCTTACAGCATGGTATCCAAGGAGCCGTTTCATGTCATGCTGGATTAAAGCCATCATTACAGCGGCGATAATTGTAAAACTCCCTATTGCCATCATGAATGTGCTCATCTTTGCATCTAAAACAAACAAATCTATGGTTATGCGCGTAAAGAAATAAATTCCGATTAGTTTATCAAGGCACGCCGGAAGGTAAGCGGCAACCGGTATGGGTGCATCCTCTGCCGCATCAGGAACCCATGTGTGAAAAGGCATAACTCCTGCTTTGGCAAATGCGCCTGCCGCAAGGCATAGGTATGCCCAAACCGCAAGCTTCGAATTAAGTAATATGCCCGGTTGGCTTAAGGAAAGGTCGCGTGTTAATTTCCATATAAGGGCAAGCCCCATGATCATGATAGCGTCAGTGCCGCCTACAATAATAAAGGTTTTTTTAGCGGTTTTAAGGGCAGCGGGATTTTGATCAAAGCCGATTAAAAGGTAAAGCAACAGGCCTAAGAATCCCCAGAAAACCATCAATACAAGAAGATTACCTGCAAACACCGCTCCCAGCGAAACAATTAAAGTAGCAAAAATATAAATAAAAAAACCAACAAGCCTTTTAGATTGCTGCATAAACCCTAATGAATAAACTGCAATAAATACAGTAAAAAGGCATATAAAGAATCCCACAAACGCCGATAGGCTATCAATAGAAAAATAATGCATTGCTATGTTTTGAACCTTCTTCGAATCTTTTCCGTTTTTTCCTGAGATAATTTAACTAAATCCTGGCCGTTGTAAAGTTTCTTTCCCTTTTCGTCGCGCACTGCTATTCTTTCAGTACAGCAATAACAGGGGTCAATCGCCGCAAGAATTATTGTCGCGTCGGAAATTGTCTCGCCAATAACAGTGGATTTATATGTAGGTAAATTCATAAAAGTAGGGGCCCTGACTTTATGCCTTGCCGGCCGGTTAGTGCCGTCGCTTCTAACATAATGAAAAGTTTCGCCCCGCGGGGCTTCTATATGGCCGATGCCTTCACCCGGAGGTATATCGGTTATGTTTGCATCAATCTCGCCTTTTGGGAGGCTCTTAAGGCAGTATTTAATTATCTTGATTGATTCAAAAGTTTCCAATATTCTTACTACGGCTTTGTCAAACACATCGCCGTTATTCGTTACAATCATCTCCCAGTCCATCTGATCATACGCACCGTAGGGGCAGTCTTTTCTTAAGTCTCTGGCAATTCCTGACGCGCGTGAAGTTGGGCCTAAGGCGCAGTAGCTTATCGATTCTTCTTTGGTAAGTATTCCGATTCCCTTTGTCCGTGCGTGCAAAACAGGATCGTCGAGGACGGCTTTTTTAAGCATTGTAAGTGCAGGCACAATAGAGTCAATCTTTTTTAACACGCCGGGTATGTCATCCGCTGATATATCTCGGCGTACCCCCCCCGGTTTAAACATCGCATAATTATTTCGATTGCCTGAGAGGACTTCCATTACATCAAGTATTTCCTCCCGGAGTTTCCACGCCCACATAAATACTGTGTTATAGCCTAAAAAATGGCCTGCCAAGCCAAGCCAAAGTAAATGAGAGTGAATGCGTTCGCCTTCAGCAATTATTGTGCGTATATATTTTGCTCGCAGTGGAACTTCTATGGGGATTATGTCTTCAACCGCGCGGGTATAAGCAAAGGGATGGCTTGTCGAACATATCCCGCAAATGCGCTCAATAACGAATGTTGACTGGTCAAAAGTCTTGCTTTCAGAAAGTTTCTCTATGCCGCGGTGATTATAGCCAATTGAGACATCAATATCCACAACTTTTTCCCCCTCAACAGTAAGTGTGAAAAACTCCGGTTCTTCCTGCAAGGGGTGGTATGGGCCAATCGGAACTATTGTCTTTTTCGCCATCTTTTTACTTTTTCTTCAGGCCATAAGCCATTTGCAATTTGTCATTGGTCATTAAACACCTCTATCTCTTATCGCACCGTTATCCCACTCCTGATAATCACGGCGTAAAGGATAAAGCCCTTCTGGCCATTCATCGGGTAAAAGGAGCCTGCGTAAATCAGGGTGGCCTATGAAATTTACGCCTAAGAGTTCATGGATTTCTCTTTCTATCCAGTTTGATCCTTTAAAAACTCTGGTTAAGGAATCAATCTCTAATTTATCTTTTGCGAGAACGGCTCGAAGCGAAATAACTAAATTAATTTCTTCTATTGTAAAATGGTAAAGAATTTCAATTGTGTGCGGACAGTCAACGCCCGAGGCAATATTAAACCTTGCGCCCAGGCCGTTAAAAATATACGTAGCTATCTTAACCAGGCCTTGGGATTTTATTTCAAAATAAACGCGTGTTTGTGATTTGTCTATAGTGTTAACAATCGAATCCTTGAAACGCGTTTGTAGATCTTGTAAAATTTCTTCTTTGTTCATTTTGAGAATTTTATTTACCTGTTTTAACTTTTTCAATAAGTTTAACCACCCCTGCTATTATAGCTTCAGGTTTAGGGGGGCAACCCGGGATGTAAACATCCACGGGAATTATTTTATCAACAGGAACCGGGCAATTATAGCTGTGTATGAACATTCCCCTTGATAAAGAACATTCCCCAATTGCAACGACTAAGCACGGTTTAGGCATCTGGGTGTAGACATTTTTTATCCTGGGTATGCATTTTCTGTTTGCCGAACCGGTTACAAGAAGGACATCGGCATGTTTAATGCTTCCGGCTAAAAGCATGCCGAATCTTTCTATATCAAACCTCGGCGTTAAACAGTCGAGGATTTCAATATCACAGTTGTTACAGCTTCCGGTTGAGAGATGAAATACCCATGGTGATTTAAGAAGCGCCTTTAGTTTTATATTCATATAAATCTAAATATAAGTTTTTTATTTTCCAAGCAAAGCTAAAAAAACCGCAAACAGGGATATCAACGTCATCGGCCCCCAGAAAAAACGCATTGCCTGGTCTATTCTAACACGGGGGTTTGTATTGCGTATAACTGTTACTAATGCAACCAGGCCGACATATTTAAGAGGAATAAAAAAAATCTTATAACCGTTAAAACTAAATCCTCCCAAAAGTAAAATAATTACGAGCAATGGCAGAGCAACAAGAAGCATATATTTCATCAGCCTGTAAATTGCAAGGCCTCCTCCGGAATATTCTATCAACGGGCCGCTTACAATTTCTGTTTCTGCTTCAGGAATATCAAAAGGCACAAGCGCTAATTTAGCCTGGACACACATAATAACAACTATTAATGCTAAGAAACCGGAAAGGCTTAAGGCAAAAGCGCCATTTGTAACCTGATAAAACACTATATCACCCAAACGCAGTGAAAAACCGGATTTAATTATCGGCACGCAAACAGCCAGCACAAACGGCAGTTCGTAGCTTAAAACGAGTTTCATTTCTCGAGAGGCACCAAGGCTTGCAAGGGGATTTTTCGATGCAAAGCCGCCTAAAATAATACTTATTGAAGGAATAAGCAATAAATACATAATCACAAAAATATCGCCTAAGAATGATTTAAAGGGGTTAAATAATGTAAGCCATAGAACCGTTGAAACAACGGCAACTGACGCTAGGCCGATAAGAGGGGCGCCGAAGAACACTGTTTTATCGGCTCCGTAAGGCATAAGAGTTTCTTTGCCAAGAAGCTTAATGATATCTAAGGCCGGCTGAAGCAAGGGCGGCCCAACGCGGTACTGGAGGCGGGCGGTAACTTTTCTATCAATCCAGCTCGCCAGGATTCCTACCATGCCGGTTAAAATAAACCCGAAAACAATTAAATAAAATATATAAATCATGCTTTATCAAATTGCCAATGCGTTGAATGAACAATTATACTATCCCCCACAAGAAAAGAGTGCTCATCTAATTCTATATCTCCGCTTTTAAGGCTAAGGGCACCATGGGGACATGATGAAATGCAAAGAGGCTCGTTGGCGCTGCTTCTTCTGTTAAGACAGAAATCGCAATTATGAATAAAAAGCGGAACATGTTCCGGATAAATCGTTCCATAAGGGCAGGCGTGAGAGCATGATTTACAGCTAATACAGCGCATGTTGTGGCGGATAAGGAGTTTACCTTTCTCTGATTGCTGCTCTAACGCTTCCTTAGGACAGGAATTAACGCAATGCGGTTCTTCGCATTTTCTGCATACTAAGGCATATGTTGCCAGTTCGCAAACAGACACAATGCCATTGTTGTCAGGATGGTAGTAATAGCTGCATTTGACTACACAATCCTTGCATTGCCCCGCAGAACAAATATCTAAATCAACGAATAGCCGCTTATCGCTCGCCCCCTTCGGGTTAATATTCAGTTTACCTTGATGCAGCTGTTGTGCGCTTGTGTCCATTTTTTAATCCCAGATGTCCGGGAAGTTCTTAATTTGTTTGTAAGTAAAAACCGGGCCGTCTTTGCATGCGTAATAAGTCCCAAGCCGGCAATGCCCGCATTTACCAATGCCGCAGGACATATTCTTTTCCATTGAGAGATACATATTATCTTCTTGAAATCCCATATCAAGGAGCTTTTTTGTTGCAAACTTCATCATGACTGGAGGCCCGCAGACAATCGCGATACCTTTTGAATAATTCATTTTTACGTCATCAATTATGGTTGTGACTACGCCGACATTTCCCTTCCAATCAGCTCCGGCCTTATCCACGGTTAGTTTTATATTAAGGTCTTTTCTCTTTTTCCATTCCTCCATTTCGCTTTGGTAAACGAGTTCTTTAGGCGTTTTACATCCTCCGCGAAAGTAAAGTTTCTTAAATTGTCCCTTTCTTTCAAAGAATTCATACATCAGGCTTCTTAAAGGAGCGAATCCGCAGCCTCCGCCGACAACTAAAATTTCTTTATCGCGAAAGTCATCCACAGGATAGCCCTTACCTAATGGCCCCCGCACGCCTATCTTGTCGCCTTTTTTCAGCTCGTAGATTTTCTCGGTTACCTTACCGGCCTTCATAACCGTCACTTCCATTATATCCTTAACTGAAGGTTTTGAGGATGGAGTGAAGGGGGCTTCTCCTACTCCCGGTATGGTTAGCTCGATGAATTGTCCGGTTTCGAAAGCTATTGGTTCTCGGGGTTTAAAACGTATGGTTATTATCGTAGGTGTCTCTAAAATCGTTTCGATGACCTCTGCTTCTATAGGGCGATAGGGATTTTTCATAACGCTTTTTAACCGACTAAATTCTTTAACACTTTACGTATATCTATCTTAGCCGGGCACGCTGTAATACAGCGGCCGCACCCGGTGCAGGCATAAAAGTTGGCAACCTTAGGGAAGTAATCAAATTTTTTCTCAAACCTGTTGCGAAGGCGCATCCAAAGCTTTCCGCGCGGGTTAGCCCCTCCTGCAACGCGTGCATAATCCTTTAACATACAGGAATCCCATGTTCTTAGCCTTGCCATTTGGCCCTGGTTTTCTTGGTCATAGAGCAAAAAGCAATGGCAGGTCGGGCAAATCGCCGTGCATGCCCCGCATTCAACACATGTTTTCGCCTCATCCTGCCACAAGGCTGATTCCCAGTTGCGTTCGATTATTCCGGAAAAACTTTCCTGTGCGGGAATGCAATTTGCTGATATATTGGCGTTAACTTCATCTCGAACCCGGATTCGAAGGGCTTGTCTTTTAGAAATCTGCCTGTCGTGTGCATCTTCAAAAAAGGGAGCGTTATCTTCAATTATTTTTTTTCCTTTCTCAGAGCCGGATTCCGCGATAAAACCGTCTCCTACCCGGGAAAGATTGATGTCAAAATTATTCTGAGGGTAAGGCAAAATTCCAACCGCACAGCAGAAGCACGTCTCAATCGTGCATGTGCAGTCACTTGAAATAATAAGATTTTCTTCGCGGAATCTTAAATAAAACGGGTCAGGGTAATCGTGGTTACTAAAAACATGGTCATGGACCAGGAAACCCTTAAGATCGCACGCTTTAGCGCCTACAATGCAGAATGGTTTTTTGGCTGACACCGGAGAGCATTCAGAGAAATCTTGGGCAACTACTTCTCTTGCCCGGGTGAAGAAAGATTTTAAGGGTTCAAAGGCGCGGACTTCCCCGACAACTATTTCCTCTTTTGATCCGGAATAATTAACGTAATATCTTTGATTGCCTTTTTTTACGGGGACAAAGATCTCATAAGCCGTACTGAGGGAATCGAGAAGCGTATATAAATTATTAAAAGGAATATAAAGTAAATCCGGCATTTAAATCTTATGTTAGATATTTTGTGAATAAAATCACAAAGATTTAAAATATTAACATAAACCAATAGCCGTGTCAATAATTATTTGGATTGAATTTTATGGCAAAGCACTAAAACGGTTCGAAGGTTGGTTATTTGTTTGGCGATTGGATTAGGTTACTGGTTTTCAGTAATTTAATTTTCTTTGATGAGGCAGCTACTATGCACACCCAAACAACAACTGTGACAGCGCTGATAACAAAACCCAGTAAAATGTCGCTTGCGAAATTATCAGAAATAAGGAACAGCTCTTTATTCCATAGATGATCCACAACACCAAAAAGCGCTCCTCCGTAAAACATAAGGTTCAGCCACCGGATTTTAATATTTTTCGTTTTTTTCCATATACCCGATGTAATAATTGCTCCTGCCAGCGGCACTGCGTAGCACATTGGTTCCTCCTTTTTTAAAACACGATATCACTAAATGAAATACTGTCAATTAAATAATTAATTAAATTTGTTCAAGATGCCTAAAGCGAGTATGGCGACTTCCTGGGGCGCAATCTTCTTAAGGCACAGAAAACCTTTTTTGCAGTTGTGGGCGAGGCATTCGCTGCATCCGGCATCTTTATGAATATAGTATGAGTTTTTGCCTAAGGGCTTCCAGCGCAGAGGTGAAAGCCCGGGGTCTTTGCGGCCGAAGATAGATATAACAGGGGTTCCAATGGCAGCGGCAATATGAACAGGGCCTGAGTCGTTGGAAATGAAAAGCGCCGCCTTTTTCAAAAGTGATGCGGTTTGTACGATAGTCAATTTGCCTCTTAAGTCAACTACTTCATTATTCTCAACAATCAGCTTGCCGAACCCCTCCTCTCCCTTGACGGTAATTATAATAATTTTAAGATTGCTTTTTTTTTGCAGCATTTTTACCAGTTCCGAATAGTTGTCCTGCGGCCATCTTTTTGATGGGCATGAGGCAGAGGGGTGAATGACAACAAATTTACTGCCATCCTCTATCTTAAGATTTGACAGAATGATTGATATTTGCTTCTCCGCTTCATGGCTGAGAGGAAAATGCAGACAGGTATCTTCGACTGTTAAGCTTAAACTCCGCAGGATATCAAGGTTGAACTCTGACTCATGTTTTAGACCGTCTTGCTTTACATGAGGTAACCGCTTTGAAAGCAGAAAACCCATCTTTCTATCCCAACCCACTCTAAAAGGGATACCTGCAATAAAAGAAATTAAATGGGCGCGGTTTGTGGGGTGTAAGATTATTGACCAATCAAAGTGTTTTCTCCTGATGAAAAAAGCAAATTTAATGGTTGAAAGCAAGCTTTTTTGTTTGCCGTATTTGTCATAAACTATCACTTCGTCTAAATATGGGTTTCGGTTAACTGCTTCGTAAGTATAAGGGCGGCATAAAAAGCCTATATGGGCATGGGGAAAGTTTTTTCTAAGCACGGAAATCACAGGAGTTGAAAGAATAACATCGCCGAGCCGGTCCGTGCGCACTATTAAAATCTTTTTCGGTGGGTTTCTGGTTTTTGCCATATCTAACCTTAAAATATCAGGTGCTAAATGAGCGGCTCTGCTTTGTCTTTTCAATCGTAGCCAGGAGAGCATCAATAATTTTTTGCGGTGAGATATTCATGCATTCATGTTTGAAGTTACAAAGAGATTTATTACAGGGCGCGCAGGCAACAAAATCATTTCTTAATATTGTTGATGTTTTTGACCACGGCCCGTAGCGCTTCTGGTCAGTAGGGCCAAACAGGGCGACAACAGGAATATTCAGGTATCCCGCGATATGGAGAGCGCTTGAGTCAACACTGAGAACGCAAATGGCGTAGTTAATAAAGAGGTAGAAAATATCGGCTATTTCGGTTTCTCCCGCCAGGTTTGTAATATTTTCTGAATCAGCGATATCTTTATAGAGTTCGCGGTCCGATTCTTCTCCGATTATAATTATTTTATGTGTTTGCTTAAGTTTTTCTATGATTTGTGTAAGGCGGCTTACGGGGTAACGTTTGAGCTGTGATCTTGATGAGCAGGCTATAAATATAGAAGGCTTTTGTATCAGGCTGTCCCATTGGTGTTTTTTAGTGTCAGGCAGTAAAAAAGAGCTTTTCTTGCCAGTGCATTCTTTTGGGCAAAGAGAGATTATAGTGTCAAGATAGCCGAGAACGGCATGTTTTGATTTATCTGTCTTGCGAATATAGGGAGTTTTTTTCTTAGCCCCCAGCAGAATCGGCAACAGGGAATTCTTAAGGTCGACAATCATCGTGTATTGGCCTCTAAGCGAAAGAGTGAATCTCCATTTATGAATAGCTTTCCATGATTTATCAAAAACGATTATTTCATCAATAAAATTATTTTTTGTGAGGAAATCTTTTGTTTTTGCCGATGCAACGGCCGTAATTTTAGATTCCGGATAGTTTCCCTTAACCCTGTCTAATACAGGCAGGCTCATTATGGTATCGCCTATGTTTGTGGGAAAATTAATTAATATACTTTGTTTCATTTGTTATTTATATGGTTACAGCGGTTATATAGCGATACTGCTTTCTCAAAGACTTCATCAACGGTTATATCCGCAATACAGCGGTTGTTAGCACAATCAAGATTATAACAAGGTATGGTGCATTCTGTATTCTTTTTTATTATAGTTATGTTATTTCCACGCGGGCCGGTTATATCAGGAGAAGTAGGCCCGAAAATAACCAGGGTTTTAGCCCCCATGGCAGAAGCAAGATGAGCGGGGCCGGAGTCATTGGAAATAAATAAATCGAAATTGCCGATAACCGCCGCTAACTCTTTCAGGTTTGTTTTGCCGCAGAGATTCAGGGCTTTATTGAGCGTAGAGTCAGCAACGTAATCACAGGTGCCGGCATCTGCCTTTGAACCGATGATGACTATTGAGTAATTAAATTTATCCACAAGCCGGTCGGTGAGTTCGGCAAATTTTTCCGTTGGCCAGCGTTTAAGATTCCAGTTTGCGCTGGGATGAATTCCTATGATTGTACTGTGTTTAGATTTTATATTTTCAAGTAAGGCGTTTGCTTTAATTTTGTTTTGCTCAGAAACAAAAAACTGATAAGCAGTATTTTCTATTTTCACACCTGCTTTCTCAAAAAGGGATAAATAATAATCCTGCCTGTGAAGTATTTTCTTATCAGCCTTTACGCAATCGGTGATAAGAAAATTTGTTTTGCCCCGGCAGTAGCCAACCCTTCGTTTTATGCCGGCCAAAAAACATATGAAAGCCCTGGTTAATGAACGGTGAAGTAAAAATACCGTATCGAATTTGTAATGCTTTAAAAGCGAAATAAAGCGCAATTTTGCAATAAGGCCCTTTTGGGAAGTTTTTTCATCAAAAGCGATGATTTCATCGATATAGGGATTTTCACTATACACATCTAAAACTCGATTGTGTGCCATAACCGCGACATAAGCATCAGGAATACGATCTTTAAGCGCCTTAAATACCGGGGTCGTCATAATTGCATCACCCAGCCAGTTTATGCTGACAATAAGTATTCTTTTCATTGAAATTAGCTCAATACGGGTTTTTAGGCGTTCGGAAAATATTATAAAATCCGCTTATTTTTGCAAAAAACTTTATTCCCTTATCATTGTTTGAAATCTTTATCCTGCGCAGGGCATAAAGGTTAGTTTCCCTGGAAAATCCCCTATTGGTCGTACAGGCGCAAATGTAGCCGGCGTCCTTAACTTCTGCAACTGTACTTGTGTCAAACCCGCCCGATGGATAGGAGAGAGTAAGAACAGGGGCAGATGAAATTTCTTCAAGAATTTCTTTAGAGTAATTTATTTCTTCTTTAAGTTTATACGTGGGTGTATCCGGCAGATAAGCATGGCTAAAGGTGTGCGAACCTATCCGTATGCGTGAAGATTTATAAAGCATATTAATATCACCGGATGAAAGATAGCCTTCTTTTTCGATATTTCCGGCAACAATAAAAATAGTTGCCGGAAAACCGTAATTGTTAAGCGAATCCAGGGCTATTAAATTATCCTTATATCCGTCGTCAAAAGTTATAACAACGGTTTTGCGCTTAACCGGTTGATTATTAGAAATCATACGGCAATAGTCTTCTAGTGAAATAACTTTGTAACCCCAGTCATCGATAGACTTCATTTGGTTTGAAAAAACAGCCGGCTCAACTGCGGCGTAATTATCCGTTCTTTCTTGATCGAGCGAATGATACATAAGAATCGGCACTTCGTAATTTTTCTGGGCATAGACAAAGAATAAGGCTGCGCTTATCGTGATAAATAAGAAAACAAATAATTTTCGCATACAATATCACCTAACCTTTATTTTTCCTTTCAATATAGGTCACATGACTTCCCTGTAAACTTTTTCTGTATCAATTGCCATCCTCTGTGATGAAAAGAAAACAGAATCATCCTTGGCCTGTGCGGTAATCTTTCTTTTGATGAAATCATTTCCGATTAAGTCTTCGATACTGTCAGAAAGAGACCGGCTGTTATAAGAAGTGAATAAAATCCCGTTTTGCTTATGTTTAATAATCTCCGAAATTCCGCCTGTGGAATATGCGATAACCGGAACCCCCTTTACAAAAGCTTCAATAACAGAATATCCAAATCCTTCCTTTTTAGACGGAACGAGCAAAATATCAATGCTGCTTAAGAATTCTGTGGCAGTGCAGTCGGCAATTTTAACTTTTTGATTTAAGTTATACCGGTTTATTTGGTTTTGCAGCTTGTATAAAAGCTTTCCTTTACCTGAGAATACAAGAAATAGATTACTGTATTTTGCACAAAGCATCTTAAAGGCTTCCAGGGCAAGAAAATGCCCCTTTTCTTCGGATATACGGCCAAGAATCCCAAGGATAAGCGCTTTATCCTTAAAACCCCAGCTTGAGCGGATATTGGTATTATTTGAGTAGTCCTGGGTATTTATCCCGTTATAAACGACCCTTATTGAATCATTCGGAATATTTAGATCTTCAATTAAGTGTTTTTTTACAGAGCGGCTTACTGCTATAGAAAGCAGCCCCGAAAAAGGCAATAATTTACGTACAGCGCTTGCGCGGTAAAAACCGTGAAATGAGCATACATACGGTATTTTATAAATACGCCAGCAGAAAAATCCCAGGAGTTCGGTTACCCGAGTATTGCAATGGATTATATCAATGTCTTCCCGCTTAAAGAAACGGCTTAAATTATAAAGAGACAAGATAATTTTCGGGCTAAGAATCGATTTTGTATTAATCGGTATGGTTAAGTGCTTTACGCCTTTCTTTGAAAGGTCATAACACCAAGCGCCTCCGCTGGAGGCTATCCACACAGTATGATTTTGGCTTGAAAGAGCAGAAGACAAATTCAAAACATAACGGGAAATTCCTCCCGGGTTAAGATGCGTGGTAATAATTAGTATTTTCATAGTCAATCGTTTTTTATGCTGATAGTTTTCTTTGCCGAAATAATTTCTTTAACTTTGCTGGTTACTTCATTCGGGGTTATGGCTTCGGTACAGGCGTTCTTTTGATTATTGCGGCATACGGGTTGGTAGCAGGATGAGCAGGGAAGTTTTTTTTGAATGCAGTGAAGCAATTCGCTTTTTACGGTATGGCGGTTATAGTCAGTTGGGCCGAAAATTGCGACAGTGGAGGTGCCGATTGCGCAGGCAAGGTGCAGGGCTGCAGTGTCAGGAGTAATAAAAACGGTTAATTTTGCGAGAATGTCCGCAAGGTCTTTAAGTGATGTTTTGCCGCATAAATTTTGCGGTTTAGGCCGGAGAGCTTTTTCAATTTTAAATGCAGTTCCTTGCGCATGGGTGTCGCCTAATAAAACTACATGGTAATTTGGAAATTTTTTGTATAGCTGGCTGATAAAGGTCATGTAGTGATTCAGCGGCCAATTTTTAGATTCCCAGCGGGCCGATGCACTTACGTTTACCCCGATTACTTTGTCTGACGGGATTTCAAAAGAGGTTTTATAGGGACTTTTGAAGAAAATAAGCTTCTTCTCTTTTAAGGTTACGCCTAAGAGTTTGAGGATTTTTTCCTGTGAAGAAAGCGGGTTATCTTGGCGGTTATACGGAAGTCTGCGTGTCAAAAGAAAACCCAATCTTAAAGAATACCCGAATGAATAAAGCGGAAAGCTTAAACACGATATAAGATGCGACTGGCAGTTATTTTGAAAATCAATTATGTAATCAAAGCCGTAACGCCTCAGAAGCCGGCTCGTCCTCATAATATTTGAAAGTTTTTTGTACTTTTCATCAAGAGGTATAATTTCATCGATATACGGGCAATCATCCAAAAGAGAAGCGTATTTATTTAAAGTAAGAAGATATATTTTGCCCTGAGGGAACCTGTCTTTGAGTGCTTTTAATGAAGGCAGGCTTAGTATGATATCACCCAGAGAGCTTATTTTTATAACGAGTATTCGTTTGAAAATCATTGTATCGTTGTAGACATCAAAAATTTTATTAGCAGCATCTTCAAAACTGTATTTCTGGCAAACTTTAGCATAAGCGCGCTTTGTCAGTTCGTTAGCATAATCAGGGTTTTTAAGAATTTTCTCAATAGCTTCGTAAATCTGATTCGGGTTGCGCGGCTCGACCAAAATTCCGTCCTGGGAGTCGCTTATAATTTCGCTGAAACCGCCTACGCGCGATGCAATAACAGGCACTCCGCAAGCGAAACCTTCAACAATTACCCTGCCGAACGATTCATCTATGACAGACGGAGCAACGAGTATCCGGGAGTTATGTAAAATAGAATTTATATCGCCCTCAAGGCCAAGAAAATTAACATTATAATTTAAAGAATACCTTGAAACCAGGCTTTTAAGATGATTGAGGTATATTGATTGAGTTTTAGGGTTAACTCCCACTATGTTTAAAACGAGATTTGGATGATTTCTGATCGTCTTGCTGAATGCTTCTATAAGATATTCGTACCCCTTTGTGGGAGATATCCTTCCTACGGTGACTATGTTGCGACAGTCTTTCCTTAGGCTGTACTCTGTAAATGTAAATTTATCTAAGTCTACCCAGCGATTGATTAAAATAATTTTCTCCCGGGGAACGCCAAATTTTGAACACATATGGTGAGCAGTCTGCTTAGAGGGGCAGATAACGAATTTACCCCAGCCCATAACTTCACTTGTAACCTTATTGCGGTAGTTTCCGTGAGCTGTTGTAATAAAGTCAGTGTGGCTGATGCGTGAGGAAATAAAACTTATCCATGCAGGGACGCGCGAGCGTGCATGAATAATATCTATATTTTCATTTTTTATAATTTTATTAATTTTATAAACGCAAAGGATGGAAAGCGGTGATTTCTTAAAAACCGGAAGGCAATAGTGGGTTAAGCCTTTTTTTATTAACTGGTCGGCTAACCTGCCGCCGCCGCTTACTACAATCGAATATATGTCCTTATTCTTTGAGTACAGGGCGATATCGTAAACCCCTCTTTCTACGCCGCCCACATCCATTCTGGGAAGAATTTGCATTACTTTCATCTTTAAAATATTTTTTCGATAGCATGCCCGATGATTTCCTTATTCGTTTCAAAGATTGAGGAAATACACATAGGCGCTTTCTCGATGTCAAAAGGAAATTCCAATAAGTTAACTTCGTCTCTTAAGGAGTCAAGAAAAACAAAATGCTTATCGGCATAGCGTTCAAGAACAACGCAAACGCAAGTTTTTTTAAGAGAAGCGACTTCGGAAATCATGGAAATACTTTCTCCGCTAACGAAAATAATATCAGACAGAGCCACAAAACCGTCAAAAATAAAATCGTAATTATTCTTATTGGCATAGACAATAGCTTCGGTGCCGGGAAATTTTTCTAATTCATTTTCTATGATTTTTCCGGCCTCAGCCGGGGTTCTGCGGGAAGTACTTAATAGTAATGAGTAGCCGCGGCTTTGTGAAAATATTTTAAGATTATCTATGAAATAATTCAGGTTTGACAAGAATTCCTGTTTGCCGTGCAAGACACCCCCTAAAAAGAACGATATTTTCTTAGATGGAGAAAGTTTAAACTGTTTAATGCAGTCATTGGATTTCTTTGCCAGGTCAGATGGATAAAAAAGAGCGCCTTTTATAGTAGTTGCATGATCGGATTGTATGCGGTCATGCTCAGGAATTATTGTAAGGTTAAATTTCGATAAGGGAGTATTCGGCCTTAATATATTGATTGATTTTGCACCAAGAAAAAAAGAGAAAATTGCATTGACCGGGGCGGAGATACTGCCTGTGCTGATAACAACATCGGCGTAAACACTAATCAATTCCTTATAACTATCCGGCTTTAGGATAATTTTTAGGCACCAGCCGCATCCGCTGCAGCTTTTGCCTGAAAATAGTGCGCATATTTCGGCAAAGATACGCATAAGCTGGTTTCGAAATTCTACATGGATCGTCCTGGGCCTGATGATATATGATTTCTCTTTTATAAAGGATAAAAGGGCTTGAGATTGCTTAATGTGCCCCGGCTTGGAATCACTTAAAATAATAACGTCACGGTTTCGTTTGTGTTTAAAGCGTTTATAGTACCAGACGTATTCTTTGGGGTGCCGAATAAGGAAATCTTCGTAAATTTTGTTCAATACGGTTAGGAGATCTTCTTCTTCTTTGCCTGCGGGATCAATAGGGCAACCTATCTCTAAAACATGAGAAAAGCCGTTTATTCGGTAACCGAAACAGGGGAAAATCTTCTTATTAAATTTTTTTGCCATATAAACCGCCCCTCGCGGGGTCGGCACTTTGTGTGAAAAGAAATCTATTAATAAGGCATTATTCCCTGCGCCATGGTCGATAACCAGCCCTGTAAAGCTACAGCGGCGCAGCTGGCGGATCAACTCTTTAATGTTAAAACAGACTTTTATGCCTGAAACTTTTCGGCAGTCATTAATAAATCTGTTGAGTTGTTCGTTTTTTTGAGGTTTTACAAGAATGCTGTAGTTGATATGTTTAGCGAGGCAATAATTGTAGAGCTCCCAGCTGCCTTCATGGATACCTACGATAATTCCGCCGTTTTTATCAAAGTTATCGATTCCCTTAAGCACAACAAAGGCGGCGAGGCGCTGTGCAATAAAATTTTCAATTATGCTTAAACCAAGATTTATAAAACTCATTCGAACAATTTTGCACAGTTCCCAAGGAGGCTTATGAGGATATGCAGCTTTGGCGTTATGCAAAGCGGTATAGCGCTTTTTAGGAATTGAATACAGTAAAAGTCCGATAGCGGTTCCAAGAAACAAACAGGCAGGTAACGGCGTGCGAAGCAAGGTTTTTTTTATGAGTTTTAAAATCTTATATAGCATCTTTTATAAAAAACTTTTAACGGTTTCAAGGAAATTAGGTTCATCCTGAATTACAATTTCTATTTCTGCGACAATAACGGTAACATTAAACTCCCGGGGAACTTGAAGGTGATAACGGTCTTTTTCCGTAATAATAAGGTATTTTATGCCTTTTGCAAGAAGAAATTTCTCTAAAGATTTAAGTTCTGCCAAAGTAACATCTTGGTGATCCGGAAAAGTTATAGTTTCAGAAAGGTTAATTTTACTGTCTTGTAAAAGCTTATAAAATCCTCCGGGGTACCCTATTCCTGAGCAAGCAGCAATTTTTCTATCTTTTAAATCATCTAAGGAGAAATTTTTGCCGTCGTAAGCGGCAAACTTTTTAATTTTGTACGTAGCATAAAAAACTTGAAGATGAGGAAAACGGGAAATAAGGATAGAAACAGCGTCTTTAAGGTTTTCAGCCTCATTTTTATAAGTGATAACCAGAATTTGTGCACGCAGGAGGGAATTTGTTTTTTCCCGAAAGATACCTGCGGGAATAAGATGAAAAGGCTGGCGGAATTCACGCGAGTTCATTACAACGATGTCAACATTTCTTTTCAATTTACGATGCTGGAAACCGTCGTCGAGTATAAACAGATCAAAATTTAAAGCTTGAGCCCGGGCAAAGCGCAGCCGGTTTGAAGAGGAAAATACATTTAGGCCGCGGTTTTTAATTAACTTCTCTTCGTCGGCGCCCCAGCCCCGCCGGAGTATGGCAACCTTATACCAAAAAGACAGCCTGCTGGCAAGAAACATCGAAAGGGTTGTCTTGCCTGTCCCTCCCCAGGAAATATTGCCTATGCTTACAACAGGCTTTTCACAGCTGAAAGAGCGAAGAATCTGAAAGCGGAAAAGAAAATTACGGGCGCAAACAAGCAAATTGTATGCGTATGAAAAAAACAGTAAAATAAAATGCATGGGGTAATCAAGAAGATTCAAGTTCCTCTTTTCGACAAAACCCACATAGGAGTTAATCAGTTTTGATTTTATTCTATGGCGCATAATTTAAAATAATTCTAAGGTTGTTATCCAGGGCTTTTTTTGACCCTTCAAATACATCAAGCGAATTAAGCCTGAGCCTGCTTCTTTGCTCTTCATCAGTTGCCAATTGAGTTATGGTTTCCTTTAACTCATTGAAATCATTTGCCTTGATAGCGGCACCTTTTGAAATAACCATATCGGCAATTTCGCGAAAATTATGCATATGCGGGCCAAAGCAAGTGGGCTTGAGGAAATACAGAGGTTCTAGAATGTTATGCCCTCCGAGATTTACCATGCTGCCGCCGACAAAACAAATATCAGCAAGGCTGTAAAGATAGAGCAACTGGCCGATTGCGTCCAATATGTAAACGTCCGACGAGCCGCCGTATAGATTATCGGCCCCGGTTGTTATTTTCTGAGGGGTAAATCCTTTTGCGCGAATGGATTGCTCAATTAAGGGTATTCTTTCAAGGTGCCTCGGGGCGATCAGCAGGGTGAGCGGGATATTCTTTTTACAGATATCTGCGTATATTTCAAGGAGTAACTCCTCTTCGTTATGATGAGTGCTTGCCGCAATCAAAAGAAGATGGTTACCGGGCTTTAAAAGTTTTAAATAGCTGTTTTTAATTGTCAAAAGCCGGGATTCGTCTACCGATATACTGTTAAATTTCATATTTCCGCCTGCAGTAACGGTTTCTTCAGGGCACCCTAAGGATATAAACTTATCGCGCTGGCTAAGGCTTTGTGCGCTTATGCAATTACAAAGCGAAAGAATCTTTCCGATAAAAAATTTTAATCTGAGGTATTTAGGAAAAGCTTTATCGGATATTCTTCCATTTAAAATAATAACGGGAACTTTTTTCTTTCTTAAGCGGTAGAAAAGATTAGGCCATATTTCAGTTTCAATGGAAATAAAGATTTTAGGGTTTATTTTGTTAACAACGCTATCTATAATAATGGAAATATCAATAGGAAAAAATATAACTTTGGCTAAAAGGGAATATTTTTCTACAGCTAACCTGTTTCCCGTGAGCGTAGTCGTCGAAACCACAATCGGATAATCAAAGGTTTCTTTTAATTTCTTTAATAAACTTTCGATTAAAAGAACTTCCCCTACGCTTACGGCTTGAATCCATATGCAGTTTCTAACTGATGATTGCCCGATGAAACCAAATTTTTGTTTGAGCGCCCGGAGGTTGATTTTTCCCCGTGCAAAACATACCGGAAGATAAATCACAAACCCTATCAGGAATAAGATATCGTAAATTATGAAAAATAATTTCCACATTTGTTTCGGATTTCGCCCTTCGACTCATTTTATTCGCTTAAGGGCGACCCTTAAGCGAAGCCCTTAAACATAGTGAAGGGCGAAATTGTAAACTCATCTCATTGATTATTCAATTTAACGATTATTTAGCTCTCGGGTGCGCTTTATCGTAAACCTTTTTAAGCGAGTCTATGGTTAAATGTGTATAAATTTGGGTTGTGGAAATGCTGGAATGCCCTAAGAGTTCCTGAACGCTTCTTAAGTCAGCACCGCGGTTTAGCAAATGAGTTGCAAAAGAATGCCGGAAAATGTGAGGGAAAACCTTAAAAGACAGCGCCGCCTTTATCATGTAGCGGTTCAATATATTACGCACTCCCCTGTCTGTTAATTTAGAGAAACGCCTGTTTACAAAAAGCCAGGGATTATTGTCGTTTCTTTTGTCAAGATATTGCTTAATTCTGAGAACCGCAGTATTTCCTAAAGGCATGAGCCTTTCCTTCCTTCCTTTGCCCCTGACTTTTGCGACTTGCCCTACAAAGTCTATATTTTCAATGCGCAGTGATACAAGTTCAGATACCCTTGCTCCAGTCGAATACAAGAATTCAATAATAGCAAGATCACGCAAACTCAAAAAAGAATTGTCATTTGATAAATCTAAGATTTGATGAATTTGATTCTCGGTAAGAAACTTAGGAAGCGGTTTGTCTTGCCTGGGATAAATCAGCGAAACAGCATGATTATGTTCTATCTCTTTCTCGCGCAGCATGAATTTAAAGAAACTTTTTAAAGTGGATATCTTGCGCGAAAGCGTTCTTTTGCTCAGTTTTTTGTCGCTAAGACGGCTTAAGAATTTACGGAGGATAAAATAATCAATCTTTTTTATATCATCTAAGACAAGTGAATTAAGGAATTCTTCGAATTCAGAGAGATCCATGCGGTAATTTAGGATTGTATGCGGTGAATAGTTTTTCTCAATCTCGATATAACGCAAAAACTTATCAATATAATAAGAAAATGGAACCATAATTTTTATTCGATGCTATCTAAGCAAATTATCAATTAATACTTTCGTCTAGGGAATCTTGGCCTTCATCGGGCAGATTTCTAGATGTATAACGGCACGCGGGGAAAGTTGCACAGCCGTAAAAGAATTGTCCTCTTCTGTTTTTCCTTCGTATAAGTTTTCCATTGCCGCAGCCGGGACATACGGTATCGGTAGTTATGCTTTCGGCGTAACGGCACCGGGGAAAGTTTTCACAGCTTAGAAACTTTCCCTTGCGGGACCATTTAATAAGTAATTTCCCCGGGCATTTAGGGCAGATCTTGTCAGAATACTCAATTTCTTTTGTTATATGTGAAGACATCAACTCAACTTTTTCCTTGAATTGAGGATAAAACTTCTCAAGGATAGACGGCCATTCGATTTTGCCGTCCTCTACTTCATCAAGCTGTTCTTCCATGAAAGCGGTAAAATTTTCGTCAATGACATCTGAAAAATGAGATTTTAACAATTCGCTTACCTTTACGCCTAACTCTGTGGGCACAAAAGCACGTTGCTCTCTCATTATGTAATTTCGCGAAATCAGGGTAATGATGGTTGGAACATACGTTGAAGGCCTGCCTATTCCTTTTTCTTCAAGAAGCTTAACCAAAGACGCATCGTTGAATCTAGCGGGAGGCTTTGTGGTGTGGGCAGCATTGCTTAAGTTTTTTAACGTAACAGCTTGATCTTTCTCAAGGCCGGGGATAATTTTATCTTCCTCAGTGCCGGCAATCTTCAAAAAGCCGTCAAAGAGCAATTTTTTGCCATCGGTGGTAAACAGGGAATCCGATGATGAGATTGAAACCTTGCTTTGTTCAAATATTGCCTCTTTCATAAACGAGCAAATGAACCTTTCCCATATCAATCTGTAAAGTTTTAACTCATCGGCAGCCATATAATCCTGAAGCTCATCGGGAGCGCGGAGTATACTTGTAGGGCGTATTGCTTCATGCGCTCCCTGGGCACTTTTTTTCTCTTTGTAAAGATAATCTTTTTCAGGAATATAGTTTTCTCCAAAGCGGCTCTTTATAAAATCTTTTACTTCTTTTTTGGATTTATCGCTGATACGGAAGGAATCGGTTCTCATGTATGTTATGAGGCCTACGCTTTCTCCGTTTATCTGTATGCCTTCGTAAAGGCGCTGTGCAATAATCATGGTTTTTTGGGAAGAAAACCGTAATTTGTTATATGCGTCCTGCTGCATGAGAGAAGTTGTAAACGGCGGCGGCGGTTTGCGTTTTATTTGTTTTGATTCGATCTTTGAAACTTTAAACTTTTGTGTTTTTAGCGCTTCAATGCACTCTTGTGCTGATTTATCCGTGTCAAAAACCGCTTCCTTACCATTGTATTGCTTAAGCTGCGCGGGGAATACTTTATCGCCGGAAAGAAATTCTGCCTCGACGGAATATGTTGTCAGGGGCACGAACGCATTTATTATTTTTTCTCTGTCGACAATGAATTTAAGGGCAACGGACTGGACTCGTCCCGCTGAAAGCCCGCGCACAATTTTTTTCCATAACAACGGGGAAAGATTATACCCTACTATCCTGTCAAGAACACGGCGGGCCTGCTGGGCATTTATTTTATTCATATCGAGGGCGTGCGGTTTAGTGAAGGCCTCTAATACTGCGTCCTTTGTGATTTCATGAAACACAACACGAAGAAATGAAACTGCGTTTTGCTTAAGCTGCTCTTGCAGGTGCCAGCCGATGGCTTCCCCTTCTCTGTCAGGGTCTGTCGCTATATAAATGCACTTTTTATTTTTAGCTTTTATTATCAACTGTTTTATAATTTTTTCTTTACCGGGAATTATACGGTAAGCGGGCTTAAAGCCGTTTTCAACATCTACGGAAATTTTGTTTGCCGGCAAATCAACAATATGCCCCATAGAAGAGGTTACTTCATAGCCTTTGCCTAAAATATTAGATATTGTGCGGGCTTTTGCCGGCGATTCGACAATAACTAAATACCCTTCATTCTTTATGGCGGAAGTTTTAACCCTTAAGGATTTATTACTTTTTTTAACTGCTTTCGCTTCTTTATTTTGTGATTTGGCTTTGCGGCCTGTTTTGCCTGTTATTTTATTTAATGTATTAGATTTCTGCTTTTTCATGATACTCCTTTTCCGCTTAGCACCTTTAAATCCAAAGGCGGGTTATTTCTTGAAGGTGCGTTTTCAAAGGTTATGTTAAACTCTTCGAGTATATCTTCAACACAATCAACAAGTTTTGCCCCGTCCTTTAACAGCTGGTGTGTTCCTTTGCTTAAGGGGCTGTCAGCGTTGCCCGGGAGGGCAAATACTTCACGGTTTTCTTCAGCCGCAATATGCGCAGTTATGAGAGATCCGCTTCTCTTTGCCGCCTCAACCACAAGGATTCCTTTTGACAAACCGCTGATTATACGGTTTCTGCGGGGGAAATGTTCCCGCAAAGGAGGGGCCATAAGAGGAAATTCAGAAATAACCGCACCTTTATGGCTTATCTTCTCCGCAAGCCCTATATTTTCCTTGGGATATATGTTAGAAAGGCCGCTTCCTAAAACCGCAATTGTTTTACCGCCGGCAAGAGCCCCTTTATGTGCCAAGGAGTCAATTCCCCGGGCAAGCCCGGATACGATTGTTAATCCGAAAGAGGCAAGCTTAAAAGCAAACTCTTCAGCCATAACCTTGCCGTAAATTGTCGGTATGCGGGAGCCGACTATTGCAAAATTCTCTTTAAGCAGAGACCCGGGGTCGCCTTTTACGTAAAGAAGCGGCGGAGGGTCGCTGGATTCATTTAGGATTCCGGGGTAGTTATGATCGGTAAAATCAACGAGGCTGATGTCTTTTTTTTTAATGCCTTTTATTTCATTATCGAGCATAGCCATGCTGCGAGGTGATTTTATTGCTTCGATATCTCTTTCGTTTAGCGAAGGTATATGTTTAAGGTCAGAGTGTTTAAGGGAAAATATATCGTCAGGATCTTTTAGAAAACAGATAATTTCTCTGATTTTTCTTGGGCTTATATCAATCAGGTTCAAAAACACAAAAGCTTCTTTAGACATTATCGCGGTCACCTTTTTTTTCTAAGAGAGATATGATTTCACAGGCGATTTCCTCAGGCATTTTTGAGCCGGTATCAATAGAAAAATCAGCCTTTTTATAGGAAGGTTTTCGTTTTTCATATAAATCTCTTATCTCATCGAGCGGGTCTTTGACGTTTAATATCGGCCGTCGGGAAGAATCTTTAGTGCGTTCGTAAATCGTAAAAATATCTGCATTGAGATTTATAATTATTCCGGAATCTTTAAGGGTTTTTAAATTTGCCTCATCACAGATAAGGCCGCCGCCGCAGCTTACTATTAAACCCTTGCGCTTTGAGATTTCACATAGAAGCTCTTTTTCTTTTTTCCGAAAATACGGCTCTCCGGCCTGGCTGAAAATATCACTGATTTTCTTACTCTCGCGTTTTTCAATAACATCATCCATTTCGATAAGTTCACGCCCTAACTTAACGGACAGTAAATTAGCGATTGTGGTTTTGCCGGTTCCCATGAAGCCGACAATATATATATTATTCATATTTTTAGTATTATCAACTTAATAGGCGGGTTTGTCAAGTTAAAGCGAAAAACCGGCTATGGGAAGAAACAGGCTAATCTGGTGACCAATTATCTATTTATCTTTAGCCTTGGTGGAAACCGATTTTCGGTCTTGGCTTTTCCGAGGGGGCCATCAATTTACGAATTGCCTCAAAAATAGTATGTATTTCTTTATCGTGCTTCTCAATTTTCTCCTCAATCAAGCTTAGCTTGTAAGCAAAGTCTTTATAAGTTAAGGCAACCTCTCGTATTTTGACGAAAGTGCGCATAATTGCGATATTTACTTGGATAGCCCTTTCACTGTAAGGATGCTTGATAACATTGCCACGCCTTGCTCGGTAAAGGCATGGGGAGCCACAGAAGAATGCTTAAGGGTTTTGAACCGGTCACAAATTGTGACCAGTTCCTCTTTTTCGGATTTGAACAAGCGCAACATAAAATCTTCCGGAAACCTCTTTATATTACGCCTTACAGTCTGATTAAGCACCTTTGTGGAAACTCCATATAGCTCTGCTAAGTCTCTATCCAGCATAACGTTATGCCCACGGACTGTAAATATTCTTGTCTCAATAACAATATCCGATATAGCTATGTTAGCCATAATCACCCCTCCCTTATATTATAGACGGATAAAGGTACGGAATTCTTTCAATTCTTTTTGGATTTTTTGAGTAAAGGGTAATTTGGCGGGAAGGAAGGGTATGTCGATAGTTGACTCCGTCCCCTCTATTCTTTTGAGGTGAAGTGTAACTTCCTCAACCGCCTCACGGTAATTGCAATAATCGCAGGTTTTGCTGGCGGGCGGGATTTGATCCTGCTGAAGACATGCGTGAATCTCTTTTATTTTATCCTCAACCCAGTTATCGCTTCCTTCATAAGTGATCAGGGTAAGGTCAAATTCAAGCTTTCCGTCAAATTTTTCCAAACCGGTATTTCCGTTACAATATATGAGATATCCCGTATTTGAGACTTTTAGGCCGTTTCTCCTCAACAGCCACTGATAAACATCCATCTGACGCTTGTAGCTGTTCTGCCATTCTTTATTTAGTTCGGTTATCTCTTCATTCTTGCTGGTCGCCTTATAATCTACCACGATATATTCACCGGCGGAATTCCGCCAAAGATCATCTGTCTCACCGGTAATAATCAGATTAGTCGGCTCATGAAGACATTTAACACCTTTAAACTTCCCCCTCCACTCATCAAGCATTTCATGCCATACGGGCACAGCATCTACGCCGTACTTCTCAATCAATGGATGCGCCTTGCCGTCTTTGCGTAAAAGATCGAATTCTTTTTTAAGCAATTTATCCACGGCGCTGTTTAAGGTAAACGGAAATCCTTTCGGCCTGTCCACCCCCAATCTCCTGTCCATATAAAAACATTTGGGACAGTTGATATAAAGGTCCATCTTGGCCCTGCTTATTTTGAAAGGCTTTGAATCACCGGGATCATAAATATTCTTTGTGCGTTTTGGGATGTGATATTGGGACATAATTACATACTTCCTTTCTTTAACGGCCGGATTTATTTTCCTCTATAAAGGCTTTTATCTTATCCACATATCTGTCAGATTCTTCCTGCTGGCTTATTTCGGATGTTGTGCTTAAGGATTCATCAACAACGAATTCGTGTCCTGTCCAAGTATAAACCTGCCAGAGTGGTTCATCGGCATAAGACCAACCTTCCTCTTCCCAGTTAGCTCTGCCTACTCTTATTTCGGGTATTTCTTTATCAAAATTTGTCTCGACTCCGCAGGCGCTTCCGTTCGCAAATATCTCATACAAATTGCCGTTTTCGTAGCCATAAACAGCTATGTTGGTATAATGAGCGCCCCCATAAGACCGGGCTGCTATCTGTTTAAACCCGTCTTTATTCAGGCTTACAAACTCAACCTCTCCCACATGATCGGGCATAAAAAAACTTCCTATTTTATCCCCGCTTGAATCAAACACCGCAACCTCTGCTTCTATAGGGATAGGCAGCATATCTACGGGCTCATCAAACCTCTGCTCATAGGTAACTTGTTCGAAAATGCCGTCATTATCCAGGTCAACCTTATGCTTCTTTACGCTAATCTCGGCTTTTAATTTATCCCTTCCCCTGCCGGCATAATCATCCAAATCCTGCAAATTATTCGCTGTAGATACCTTACCTGCCAGAGCGGGCAGGCAAAGAGATACAACTACGCACGTAAAAAATAAATAATTATACAAGCGGCCGCCCTTCGGGAATACTCAGGGTTCCCTTCGGTCACAATGGCTGCCTCTACATATTTTTAATGCTTTATTCATATTTTCAACCTCCTAAAATTACAAAAACCTTCGCGTATTTTGCGAAGGTTTTTGTTATTTTACCAGCCATATTAATATTCTATTTAGGCTGGTCCGCCGAAGCTTTAGCGAAGGCGGATAGTCCCGGATTTAGCCCTTCTAACTCGGGACTTTGCCTGAATGTATTTATAATATAGCTCTGATTAAGCTGTTCGTCAAGAGGGATGAAGATGTTGGCAAGTTTAGATCTAATACCTTTATTACGTATTTTTATGCTCTCTTTAACCTTTCAATCTCTTTTTTTATTTCTTCGATTACTTCTGGATTATGAATTAACTTATTTTTGCCTTCGGTTATTGAAATAATATAGAACACATTGCCTCCGTACTTTGCTGAAAATTTTTCGTGAGTTTTCTTCTGCTGCTCTCTCTCATTGATTATTTGTGTGATATACTCATAACCCGCAGGTTTTATTTGAAGGCCGATATATTTACCGTCAATTCGAATGAAATAATCAACGTTATAGCCTCTATCCCATTCGTCGGGAGCGGGTTCAATTTTTGCTCCAAGAATCTTTTCAAGTTGACCGTATATTGTTTGAATTTCTGACTGATATCCATCAAAGGTTCTATTAATCACCAAATTATATATAAATGTTATGCAATCTTCTTCAGTAATATCTTCTATTTCTGCCTTACAGATGTCGGTTACCTTAATAAACAATATTTTCCCGAGCTGTTCAAGGTGTTGTTTTGAATAAGCTTTATGCAAATAAAACTTTTCCCATTCTTTTAGCGTCTTGGGCGAGCATTTCCTTATTAGTTCTGCGACAGGACCAACTTTACTCTTTCTAGTTAGACCCCATCGCATATTTGCCTGATTCAATATCCATTCTTTTGCCATTCCCTTTCTCCTATTAATGATAAAAATCTTGATTTATGCTTATAGTCAGCGGCTACATCAACATCGACTAAGTTGCTTTTTACTAAATGCGCATTCACGAAAGTTTTGTTCTGCAAATAAAGATAACAAAGTAAATTGTTCCTTCCATCGTGTTTCTCTTTGTCGTATTTTAGAAAAACTCTTGCACCTTTAACCTTATCGCTTAAGAATTGTGTGGCTTTTCCGTTTTTGGCAAGATTTTGCTTAATACCTATAAGTCTCACTGTGAGGCCATTATTCAGTTTTAATAATTCTGGGCTAATGATTTCTCTTACGATAAAAAATTCGTGCTTCTCACTGCTGTTTTTATCGATTTTTGAACCAAATTGTAGTTTCTTAGGATCAATTTTTTTATCAAACTTTATTGGATCCTTAAAAACATATGGCAATTTACTAATTCTCTCGGTAAAATTATTTGCTATCTTTTCTTGTTGTATCACCTCAAAGCTATGGGAATGAAAAAGATTTTGCTGTTTAATTTCGAGTTTTGATTCTATGGTGGGTAAGAAGTCTTTATTGATCTCGTATCCAACAGAATTTCGCTCCAGATTTCTTGCGGCTAAAGAAGTTGTACCGCTACCCAAGAAAGGGTCTAATGCAGTGTCACCAACAAAAGTAAACATTTTTATAAGACGTTTCGGTAATTCTTCTGGAAACATTGCCAAATGTTTATTTTGCCTTTCCCCTGCAAATTGCCAATGGCCAGCAAAATATTTATTCCATTCTTCTGTTGTCATCTTTGATCGCTCTCTAATTTCCCTGAGAGGTTTTGGAGAAACTCCGGGTTTTTTAAAAATCAATATGAACTCATAATCTAATTTCAAAATTCCATTTCTGGGATACGGAAATGAACCCATAATTGTAGCACCGCCTGTAGTATTACAAGTAGTCACTTTTTGCCAGATTATAGCTCCCATATAATCAAACCCAATTGTTTCACAAAATTTAATGATCTCCGTACGTATAGGAATGATCTTATATCTTCCATAGTAAACAGAACGTGCAAACTGATCGCCAATATTGACACACAAACGACACCCTTTATGTAAGGCTCTATGGCACTCTTTCCAGACTAAATTAAGATTGTTAATATAATTTTCGTAATTATCATTAAATCCTATTTGATCTTTAGCGCCATAATCTTTCAATTGCCAATATGGCGGCGAGGTTACAACTAAATGGACACTTTCGGCAGAAAGTTCCTCCATATTCCTAGAATCACCAATTATAATTTTGTGTAATGGTTTCACGATGCCCATTATACCAAATTGCTAAAAAAATAAAACCTTTATAAATCGAGTAGGAGGCGGAGATTTATTTATTCTCCGCCTCCTCTCACACCACCGTGCGTACGGTTCCGTACACGGCGGTTCGTATAGCTTATCAAAGACAAATCATAATTTCTCGCAGTGCCACAAGACCTATGGTATCAAAGTATCTTTTTGGAAACGCCTTATTCATATGGGACGCTCCTGAATTCCACCAAGCCCCTCTACCGTTCCCTGCTGACAATCCCGCTTGTTCTTCGCTCAAACCTCGGGCTCTAAGCTTCCTCTTCCGGGTATGGAATCTTTTCCACTGTCTCCACAACATACAGCGAAGCCTTCGCCTAATCCATCCGTCTATCATTTCGATGATTGCCTTAACTTGATTTAATCTGAAGTAGTTGCCCCACCCTCTTAGAAGTGGATTGAGTTCATCATTTATGAACCGCCCAATATTACGGCCTCGCCCTCGGCGAAATATTTCCTTAACGGCTTTCTTAAAGCGTTTGACGGACTCTTTAGCTATATTCAGCCTTGTCTTCTTTTCAACTGTAACTGTATAGCCAAGAAATTTCCTCTTCCAAGGACGACTAACTGCGTTCTTGCTTTGATTAACTCTTAACTTCAGCTTCTTCTCCAAAAATCTGCTTACGGATTCCATTGTCCTCTCTCCTGCCTTCTGCGATTTAACATAAATGTTACAATCATCGGCGTATCGACAAAAGGCGCGGCCTCGACGCTGAAGCTCCTTGTCCAAATCATCAAGGATTATGTTTGACAGTAACGGCGATAACGGACTACCCTGCGGTGTCCCTGTTAATCGCACTTGCGTTATTCCGTCATTCATACTCCCTGCCTGAAGATAGTGCCGTATTAATCTCAGTAGTTGCTTATCACCTACCTTGCGAGCCACTCTGGACATTAGTATGTCGTGGTTTACCCTGTCGAAGAATTTCTCTAAATCCATATCTACCACCCAGCGCCTGCCGCTTGCTACATATTTCTGTGCTTGTTTAATCGCTTGATGTGCACTCACGTTAGGCCGAAATCCATAACTGAATTTAGAAAATCCGGGGTCAAAGATTGGACTTAGTACTTGTAGACTTGCTTGCTGGATGAATCTGTCCACTGCTGTAGGGATTCCCAGTGTACGTTTACCGCCGCTTGGCTTCGGTATATCCACAATTTTTACTCCTTGCGGCTTATACCGTCCTTCCAATAGCTTTACTTTGAGTATTGGCCAATACTTGTGCAAATACGGACGTAATTGCTCCACGCTCATATTGTCTATACCTGCTGTACCTTTGTTTGCTTCTACACGATGTAAGGCCTTTCCCACATTCTTGTCTTCGACCACTGCTTCCATTAAGTTCTCTGCTTTGGGAATTGGATTATCTCGCCTTGACGTAACGTTTGCAACTCCATGGCCAGATACTCGCAAGTTCCGCCTGCTACCTTCTGGCTTGGATTCAAACTTCTCAGTTTTCTTTGTCGGTTGCTCCTTCGTCATCGCAATTTGAGTTCCTTTTCCTTTACTATACGTTCAGGCCTTTGGCTCGGTCGATAAGCCTACTATGCCCTCTGCTGACTTCTGTCAGTCGCTTAACTGACAGACCTCCCCGGGTAATGCGCACCCACTTTCCTGCTTATGCCTGCCGCATCTACGTCCATGCTTTCCGTACAGGTATCGGACTTTAAAGAGATTTGCCTTCTTATCCAGCATGACTGCCTCTTATGCGGTTTCTGCTCGTCAGGCCAGCACTTTGCCTGCGGCTTCCTTCAGATTCTACCTCACGATAGACACCCTTGCCGTCCGGCTAACAGTTTCCCCTGTCGGGTCAGTAGGAGACTTTCACTCCCAAGTAAGTGCGCCCTGCCGGGCGCACAAATACAAAAACCTTCGCGTATTTTGCGAAGGTTTTACTTGTTTTTACGTCCAGGTTCCCCCTTCGAACTCAGGACACTTTTATCAATGATAGAAATCTAAACATATCTTATTCGTTTGGATTGGAAATAGTTGCTACTACAACGCCTTGCACCTTAAAATCTCTCTCTAAATATATAGGTTTATACTGCTTGTTGTTAGACCTAGGCAGCAATGCTATAACATCTCCTAATTTTTTGAATTCTTTAATGGTAGCCTCATCATCAATTAAGGCTACTACTATGTCTCCAGATTTTGCTGTTTGCTGTTGACGAATTAAAACTAGATCACCGTCATTAATATTTTTTTCATTCATCGAATCCCCGTTGGCCCGTAACAAAAAATACTTATAGGGCGATTTAGCTAACTTTGTAGAAACCGGTATCACGGCCTCTATATTTTCCTCAGCAAGAACAGGGGTGCCACAGGCTACAGTTCCCACTAAGGGAATCTCTACAGTATTGGCTCGGTATTTATCGTTTATACCCGACTCAATAAACTGTAATGACCTATCTTCCTTCCTATGCAAAACCCCCTTATCCAAAAGCTTTTTAACTATCATTGAAGCTGACCGCGGAGAAGGATACCCTAACTCCCTACCTATTTTTCGTATTGATGGCATATGCCCCCTTTTCATTAAAAAGTTTCTTATATACCGAATCGCCTCTAATTCCTTTTGACTAAATGCTTCTTCTTTCATATATACACAAGTATACAGTATGAATACATATCTGTCAAGTTTTTTATTTTTTCAGCCGGGTAGGCGCAGGCGGAAGGCTGTAATTTCGGATGATTTCTTTTGGCGAGGAGATTTCTTTGAATTCCCCGGAAAGAAAAAAGAGATTGAACACAAAGGGCAAGGGTTTGCTATGCGGCAGCAATTTAATTTCCTTTATACCCACCCTTTTAAGGTATGCCCAACAGTTATTTTTTTAACTGCCCCTATAGAACTATTTTTCTTTTTCGTTAATATTTCTGCTCTTCTATTTTTCCAATCGTCAGTCGCCTCTTTAAAGGCAAATACTTTGTTTGGAAACTGCTTTTCTGCCAGTTGACAGTATGCTATTAAAGCCATCTTTCTACCATATAGGCACCATGTCTCGTTATTGATAGCCCAGATAAGTATCTCAAATACATCTTCCCATGTTTTCTTACTTTCTTGCAACCTTTTAGATGTAACACCACTTATAAAATAGGCCGCCTTGATCTGTTCTGATGGTAAATGCTCTTTTATATGATTAAAAATATTGGACACCTTAACAGTATCGATTTTCGCCCAAGCATCTTTTTCTTCTGGCGAATCTTTAAATCTCATGATTGCCGCGATGTTTTTTGCATTATCTATCATTACATTAGTTGATTTATACTTGTCTTCAACCCTTTTTATTTGGTTTTCTATTGCTTTTATCATGTCTTTATTGATGGGGTCTTCTTTCATGGCCTTTAACAATAAATAACTATCGTAATCTCCACCATGCGGCGCATACCACATGCAACGATCTCCTATTTGAGATATTGCCAAAGAATTAGAAACAAGAACTTGAGTTCTAAGCAACTCTGTCTGCATGTTAGATTGAAAAAAACTTATAACAATAAGGAAAAAAACGAATAGTGTAGAATATTGAATAATAATCGAAAAAATTTTATTTATTTTATTCTTCTCATGAGGCCACTTTTTTCTAAGAAAAATAATATGGAATAAGCCGATAATTACAATTATTAAAAAAGAACAAATAAACCATATTGTCATGCACTCACCAACTCATCTATTTTTACATTCAACGCTTTGGCAATTCTTGTAAGAGTTTTTATCGTAGGGTTATCATTTGCGCCGGATTCGAGTTTTACTAGGGTTGTTAGGGTTACGTCAGCCAGTTTTGCCAGTTTATCCTGGGATAATTTCTTTTGTTTTCGCAGTTTTTTTATGTTTTCTGACAGCATAATTTATCCTTGACTACTAACAATATATTGCTATAATTATATTGTAACAATATCTTACTACTATTGTTTTGCTATTTTATCTCTATCAGCCAACTATGCAAGTCAAATTCGAGCACCCGATTTTCCGGGGAAACGGGGATTTTGGGATTGTTTTATTCTTTTTTAGCGGGCGGACACGGGGGTCCGCCCCTACAATATTATTTAATCATTATCACCGAACACCGAACACCGAACACCGAAAACCGAAGACCTATACATTCGTGACTAATGATCTGGATACTCCTCAACCATCATTCCACAACCAAATACACCTGGAAACAGGTTAAGATGCGCTATGAGACCGAGAAGGCTCTTCTTGTTTTGTATAAAGACGAGAAGGTGTGGATTCCCAAGTCGCGGATTAGTAAGATAAGGATAAAGAAAGGATCGTTTTGGATCCGAGTTTTAGTGGCTCGTGGTTAGTGGTTCGTGGTTCGAGTGTGACCCCTTTTACTGGTGTCCTTTAGATCCCCGCTTTTTTAAAAGTTTAAATGCCAGTTTTTGAAAGTGTTGACTCTCAAAATTGATCATATAAGCCTTATAATTTTGGTTTTAAGAACGCCGCTTATGAAAGGATCTTTATCTTTTTTCTTTTTCTCGAATTCCTTTGGGCTTAGATTTATAACATTAAACTCCCTGCCTGTATCTTTCTGCAATTTAGTGACGGCTCTCTGCAACTCCAAGACAGAATGTGTGCCAATGGCCAAGAAATCGATATCACTTGAAGAATCCATCTTATTGCTTGCGTATGAGCCGAATAAATAAGCTTCCTTAAGCCCTTTGATATTGCCTATCATATCTTTAAGCCTTTTTTCTATACCATAGGTCCTTAAGAAAATCTGGCGATAATGTTCTAAAATAGGATTATCCTTTGCAAGAAAAAAATATCTTTGCTTTCCCCGAAATTCACTCTTAAAGAAGCCCTCTTTTTCTAACTCTTTGAGTTTGGTTTCCGTATTCTTTGGATCGAGATCTAAAATCCTTGCCAGCTCATTGATGTAGACTTGAGCCTCGGGATTAAGAAAATAGTAATCCAGTAATTTTATCGTCACTTTTGACCGTAAAGATATCATCTTTTCACCATGGTTATGGTAATAAATTACCATGATTGTTTAATTTGTCAAGCAATAATCGGGAAAAGCAAGGGGCCGGGCCTTAACTTGCCCCGCTATTCTATATTACCAATTCTATCGGGATTTTCAAGGGTCATAATCCCAGGTTGAGGGGTTGGTCATGATGTATTTGCGGATGGTTTTCAATGATTTGCGGTTGCGGATTATGTGGTCGTGGTAGCTGCGTTGCCAGATCGGTTGTTGTAATTTGTGGATTTTGTTGATTTGCCTGGTGACGGTCGATTTAACACCGTGGATGATTTTGGATAATATCATTTTGGATCTATCATTATTTTTATATTGTTGGGGCGGCAGATCTGCCAGTAGTGTCCCGACGTTTATAAATAAAATAAGCATAACATGTTTTCTGCATAATAGTTACGAAAAAAAATGACTGTAATCGATTTGAAACCAAAAGTATACTATAGCCATTCCAACTATACCAAAAAAGGAGTGGCTTATGAACTCAGGAAAATATGTCTTTTCTCAAATTATGCAATTTTTACCATTGCACAAATTTCGAAAATGTGTCAATCGTTACAAAGGAAACTACAAAGTCAAAAACTTCACGTGTCTCGATCAATTCCTCTCAATGGCTTTTGCACAACTTACATTTCGAGAAAGTTTACGAGATATCGAAGCATGCTTGCGTGCAATGAAAAACAATCTTTATCATATGGGATTTCGAACCTCAACAATATCTCGTACGACATTAGCAAAGGCAAACGAAAATCGCGATTGGAGAATTTATTCAGACTTTGCTCAGATACTTATGCATATGGCAAACAGGTTATACAAAGGCGATTCCTTTGCGCTCGATCTCAAAGAAACAGTTTATGCTCTCGACTCATCAATTATAAAACTTTGTTTATCTCTTTGCCCATGGGCATATTATCAGGAAAATCATGGTGGTGTCAAGCTGCACACGCTTCTCAATCTTCGCGGCAATATCCCTTATTTTATAAGCATTACCGGCACGTCCATAAACGATTAATTAAGGGGTCATAAGCATTACCGGCACGTCCATAAACGATTAATTAAGGGGTCAAGTCTCAACTTGACAACACCTTTTCGCAAGGGCCATGTATTTGTTAGCCAATGAGGGGTGAGTTAAACATTTCCTTTTAACGCGCCGGCAATATTCGCTGACACTGCGCGCATTACCAACGCCGTATCT
>JBDRDJ010000026.1:0-2069 GCA_043820815.1 Candidatus Omnitrophota bacterium
CAAAAGTAGACTTACCAAATTGGTTTAATTTTCAAAGAGCGGTTTTACTTACCCTACATGCAAAACACGTCTTACTTTAATGCCGTATTTTTTAATAAACTCTTCAGCTTCTTTGTGGACCTTAGCCACATGCTCCTTAGCTGACAAGTTCTTATTTTCTTCATAGAGTTTTAACCTGATTTCATGGATCTCCCGCATGGGTTCCGGTTCTTGATACATTTAAATCACCTCCTGCGGCGATACGATTTCAATGGGTTTATACCCTAACATCGTATTTACTACCGCCACTCCTTGCTTAGTTTTTAACTTTACGATATGCTCAAAGTTCCAACTAACCACAACATCCAGATTATTAACCGACGCTATAGCCAAATGTAAAGCATCCTCTTTATACTTAACAGGAATAATCCCTTCGGCAATGTATTTATTAGCAACCCCTTCTATCTCTTCGCTAAACGACAATGACTCTATATCAAGATCACTGACAAGCTGATTAAGTCGTTTGGTTTTTTCCTGCGGGGCGCGGGCAATCTCGATAAGCACTTGCTCAGATACATAACCTTCATATTTACCCTGCTTTATTTCATCAAGTAAATCAACGGTGGCCTTTTTCTGCAAGGATAATTCCAGCTTATCTGTTAAAGCAAAATTCAGTACCGATGTATCCAAATACAGCTTTAGTTTCTTCATATGACCCATATTATACCGCATAAACCCTGCCTTTCAATAATTTTCTTCAGCACAAGCACAAGCGAACACCAATCCCTCCTATAGAATTGGGTGTTTCTCCCGGGGGTCTGGGGCCAGATTTATTTTCCATCTTTATAGACATAAAAGAAGGGGAAATATTTTTGTCAAAGAACGCTCAAAAAATGGTCGCTGTCCCTATTTTTCTATTTTTGGTGATGACATTGCTTAAACCAAGGTGGTCTGAGTGGTAGTAAGAAGCGTTTAGCGTAGAGCGTATATAGCGTTTAGTTCAAGGCTACAAATCCGCTGTGCGCCGGCAAAGATGTGCTTGTGGATTGTGCCGCTGGAGCGGTCTTACTTAAGCCGCGTGTGCTGGTTTATGCAGTTTGAATTTAAGCCCATATTCTTTTATAAGTTCTTCGGCTTCTCTATGAATTTTAGCAATACGCTCTTGGGACGTTAAGTTTTTTTCTTCTTCGTAAAGCCTCTCTTGTATTTCATGGATTTCGCGCATAGGGCGCGGTTCTTTATACATTTTCAATTACCTCCCACGGCGTGCAGATATCTATGTTTTTATACCCTAAAAGGGTATTTACTCCCGTAACTTCTACCCTTGTTTTATGCTTAACCAGATGTTCAAAATTCCAGCTTACCAGTATATCGGCTTCGCTTGCGCTGGCTAAGGCGATATGCAAAGCATCATCCCAATATGAAAGCGGAATAATTTTCTCGTCTACATACTTCTGCGCTAATACTTCGATACTCTCGTCTATCATTAAAGGCTCTTCTAGGCGCAAGCTTGCAACCAACGCAACAAGCTTATCCCTTTTTGATTTATCACTGGTATTTCTTATCTCGCGTAAAACTACTTCTGAGATAAGGACGTTGTGTTTACCTTCGTTAATTTCCCGGCATAATCTCTTTGTTATTTCTCTGTCTTCGACGTTGATATCATCGGCCAAAGCAAAGTTAATTACCGAGGTATCCAAATACAGCTTTAGTTTCTTCATATGACCCATATTATACCGCATAAACCCTGCCTTTCAATAATTTTCTTCAGCACAAGCGAACACCAATCCCTCCTATAGAATTGGGTGTTTCTCCCGGGGGTCTGGGGCCAGATTTATTTTCCATCTTTATAATTCTGGGGACATCATATTTATTTTTTAGGAATTAAGTCCCCTGAATTTGTGCCCGGAATTTCCGGTACAACGTTTCTGTTTTTCAGAAACTTAAGCAAAAATAGAACCGTGGGGCTGTCCGATAATTCCCCGTCATCCTGTTCAAAATAATTGCATATTCCGTCGATAGAGTCTAAAACTATGGTATAATATGGCTGATAGAAAACTACCAGAAGGAGGCAATTATGGCCGTCAGAA
>JBDRDJ010000027.1:0-39330 GCA_043820815.1 Candidatus Omnitrophota bacterium
ACCGGGGCTAAGGTTGAGATTCTGCTCACAAAAGAATTGGAGCCGGGCCTGTGGGAAGCTTTGGCCAAGCCGGGGAAACGCGCCAGGATAGGCGAACAATTATTTTTTGACTGCGGGCTGTCAGCTTTAATTTCCAGCAGGACTCCCAAAGGAGGAAGGGTTTTAAAGTTCGACTCCAAAGACATTGATTCTTACCTTGAGGAGTCAGGGCAAATCCCCCTTCCCCCGTATATAAAGAAGGAGTTAAGCAATGCTGGCGGATATCAGACTGTATACGCACAAAATAAAGGTGCCGTAGCCGCGCCAACGGCAGGATTTCATTTTACTCCTTGCTTGTTGCAGGAAATAATTGAAAAGGGCATTAAAATAGCGCGAATTACTCTTCATTGCGGGCCTGCTACATTCAGGCCGGTTAAATCGCAGGATATCCGTGAGCATAGCATGGAAACCGAATGGATAAAGATTGATGATGAGGCCGCCGGAATAATCAACAATGCTAAAGCTCAAGGTAACAGAATTATCGCTGTTGGTACAACTTGTGTCCGCGCTCTTGAAACAGCCTCATGTATATCCGGTGATTTAGCACAGATTAAATCCTATGAGGGGGAAACTTCTATATATATTACCCCGGGCTATTCATTTAAAATAGTCAATGCAATCATCACTAATTTTCATACCCCTTGCTCAAGTAATCTTATACTTGTTAGTGCATTCTGCGGCATGCAACTGTATAAAATGAGTTATAATTATGCAATCAGCAATAAGTTCCGTTTTTTTAGTTTCGGCGATGCCATGTTTATATCTTAATTTTCTTAGGAAAAGGTATCATCAATTTAATGCTACCGCCTTTGAATCAGCTATCCAGCCTCACTAAAACACCAAGAAATATCACGTAACATCATACTCACCAAATAGTTATAAAATATTTAAAAAAAATGCCCTGGTGCATTGACTAACATCGATATTTCTAATATAATAAAGCTTTCTCGCGTAGGTGATGGAAATAAAGGTTTGCCTGCCATTTGAGTGTCTTTTTAAATAAATACAGTTAAGGAGGAAACCATGAGTAAGAAGGAAAACAACAAGAGGACATTTCTTGTATGCGGCCATGCACAGTCAGGCAAAACCTCTATTTGCGAAAGTATTCTTTTTAAATGCGGTGCTGTTAGCAGGTTAGGCAAAGTCGATGACAATACCTCATTCAGCGATTACGAAGATGACGAGAAAGAACGCAAGAGTTCAATAAATTTATCCGTTATGAATGCCGAATACAAGGGCTTGAATTTAGAATTTATCGATGTTCCGGGGTATCTTGATTTTGTCGGAGAGATGGTTTCCAGCTCCCGCGCATGCGATTTTGCGGTCGTGGTTGTCGATGCCGTTGAGGGTGTCGGGATCGGCACTGAAAAAGCATGGGAGATCGCTAAGAAAGAAAATCTTCCATGTATATTTTTTATAAATAAATTGGATAAAGAAAATACAGATTATAATAGAACTTTAGCCGATATTAATAATTTTCTCGCCAAAAAAGCCATAAGCGTTTCAAAAATCGAAAGCTCAAATGTTATAAATTTATTGAAGGATAAGGACAAAGACCCTTTTGCGTATGGCAAAATAGTTGAGAGCGTCGTTGAAACTGACGATGCTTTGCTTGAGAAATATTTTGAGGCCGGAAAACTTGATGAAGATGAAGTCGGCCAGGCCCTTAATAAAGCAATTGCCGGCCGCCAGTTTTTCCCTGTAATCGGAGGAGCCGCGGTAAATGAACAGGGGATTGATGTATTGCTCGATGTTATAGCAACGGCTATGTTTTTTTCGGGTAATGACAGGAAACGTTTGGCAACGGATAAAAATGGTGAGCAGGTAAGCATAGAACCTGACCCTGATGGGCCTTTTTGCGCCCAGGTGTTTAAGACCGTTATTGATCCTTTCGTTGGTCAGCTTACTATTTTTAGAATTTATTCCGGCAGCATAAAATCAAACAGCGAATTCTATAACTCTGCCAAGGATCAAAAAGAGAAATTCGGGCAGCTTTTTTCCCTGCAGGCTAAACAGCAGATTGCTAAGGAATCATTGAGCGCCGGCGACATAGGTGCTGTGGCTAAACTTAAAAATACGAGTACAGGCGATACTTTATGTAGTTTATCCAGGATTTTGTCAATGGGCTCTTTAGAATTTCCTTCTCCGGTGTATTCAGCTTCGGTAAAACCTAAAACAAGGCAGGACGAGGATAAGATATCTACAGTACTTGCGCGTTTAACAAGCGAAGATCCGACTTGCTCAGTATCGCGCGATGCTCAAACCAAAGAGCTGATTATATCCGGAATGGGGGAACTGCATATACATATTATCATAGAGCGAATGAAGAGAAAATATTCGGCTGATGTTGAGCTGGGTACGCCAAAAGTACCTTACTTCGAAACAGTTACAAAGGCAATCCAGGTTCAGCATAAATACAAGAAGCAAACCGGCGGCCGCGGGCAATATGGAGATGTATCCATTATTCTTGAGCCGCTTGGAAGAGGTAAAAACTTTGAGTTTGTCGATAAAGTAGTCGGAGGCGCAATACCGCGTAATTATATACCTTCGGTTGAAAAAGGGGTGCGCAAGTTTATGGTCGAAGGCCCTCTGGTCGGTTGCCCCATTATTGATATAAGGGTTACCCTTTTTGACGGTTCATATCATGCTGTTGATTCTTCGGATATTGCTTTTCAGATCGCCGCTTCTATGGCGATGAAAAAAGCCTATGAGCAGGCCGGTGCGGTTTTGTTAGAGCCGATCATGAACGTGGAGATAGTAGCTCCCGAAGATTTTATGGGCCAGATCACAGGCGATATTAACGGCAGAAGAGGAAGGATCATGGGCATGGAGGCTAAAGGCAAGAACCAAGCGGTTAAAGCGCAAGTTCCCCTTTCGGAAATGTTTAAGTATACATCAGACCTGCGTTCAGTTACCGGAGGAAGAGGAAATTATACGATGGCTTTTTCTCATTATGAGATAGTTCCTCAAAGGATACTTCAGGGCATTGTAGAAGCAGCAAAAAAGGCCAAACAAGAATCTTAATTGTTTTAGCTAAAAGCACCTGCTGATAAAGAATTAATTTGTTAATGTAATTGTAAAGTTGTATATACGGGGGATTAAAAGAAAGGAAACATTACAAGATGAAAATTGCTGTTTTTGGATTAGACATTGATCCCGGAAAGTTTAAGTTTGAAAATGAATGTTTTAGGAGGATAAATGAAAAGTTTTCTCCTGATAAATCAACTGCTTATTCAGTTGAGTTTATCGGGGAGGATTTTGATAAGGCAGACGCTTCGGTATATTGCCAGGATAAGAAAATTGATTTCTTACTCATTGACCTTGAAAAGATAGAGAGGCGCATGGGCAGTTGTGATTCTTCCCAGAAGAAATTACTCATCAGGTGCCAGGAGATTCTTGAGAAAGAGGTTTTGATTTGTGATGAGGAATTCAGCCAGCAAGATCATGAGATCTTGAAGGCCTCACAGCTTGTTACGTACAAGCCCTCGGTTGCTTCTTTAGAGTCAGAAGACATTAACCGGTTGATCCAAAAGGTTCTTGATAAAACGGAAACTATTCTGTTCTTTACCATTACCAAGAATGAACTGCGCGCATGGGGCCTTAAAAAAGGTGCAACCGCCTTAGACGCAGCGGCAAAGATTCACAGCGATTTAGCAAGGGGGTTCATAAAGGCAGAAGTTGTAAACTGCAGAGATTTAGACAGTTTTTTTAATATGGCCGAGGCGCGCAGCAAGGGTATATGTAAAGTTGTTACAAAAGATTATGAAGTTCAAGACGGTGACATTATTGAAATCAAGTTCAGCGTCTGATAAATATTTTTGATTATAGAGGCGGATTCCCGCGAATATCCGCTTCTATTTTGCGATAACAGGTAATATTTATTATGTTAAGAATAAGAAGAGTATTGATCAGTGTTTGGGATAAGAAAGGTATCGGTGAATTTGCTAAGAAGCTTTTTGACCAGAAGGTGGAAATAGTTTCAACGGGGAAAACAGCGGCGCTTTTAAGAAAGAGCGGCATAACAGTTCAAGAAGTATCTTCTCTTACCTCATACCCTGAGATACTTTCCGGCCGCTTAAAAACCCTGCACCCTAAGGTTTTCGGAGGAATCTTGGCAAACAAAAGGCACCCTCTGCATATGGAGGAGATAAAAACTCTTAATATTGCGCCTTTTGACATGGTTGTTGCTAATCTTTATCCGTTCCCCGAGAAAGTAAAAGATAATCTGGGCTGGGATGAAATGATCGAATATATTGACATCGGCGGGCCGGCTATGCTGCGGGCAGCAGGGAAAAACTTTAAGAATGTCGCCTGTGTTAGTTCTCCTTCTCAATACAAACTAATCGTTGAAGAGCTTACACGCAATAAAGGTTTCTTATCCTTAGATACCTTGCGCAAACTTGCCCAGGAAGTTTTTTATTTAACCAAAGAATACGATAATTCTATTTATAACTATTTTAAAGGGAAGCAGATTTCAACTTGGAATTTAGAGCTTACAGGAAAGCTGCGTTACGGAGAAAACCCTCATCAAAAGGGAAGTTTGCATGGCAAAATAAACGTCCCGCGGCTTAAATTCAATCAACTCCAGGGCCAGGAACTGTCATTCAACAACTTACTCGATTTAGATACCGCCCTTTTGTGCGTTAAGGAATTCGGCGACCCGGCTTCCGTAATAGTTAAACATGCTTCTATTTGCGGAGTAGGGGTAGATAAGAGCCTGGCAGCGAGCTACAAAAAAGCCTATCTTACAGATACTGTTTCGAGTTTTGGCGGAATTATTAGTTTAAACCGTAAGGTTGACAGAGAAACCGCCAGCAAAATTATCGATAGCGAATATAAAGAGTGTGTAGTCGCACCGTCTTACTCTAAAGAAGCGCTGCGTATTTTTTCTTCCAAGAAGAATCTTAGGGTAATATCGGCAGATACCGACAAGGCAATATTTAACTCGCTAAATGTGCGCTCTACGGTTTTCGGATTTCTTATCCAGGATAGCGATATTCTAACTACCGATAAGTCTAAACTAAAAGTAGTTACAAAACGTAAACCTACCCAAAGAGAGATTAAGGATCTAATACTTGCATGGAAGGTTGTAAAGCATGTCAAATCCAACGCTATTGTTGTTGCCAAAAATCTTTGTGTTTTAGGAATTGGTACCGGCCAGCCTTCACGCGTAGGTGCCCTCAAGATTGCGCTTGAGAAATCAATCAAAGGCACACGCGGGGCAGTTCTTGCTTCTGATGGATTTTTTCCCAAGAAGGACTCAATTACGCTGGCCCACAGAAAAGGCGTTAAGGCAATTATCCAGCCCGGAGGCTCAATAAAAGATCCTGAAATAATAAAGCAGTGTGATGATTGGGGTATCGCCATGCTTTTCACAGGCATTCGCCATTTCCGTCATTGATTATCTTTTAGAAGCCAGATGTCAGAAGATAAAGGCCATAAGTTTTCGTATCTCGCGGGTAGAGTAAAGCAAGATACCGGCGGCGGGATACTAAATACGAAAAAATGCGTTTCTTGTCTTATGTCTTTTGTATTTTGTCTTCTTATGGGGGGGTGCGCATTAAAACATTACTCCCAAGAGCTCTCCACCCTTAAAGGGATAGGCATAAACCAGAAGCAAATACAGAATTATATCGATAGACAAAAGAAACTGTTTGCTAATTTAGTAAATGATACTCTAGGCAACCAGTTAGAAAAAGGCACCGCCAAAGAAGTTTTTCTTGATAAATACGGAGATCCAGTTCTGGTTAAAAACTTAGGGGTAAAAAGTGAATTTAAAGAAAAACTATTATATCGTGATCCTGTAAATTATTTCTCTTCTGATAAAGTCTATATTTATTTCGACAAAGATGCTAATTTAGTATATTGGGAATACATGCCCCATTCGGATTGATTTTTATATTTCTAAAGTTACTAAGGAGAGGTGTAAATAATGAGGAATAAAAGGTTTCAGGCACTGGTAGCAGCTGCAATCTGTCTTTATTGCGGAAGCTTATTTCTTTGTATGCCGGTATCGGGAGAAAACAGCGATGATTATGAGGATTTTCTCAAAAAGCCTTCACGTTACTCTTCGGTTGTTAATTATTTAAGGAATGAAAATAGAAAATTTTCTAATTTTGCATTAACGGTAAAGGAAGCTGTATACATATACTCTTTCGATTTATTACTGTCAACTTTATGCTTGTGGGCAGCGCTTTGGCTTTCCAGGGGAACAAAAAAAGTTCTCATAAAGGAATTCGTTTGGTTTTTAATCGCTATAAATTTAGCCTGGTTCGTTACTCTTTTGTTTCTTAAGGGATTGTGGGCGGTTTTAACATACCTTGTTTTAAAATTGCGCCCCGATCTTAAAACAGCTTTTGTCGATAATTACTATGTGGCAGTTGTTGTTTTTTCTGTTTGTTTATACGTGTGGCTTCTTGCCAGGACTTTCAACCTGACTTTCCTTGGATCTTTAAAAACTTTTCTGGTATCACAGGCAATCTACTTTGTTATTGTAGGGTTTTGTTTCACGTTTCTTCCCCGGGATAATTATATATCGAAATTATCCCAAAATACCGTTGGGCTGAAGTATTGCATACGTCAGTATGTTTCAGATGTAAATAAAATAGCTTATGATAGCAATGTGTTTTCATTTTTCAGGGTAAGATTTTATCATTTATAACACTTAGGTTATTCTAAAATCAGGCTTGTTTCTTTAACAAAAAAATATTTTATGAAAAACAGTTTTAAAATCGAAAGAGGCCGGCGAACACTCTTTTTAGGCCTTGCCGCATTTTCTTATGAGGCTTTTTTACCGCATGTATGTTTTGGGTCTGCCGGGGAATTCATCGAACTGGTATCGGACAATGCCTTTATTTATGGTTTGTTAATCGTGGTTTTTGCGGCTGCTCTTATTTTTATTGTCGGTAGGCTGCTTGGAGATTCGTTTGATGCGGATTCAGAATCACAGGATACGTCAAAAAAACGCAAATCCGATATCAATATAAAAAAAGAAATATTAGACGCATTTTATGATGGATTATGGATAATCGGCGATACAGGAAAAACAACTCTTGCAAGCCGCGCGTTATCCAGAATATCCGGCTTAAACACCGAAAATCTCGAGGAAAAAGGGATTGACGGATGGCTTGAAGTTGTCCACCCCGCAGATAAAGAGAAAGTAACCACCGCCTATAAAGATCTTTTTGAAGAAAAGAAATTATTCGATATGGAATACCGCATAAAACATAGCGGCGGCCAGTTGAGATGGCTAAGGGACAGGGCATTAATCAATTACGAGGAGGGCGGCAGTTTTTATGCCGCAGGCACACGTTCTGATATTACAAGTTTTAAACTGCAGGATCAGGTATATAAGAGGCAGAACGAGCGGTTAAATAGTGAAATTAAAAATCTATCCGCTGAGCTTGAAAAACTTAATAAAAATTTTGCAGGCGAGGTTGCCGAAAGGTCGAGCGTCCAGCGGGGGCTTAAAGATTTAGGTGAGAGTTTCCGGTCTATATTCGAAGAAGCCCCTATTGGCATGGCTGTCGTAAATCTGGATTACAAAATCATAAAGGCCAATAAATATCTATGTGAAATTCTGGGTTACACCCAGGATGAGCTTACCAAGCTTACTCTTCGTGACATAACCCATCCGGATGATTTTGGTAAAGGCGCGCATTCAGCAGAGCTTATTTCAAAAGGCGCTGTTAGCGGATACACTTTAAAGAAGCGGTGTTTAACCAAAAGCAAAAATTCGCTCTGGGTCAATGAAACAGCGACTTTAATTTCAGACAGCCAGGAAAAGAACATGCATGCCGTAGTTATGTTTGAAGATATAACCAGGTCCATGGCGGCAGAAGACGCTTTATCCAGAGAGAAAAGCATGGCTCAGGAATATCTTGATGTTGCGAGCGTAATAATTGTGGCCATTGACAATAACGGAATGGTTACATCAATAAATAAAAAAGGCTGTGAGATATTGGAGTATAGCCATGATGAAATTGTAGGTAAGAACTGGTTTGACAGCTTCGTTCCTCCGAGAATAAAAAAAGAAATATTGGACGTTTCCCGCACCATAAAGGGCGGCAAGCTGGCGAGTTTTGAGTATTACGAGAACCCTGTTTTGACTAAAAGCGGGAAGGAAATAATTATCGCCTGGCATAATGCAGTTCTTCGCAGCTCCCAGGGCGGGATTACAGGGCATTTAAGTTCCGGCCAGGATATAACCGAACGAAGAGCGGCTGAAGAGTCCCTTAAGATATCAAGACAGCAGTATATAACGACGCTTGATTCCATGGGCGATGCAATACATGTAGTTGACAGAGATCTGCGCATTGCACTCATAAACGCTTCCTTTAAAAGTTGGATTTTAAAACTTGGCATTAAATATAACGTAGCCGGAATGAATGTCTTTGAAGCTTTCCCGTTTCTTAGCCAGAAAGTCCGTCGTGAGTATAATCAGGTTTTTGAAACAGGAGAAATTCTTATAACCGAGGAGGAAAACCAGGTTGGCGGCAAGACGATATGCACGGAAACAAGGAAAATTCCCGTTTTTAAATACGGTGAGGTCGTTCAAGTTACAACCGTATTGCGCGATATTACCGAACGTAAGAATTTAGAAATATTGCGCCAGGAGTTTGCAAGCACCGTGTCTCACGAGTTACGCACGCCCTTAATGATTACCGATGAAGGGATAAAGTCGGTTATAGACGGAGTTCGCGGCCCCCTAAGCCAAGAACAGAAGGAAGTCCTTGGTGCGACTAGCCAGAATATTTCAAGATTAGTCAGGGTCATAAATAACCTGCTCGATACAGCAAAAGTTGAGTCGGGAAAAATGGAAGTTTACTTAAAAAAGGCGGATTTGTGTGCTGTTGTAAAGCAGATAGTTTCTATTTTTGACCCTTTTATTAAAGACAAGGCCATTAAAATATCAGTCAATATGCCGGCCGAAGGGATTGAGGCTGACTTTGACATCGACAAAGTTACCCAGATTTTAACTAATCTTTTGGACAATGCCTTAAAATTTACCGAAAGAGGCTCTATAGATATTTATGTTGAAAGTAAGGAGGAGACTGTTGAATGTTCTGTTGTTGATTCCGGCTGCGGTATTCATACCGATGATATTCCGTTTTTGTTCGATAAGTTCAGCCAGCTGCGCCATATGCCCGGTTTTGGCCGCATGGGGGTAGGACTGGGCCTGTACATAATAAAGAAACTGATTGAACTCCATGGCGGGCATATCCGCGTTGAGAGTGAAATAAATAAGGGAACGCGTTTTACGTTTATTCTTCCTAAAAACCAGCCAGGCAGAGAAGGTACCGCCCAAGATAGAAAATAAGTTAGGGTTCTTTATTCATTATAAGATTTAAAGTTACAAGATTTTTCCTTATAAAAAAAGGGGGCGTATGGATGCCAAGAAAATTCTTATAGTTGACGATGAAACCCAGCTCGTTGATTTGATGGCCGCCCGCCTTCAAATGCATAACTATGAAGTTTCTGTTGCTTACGACGGCGAAGGTGCGCTAAAGAGCGTTCATGGAGATCCGCCGGATTTAATCATCCTTGACCTTAAACTTCCAAAAATAGACGGCTACATGGTATGTTCACTGCTTAAAAATGACACAAAGTATAAAAGCATACCCATTATATTATTTACCGCCAGAGACAAAGAAGAAGACATTGAGCTGGGTAAAAAAGTGGGGGCGGACGCATATTTAACCAAACCATGCGATTTACAGACTCTTTTGGATGAGATGTTAACTCTTTTGAAATAAACGTTCAATTCGCACCGCCGCTTATATTCGCTCATTCTATTCGCTCCATAAGTGGTGTGCTCATTGAAGGAGGAAAAAAGTGGATATAGTATCAACAATACTGGCTAAAACATATTTCGGTAACCGCCTGGATGATTATTTGTTGTTTATCGGAATTCTCTTATTAGGAATTATTTTAGTTAAGCTGATACAGACCAAGCTGTTAAAAGTGTTAAAAAGATGGAGTTTAAAAACATCTATGACTATAGATGATTTTTTTGTTGAGGCGCTTGAGAAGATTTTTCTTCCTTTTTCTTACTGCGGATTGTTGTATTTCGGCCTTAAGATTTTGACAGTGAATGAAATAGTAAGAAAGGCCGTTAATGTATCGGCTGTCACTGTGCTTACTTTCTTTGGCGCCCTGGCAGCGACTATGTTCATACGGTACGCATTTAACATCTACTGGATTAAGAGAGGTAAAGACGCAGCATTCGAAAAAAGCTTAGCAGGCATTTTAAAAGTTATTAAAGTTCTCGTCTGGAGTTTTGCGGTTATGTTCTTTCTCGATAATATGGGTTTTAAAATATCAACCGTGATCGCCGGATTGGGAATAGGCGGTATTGCCGTAGGCCTTGCGGCCCAGGCTGTTTTAAAAGATATGTTCAGTTATTTTTCAATAGTGATGGACCATCCTTTTGAAGTCGGGGATTTTATAATTGTTGACGATTATTTGGGAGCGGTTGAGCATATCGGCATTAAAACTACGCGTGTACGCAGTTTAGGAGGCGAACAGTTGATATTTTCCAATACTGACCTTACTGATTCGCGTGTGCGTAATTATAAAAGAATGGAAAAAAGAAGAGTTGTTTTTCGCGTAGGTGTTACCTATGATACGCCTCTTGATAAGTTAAAAATAATACCTAAGAAAATAGAAGAAACGGTAAAAAGCGTCAAAGATACCGTTTTCGACCGGGCGCATTTCTTTTCTTACGGCGATTTTAGCCTTGTTTTCGAAGTAGCATATTATGTAATGGGAGGAGATTACAATAAATATATGGACATACAGCAGGAAATTAATTTCTCGGTAAAAGAAAAGTTTGAAGAAATCGATGTTGAATTTGCTTTCCCTACCCAGACTCTTTATGTAAACAAGGCTGCCGGTTGATGTTCTGTGGTTCTGGATTGCGTATTTACAATTTTAGCAGAATAGAGAAGTATTGACAAAAAGGGGGAAGTTTTATATTATTAGGTTATAAAGATTCTTTGTGGGGATAAAAAGAAAGAGACCTAGATAAGATACTTCTGACGCTCTTATTCATCGCGTCATCAGTATCAATTCGGCCAAATCACTTATGAAAATCTACGATTTTCATAAGTGATGGCCTCATTGAAGGAGGTAGGTATGACAGAACAGGCAACCATGGAAAAAGAACAGCAGGCAAATGTTAAAGAAGAGCAGCCTTCCGGGCAGAATACCAAAGCTACTTTTAAAATAGCAGCAGGATTGGGTTTTATTATAGTAGGTTTGGCAGCTCTTATCGGGTTTTGGGATAATTTTTGGGCTGTTATAAGCGGTTGCATAGGCCCGATTTTTATTCTTGCCGGAATTATTACGATTGCTATCGCTAGAGATTAATTAGTCTGGTATGATAAAAGGCAGGCTGTGGATTTATTACCGTCTTTTATAAAGGCGGTAATAAACGGCTTGCCTTTTATAATTTTCCTTCATATTTGTTAAGTTTTATGGTACAATTACATCCCCGGTAGCTGATAAAATTAGACATATTTTTTAGGTATAGCCTTAAAAGTAAATCTAAAAAATTTACCAGGAGGTAAGAAATGAAAATAGTTGCAGCAGAAAGAAGATTGTCTTTTGTTGCCGATATAGCTTTGATAAGTGCATTTATAGGGCTTATGACCATTGCCGCTAATATACGTATCCCTCTTTTTTTTACCCCTGTTCCTTTGACAACACAAACTTTAGTTTTGTTTCTCAGTATAATTTACCTGCGCCATAAAGCCCTGCATTCCATTATTGGTTACTTTTTATTGGGGGTATCCGGGGTGCCGGTTTTCAGTAACTCATCAGCCGGATTTGCTTATTTAGCCGGGCCAACAGGAGGGTATATTTTAAGCTGGATACCGGTTGCTTTTGTCTTACCCCGCCTTTTGGCAGGGTTAGATTCTTTTAAAAGGTCACTGTGCATTTTTACGGGAGCCGGTATTTTTATTCTTTCTCTGGGAACTTTTTGGCTTATGTTCATCTACAGATTATCTTTTTCCAGAGCCGTCATTATAGGATTTATGCCGTTTATCACCGGAGATTTTATAAAGGCAATACTTGCTAGTTGTATTTTATGCGCCTATAAACGAAATCCAATTTCTTAGTTTTTAATAAACCCGCATTAAACTTAAGGAAAAAATGTTAAAGCGGATATTTCTTACGGGATTAGCGGCGATTATACCTGTAGTAATTACTATTTATGTAATTATTACACTGTTTCATTTCGCAGATGCAATAACAGGGAGTTTCATAAATAAAGTTCTTCAGGAATATCTCGGCTATGGAATTCCCGGCGGAAATGTTATTGCTTTTATTCTGCGTTTTGTTATAACTATCATTCTTGTGTTTATATCCGGCGTCCTTTTCCATTTCTCCCGCATGCGGCTTACCAAAAGCATGGAGAAGATGCTTTTTAGGATACCTTTAGTCAATAAGATTTACTTTCCGGTTAAGAGGATAGTTGATTTTTTATTTTTTCCTCCCTCTAAAAATTTTAAGAGTGTTGTCTTGGTTGAATATCCCCGCCGCGGAATATATTCAATGGGATTTGTAACAAATGAGACCTCTAAGAGGTTTTCTCACTTAATCAACAGCGGCTTTTATAATGTTTTTATCCCTTCGTCTCCTTATCCTTTAACTGGTTTTACGATTATTGCGGGAAAAGATGACTTGAAGTTTTTAGATATGGGAGTTGATGAAGCCATAAAGCTTGTTATTTCAGGGGGATTGCTCAACCCTTATGAATAGCAAGCGCCTTTTTATTTTTGATGTAGACGGGACTCTGGCAGATTCTTATCGCGCAATCGCTGAAAGTTTAAACTATGTCCGAAATAAACTCGGATACGCCCAGGTTAGTTTTGCTAAAATAAAAAAGTCAATAGGCAAGGGGGATAAGCTTTTTATCCGCTCATTTTTCTCAAAAGGCGATCAAAAAGAGGCATTAAGGCTCTACCGCATACATCACAAAAAAAGCCTCGGGTTATTATCAAAAACACGCCCTTTTGCGAAATGGGTTCTTTCGCATCTTGTGCGTAGAAAAAAGATAATTGCCGTAGCCTCAAACAGGCCAAAAGAGTTCACGGTAATATTGCTTAAAAGCTTAGGTATTTACCGTTATTTTAATTATATTCTTTGTGCTGATGAAATCGGGCGCTTAAAGCCCGATCCCGCAATTATCTTGAATTTAATAAGGTTAAGCAAAGTAGAAAGGGAGCAAGCCGTATATATTGGAGACATGGACATAGATTTAGAAACAGCAAGGCGCGCCGGAGTCGAGGCTGTATTTATCAAGGGCGGATCAAGCCCCGTAAGCTGCCTCAGGGCTTACAAAAAAAAGAAAGTAATCTCCTCTCTTAAGGAGATTTTAAAGTTGTATGGCTGAAAATTATATTTTTAACGAGGACGGAAGTTTCACAATTAATGATTATAATTCCATGCCGCCTTTCTCTAATTTTCTTCCCGGTATTGCCGGGGTGTGGGGGGTTCCTCTGTGGGTATTTTATGTTAACCGTGCCCAGGGCATTGCCAGCTTCGGTATCCAGGATAAAAACCACGCTATCGCTGAATTTTTTCCTGCGAGCAAAGCCCAGGTTTTTATACCGTCATTGGGGTTTAGGTCATTCGTAAAGATAAATAATAAATTCTACGAGCCTTTTACCGTAAATTCTCAATGTTTAAGCTCACAGCAGATGACCGCAAGAAGCGCCTCTTTTGAAATTAGCGAGAAAAATCCCAGAATAGGCTTATCTTTTAAGGTAAAGTATTTTACCCTTCCGGGCAGCGATGTAGGCGCCCTTGTAAGAGTGGTTACGGTTAAGAATACTTCGAACAAGGCTGCGCATGTCGAGATGCTGGATGGAATCGGGCGCATTATCCCTTTTGGCTCCAGCGACCTCTTTCTTAAATATCTTGCCAGGACGCTTGAGGCATGGATGCATTCTTTTATAGACGGCGGCCTTGCCGGTTTTAAGCTTATAGTAAATCCTCAGGATGTAAGCCAGACAAAATATATTGAGGGGGCAAATTTTAGTTATTCTTTTTACCAGCAGGCTAACCAGAAGAAAATCCCTTCTGTCATAGTTGACCCGCTTTGCATTTTTGGCCAGGATGTTTCTCTTTCAAAACCCCGGCTTTTTTTAAGGGATGATTTCAATCCCAAAAACGAACAGGTTACCTGCGGCAAGACACCCTGCTCTTTCAGCTATGTTGATTGGGAATTTAAACCTGGTGAGGAAAAGCAATTATTCAGCGTTTTCGGGGCGTGCTTTAAACAAGAATACTTAAAGAGTTTTACTAACGCAATCAATGCCGATTTCTTGCATAAGAAAGAAGCCCAGAATGAGAAACTTATCGAATCAATAAAAAATGTAGCTTTATGCAGGTCAAACCATAAAGAATTTGACCACTATTTGAGCTCAAGCTATCTCGATAATGTGTTAAGAGGAGGCTACCCTTATTCAAACAGCGATGGATTGTTTTCAAAAGACGGTGCTAAAAATGGCGTTAATAAAAGGAATAATTCAGGCCTAAAACCTGCAGGATCGAACAAAGTATATTATATTTTCTCGCGCAAACACGGCGATTTAGAAAGAGATTATAACCGTTTCAAGCTCCTGCCGTCGTATTTCTCCGAAGGAGAAGGCAATTATAGGGATGTTAACCAAAACAGGAGAATAGACCTATTTTTTAATCCCGCAATATCAGCGGAAAACATAGTTTATTTTCTTAATCTCATAAAGATTGACGGCTATAATCCTTTGGTTGTAAGAGGAGAGAGGCTTTATTTTGAAGGGCTTCGTGCCAAGGAAATACTGGGTTCCTTCGGTATAAATAACAAGCGCCTGCGCACGCTTATGCATAAAGGATTTCATTTCGGAGAGTTTTTTAAGGCGCTCAAGGAGGAAGGCATTGATATTGCCAAAAAAGAATCTTTGGCCTGGTGCCTGCTCAATGAGGCCAAGCGTGAGCCTGTTTCTGTATACGGTGAGGGTTTTTGGATAGACCACTGGAGATATAATCTTGACCTGATTGAAAACTTTCTGTATTTTTTCCCCGATAAACTCAAGGAACTGTTTCTTCTAAATGCTTTTTGTTTCTGGGATGACGAATACAGAATAAAAGAGCGCCGCAGAAGGTACACCTTAAAAGACGGGCGGCTTTACCAGTTCGAAAGCGTTGATAAAGTTAAAGAGAAGCACGGCATTATAGAAAAGCGCTCGCGCTTCAAGCATTTCTTAAGAACAAAGGACGGCGATATATACAGGACGCATCTTGTTGAGAAAATGCTTTCTTTGATTTTAAACAAATCGGCAACGATTGACCCGCAAGGCATAGGGGTAGAGATGGAGGCAGATAAGCCCGGATGGTGCGATTCTTTAAACGGCCTTCCTGCTTTGTTTGGGTCTTCAATATGTGAAACCTTTGAAATAAAAAGGGCATGTATTATGCTCATTAAAGCATTAGAACATCTTAAGAAGAAAAAGGTTTTGAAGATGAAGTTTAACGCAACCATTGCAGCCTTTTTAAACGGCATGGAAAAGATACTTGACGGTTTTTCTTCTAAAGTGCTAAAGCTTAACGATTATGAGTGGTGGGATAAATCCAACTCTTTAAAGGAACGTTTCAGGAAAGATACCTTTTTTAATATTTCTTCAAAACATAAGTATTTAGAAATTGATTCTATAGTCATTTTCTTGAATAAACTTATTGCTAAACTTGATAAAGGAATTAAAAAGGCCAAAGACAAAGAAAGCGGCGTACATTATACATATTTTATGTATATCCCCTCTAAAATAACCGCACATTCGGACGGTTCCCTAATGCCTCTTAGATTTAAAAAACGCAGCTTACCGCTTTTTCTTGAAGGCCCGGTGCATGCTTTAAGAGTTGAGTCTGACCCGGCAATTTATCATTCACTTAAGAAATCAAGCCTATTTGATAAAAAACTTAAAATGTACAGGCTTAACGCTTCTTTGAAGGATATGCCTTTAGAAATAGGAAGGAGCCGTATATTTGTGCCCGGCTGGCTTGAAAATGAATCCATATGGCTGCATATGGAGTATAAGTATTTGCTGGAGACCTTAAAGGCCGGCCTCTATAAAGAATTCTTTGGTGATTTCTTCAATTGTTATGTTTGTTTCTTTGACCCCAAGGTGTACGGAAGGAGCACCGCGGAAAATTCATCGTTTATCGTAAGCAGTGTTTACCCCGACCGCTCTTTATGGGGAAGAGGGTTTGTTGCCCGGCTAAGCGGGACAACCGTTGAGGCCCTTAATATATGGATGGTTCTTTGTTTAGGCAGAAAGCCATTTTGTGTTAACGGTAAAGGCGAACTTAACTTTAAGTTCAGCCCAATCCTGAAAGGGAGTATGTTTACCGGTTCGCCCCAGAAATTATCTTTTAAAGGTAAAGATGTTGTTTTGCCTAAGAATTCATTCGCTTTTAAGTTGTTTTCTTCAACTCTGGTAGTTTATCACAATCCTTCCCGCAAAGATACATTCAAGAATAACTGTAAGGTAAGAAAAATAATTGTCTTACAGAATTCAAAGAAAAAAGAGTATCCCTGCGACACCTTGAACCCTTTCTTAAGCTCTGCGTTAAGGGAGCGCAAAATAGAAAGGGTTGATGTTTTCTTTGATTGATTTTTAATTTAAAAAGGGGCATCGCCCTTAAGCGAAGCCGAATGGATCGTTACCGTAACCGAAAGGCGTTACCGAAATAGGGGTTGGGAGGTTAGATGAGGAAATCTAAGAAGAACATACTAGTGGGGGTGTGCGGGGGGATAGCCGCTTATAAAACCTGCGAATTAATACGCTTGCTTGTTGAGGGCGGATTTTCTGTGAAGGTAGTTATGACTGAATCTGCCTCCAAGTTCGTTTCTGCGCTTGTTTTTCAGACCCTGTCAAGAAACCATGCATACCAGGATATGTTTTCACTGCCTGAGAGTTTTAACCCTAGGCATATCGGTATTGCCGGCTGGGCCGATTTATGCGTAATTGCCCCGCTTTCTGCCAATACGCTTTCTAAAATAGCATGCGGGATATGCGATAATCTTTTAACGGCGGTTATCTGCGCATTGCCTAAAGAAACAAAGGTTTTGCTTGCACCCGCCATGAACGAAAACATGTGGGTGAATCCGGTAATCAAGAAGAATATCCAAGCCTTAAGAAAGCTGGAAAAATACATTTTTCTCACCCCCCGTAAGGGAGAACTTGCCTGTGGAGTTTACGGCACAGGAAGGCTAGAGGAGCCCGCGGTTATCTATAAGAAAATCACCGCTCTTATTAATGCGCCCGTGAAGAAATAGAATATGAAAGTCAGGGTCAAGTTGACGCCTAGGGCAAAAAGTGAATTAGTGAAAGTTGCCCAGGGTGTATTAAAAGTGTATGTGAGCCAGCTGGCGCTGGAAGGCCGGGCTAATAAAAGGCTTATTGAAATTTTGTCAGATTATCTGTCTGTTCCAAAATCAAGAATTGAGATTATAAAGGGGCATAAGTCAAGGGATAAGATTGTTGAAATCAATTAATAGAGATTGAAATCCGCTTCTACAATACACGTGTTAATTTTAAATGAGGTTAACTGAGAGAGAGCACTGTTTTTTGATAGAAGATTTCTTTGAGAATGGGATTATCGCCGGCTTTACCAAGAAGACCCTTCTGGGAAATATACCCGAAGATATCCATGCTGTTCTTTATAAAATAATGGATGATTACAGCGTCGCCTATTTAAACCAACCACACTCTGCGGTAATTCAAACAATAGACAAGAAAGGCTTATATGAAGGCGATGGGCTTTTTACCGATGCGAAAAATTTAGTGCTGGCAGTGCGCACGGCCGACTGCCTGCCTGTTTTCATAGCGGATGCGGCAAAAAGCTCGATTGGGATTGTGCATATGGGCTGGCTTTCTGCTAAAAAGGGTATTCTGGATAATTTGCCGGCTGATTTAGCAAATTGCAAAGTTGCCTGCGGCGTCGGCCTTAGAAAATGCTGCTACGCTGTTGGGATTGAATTTTTAGGTTTTGGGGAGTTATCTTCATTCTTAGAGGGCCAGAGGAGGAATTTTGATGTTATCGCTTTTACCAAAGAAAAGGTTTCTTCAAAAGGCCTGCATAGGGAAAACTTTCTCGATATAAATATATGCTCTCTGTGTTCGGGTAATTTCTCTAACAGGCGAAATGGCACCACAAACCGTACGCTTTCGTTCATTGTAAATTATGCAGGATATTGTTGATACGATAAAACAAGGCAATGTTGTTGCTTTCTGCGGAGCAGGGTTATCCAAAGACAGCGGCATCCCCACCTTTCGCGACAAAGGAGGGCTGTGGGACCGCTATAATCCATCCGTGTATGCTACGTTAGAGGGTTTAACTTCTTTGCTTTTATACCAGCCGGCATCATTAAAAAAGTTTCTTGTTGAAGCCTACACCTTGATTTTAAACGCAAAGCCTAATCAGGCACACTACGGATTGAAATATCTAGAGAAGCAAGGTTATGTAACATGTATTATAACCCAGAATATTGATGACCTCCATTGGCAGGCAGGGTCAGAGAGCATTACGGAAATTCACGGTAATATTTATAGGTTCGCTTGTTTAAAATGCGATTACAGCGTTAAAAAGAGCAAATCAGAGGTTATATCTTTCCTTCAAAAACTCAAAATAAAAGAGAGAAGCCGCGAGATTATTGCAGCTGTTCTTGAATTTACGGGAAAGTGTAAAAGCTGCAAAAAACGCCTAAGTAGTGACGTTGTTCTGTTTGGACAGTTACTGCCTGAATCTCAGATTCAGAGAAGTTACAGCTATCTGCACAGGGCAACGTGTGTTTTATGTATCGGAACAAGCCTGACGGTTTATCCGGCCGCAACATTACCGTTATATGCCCGTGAAAGGGGCGCTAAGATAATTAATGTAAATTGCGGCGAATCATCCCTTGAGGCCGTAGCCGATATTAATATTTACCAGGAGGCGGGTTGTTTTTTTAATAATCTGCTTAAACAAATATAAATTCTTACAGCAGTTTAATTATGGAATTAAAAAAGACGCCTTTATACCAGCACCATAAAGAGCTTAATGCTAAGATGGTTAATTTTTCCGGCTGGATACTTCCGGTGGAATATTCCGGAACTCTTAAGGAGGTTCAGTCTGTCCGCACTTCTTGCGGTATGTTTGACGCTTCTCATATGGGCGAAATTGCTGTCAGCGGGCAAGGTGCCGAGAAATTTTTAGGTAAATTAATCCCTAACAAAGTATCTTCTATCTCAAATGGCAAAATGCAATACAGCCTTTTACTCAATGAGTCAGGCGGGGTAATCGACGATTTAATGGTTTATAGGCATAAAAATAGTTTTTTGTGCGTGGTAAATGCCGTAAACAAAGACAAGGTGCTAAATTGGTTTAACGATAATTTAATCAGGGATACCAAGGTTGTAGACCGAAGCCAGAGAATGGCGCTTATTTCTCTTCAGGGCCCAGAGGCATATGCTGTCGCCGGGAGGGTTTTCCCTTGTATCTCCAGCCTTGAGTATATGAGCTTTGCTTATAGAACTTATAAAGGTAAAGGTGTCTTTGTGTCTCGCAGCGGTTATACCGGAGAAGATGGTTTTGAGATATATCCTGATTGGGAAGCTGCCGGTTATTTATGGGATATTTTTCTTAAGCGTATAGAAGGCATAGGGGCCCTGCCTTGCGGTTTAGGCGCAAGAGATATTTTAAGAATAGAGGCGGGATATCCTCTTTGGGGCCACGAGCTTGATGATCAAACAAATCCTTACGAGGCTTGCTTAGGCTGGGTAATAAAATCTCAAGAAGATTTTATCGGTAAAAAGTCTATTTTAAAAGCAAAGTTTAAAGGCGTAAAGCGCAGGCGCATAGGTTTTGTTATGAAAGAAAGGGCAGTCCCCAGAGAAGGTTATTTTATATATAATAAGAATAAACGCATTGGTGTCGTAACAAGCGGCGCTTATTCGCCTACAATGGATGCATTCATAGGCATGGCTTATGTTGAATCCGGTTGCCACTCTGCCGGAAGTGAAATAGCGGTAGAAATTAGAGGCAGGCGCTATACCGCAAGAGTGTCTAAGTGGCCGTTTATTAAACCGGGCGTTAAGAAAATCCGGACAGATTGCAAAATTAAAAATTAAATATTAAAAATAACTAACCACTAAACACGAATCACGGCCTTGGTGATAACTTTTATTCGTGGTACGTTTGTGATTAAAGGGAGGTAGAAAATGGCAGAGATTAAGTTTAGCAAGTCACACGAGTGGGCTAAGGTAGAAGGTAAAACGGCCGTTATCGGTATAAGCGATTATGCACAGTCTGAGCTGGGAGACATTGTTTTTATTGATTTGCCTGAAGTTTCCCATGCGTTGAAACAGTTTTCGCGCTTGGGAACAGTTGAATCTACTAAAGCCGCAAGCGAAATATACGCTCCTCTTAGCGGAAAGATAATCGAGGTAAATACGGATTTAAACAATAATCCTCAGTGGATAAATGAATCCAGTTATGATAAGGGATGGATTGTAAAAATTGAGATTGAAGATGCTGGAGAACTCCAGGCCCTTATGGATGAAGCAGAGTATGAAGAGTTTATTAAGCAGGAAACACATTAAATAAAAATGATACGAAAATAAATTTTTATTTGCCATATCATGCCATATATTCTAAATACAGAGAAAGAGATTGCCGAGATGCTTAACTCAATCGGCGCATCTGGCTTCGATGAGTTTTATTCGTCCTTAGATTCTAAAATAATTTTAAGCAGGCCTTTGGGCATACCTAAGGGCTTAAGTGAATTTGAAACAAAGAAAGAACTCTCTAAGTTATCTGATAAAACCCGCGCAATTGATGAGTTCAATTCTTTTTTAGGCAGCGGCTGTTACGACCACTATATTCCCGCTGCAGTTTCGGCGCTTGCTTCGAGCCACCAATTTGTTACTGCATACACCCCTTATCAACCCGAATGTTCTCAAGGGATACTTCAGGCGATATATGAATACCAGAGCTACATTTGCAGGTTAACTGGTATGGATGTGTCTAACGCTTCGGTTTTTGACGGAGCTTCCAGCTTAGCCGAGGCAGCACTCATGGCATTACGCCTGAGCGCAAAAAGAAAGGTGCTTGTTTGCGGGGCAATACACCCCGAATACATAGAAACGCTAAGGACTTATTTCAGCGGTTTTGATTTCGTAATTGAAGAAATGGAGCATGGTAAAGACGGCCTGGTTGACCTTGATCGGCTTTCGTCTAAAATGAACGGCGAAATCGGCTGTTCGATTGTGCAAAGCCCTAATTTCTTCGGGCTTATCGAAAACATTAAAGAGTTTGCATCAAAGGTAAAACCTCACGGCGCCTTAGTGGTTTCTGTTGTTAACCCGCTGTCTTTAGCTATTCTTAAAGAGCCCGGTTCCTTAGGCGTTGATATAGTTTGCGGCGACGGCCAGAGTTTAGGCTGCGAGATTAGTTTTGGCGGCCCTTCGTTTGGATTCTTAGCGGCGAAAAAAGAGTATCTTCGCCAGATGCCGGGAAAAATTGTAGGTAAAACTACCGATATCGAAGGCTGCCCGGCCTATTGCCTTACTTTACAGACTCGAGAGCAGCATATAAGAAGAGAAAAAGCAACGAGTAACATATGCTCCAACCAGTCTCATCAGGCCATAAGAGCGGCGATTTACCTTTCCCTTTTAGGCAAAGAAGGCTTAACAAAAGCCGCGCGTTATTCATTAAATAATACTCAGTATCTTTATCAAAATCTTAAAAGTATTGACGGTGTGAGTATTCCTTACGGGCCGGGCGTGTTTAACGAGTTCTTATGGGAAGTAGACCGGCCAAAAGCTCTGCTTGATGAACTTTTTAAGAAAAAGATCATTGCCGGTTACTTTGCAGGTGATATTTTACCCAATCATAGAGGGGCAGTAATCAGCTGCTGCACCGAGAAGAAAACAAAAAATGACATAGATGCTTTCATTAGCGCAGTTAAAGATATCTTAAAACACAGGTAAATCTTGTGTGAATCTCGTGTAATCTTGTGGGTTGAAAACATTGGGAGTATAAGGTGGATAGAAAGCTTATTTTTGAGAAGAGTGTAGATCAAAGGAAAACTAATTACATTTCTGAAACAGGGGTTCCTGACTGCGATGCCGCAAAAATTATTCCAAAAGTGATGCTCCGTGATGAGCTTTCTATGCCTTGGGTGGGAGAGCTTGACGTAGTCCGCCATTATACCCGCCTGGCCCAGGACAATTTTTCAGTAGACACCCATTTTTACCCTCTAGGCTCTTGCACCATGAAGTATAACCCTAAGATTAATGAGCAGACTTCCGCATTCAAAGGATTTATGCACATTCACCCATATCAGCCTCAAGAATCTTTGCAGGGCGCATTAGAGCTTATCTATAATCTCGAAAGATTGTTTTGCGAGATAACCGGGATGAGCAGTTTCAGTTTCCAGCCGTCCAGCGGTGCCCATGGTGAGCTTTGCGGTATGCTCATGATTAAAAAATATCATAAAATCAACAAACGCAAGAAAACTAAAGTGTTAATCCCCGATTCAGCACATGGGACAAATCCTGCAACTGCGGCCATGTGCGGCTACAAAACACAAACGATTCCAAGTAATAAAAAAGGGCTTATCGACATAGATGCTCTAAAAAAAGCCGCAGACAGCGATACAGCGGCAATAATGCTCACAAATCCCAATACATTAGGGTTATTTGAGGAGAATATTTTAGAGATAAGCAAACTTATCCATTCCCAAGGCGGCCTTCTTTATTATGACGGTGCTAATTTCAACCCGCTTTTAGGAATAACAAAGCCTTCTCTTATGGGTTTTGATGTTATACATCTAAATCTGCACAAAACGTTCTCTACCCCTCATGGCTGCGGCGGCCCGGGGGCAGGCGCAGTGGGTGTAGTTGATGAGCTAAAAGATTTTTTGCCGGTTCCGGTTGTGGGTAAATCCCTTAAGGGATTCTTTCTCGATTATAGTTTAAAGAATTCTATTGGAAGAGTGCGCAGTTTCTACGGTAATTTTTCCGTATTAGTAAGGGCATACACTTACCTTTTAAGGGAAGGAGGAGACGGGCTTATCAGGATCGCGCATAACTCTGTTCTCAATGCCAATTACATTAAGGGAAAATTAAAAAATCATTATGAAGCGGCTTTCGATAAACCCTGTATGCATGAGGTGGTATTTTCATGCACAAGGCAAAAACAAAGAGGGGCATCTGCCCTTGACATCGCCAAAAGGCTGATTGATTACGGAGTTCATCCGCCTACAATGTATTTTCCTTTAGTTGTTAAAGAAGCATTAATGGTTGAACCTACCGAATCCGAAAACAAAGAGCGCCTTGACTATTTTATTAATGCTTTGATATCCATCGATAAAGAAATTGATGCAAACCTCGATTTAGTAAAAAGCGCTCCTCACTCTAAGGATATAAAAAGAGTTGATGAGGTAAAAGCCGCCCGCTTCCCCGACCTATGCTGCCGTTAATATAATTATAAAATCACAATATGAATAAAACATGGCGTATTATATTAGATCAAGAGCATAGCGGTGCTTACAATATGGCCTGCGATGAGGCCTTGCTTGAGGGCTACTCTCATGCCGGCGTGCCTACGCTAAGGGTTTACGGGTGGAATGTCCCGTGTATATCATTAGGATACAATCAAAGAGCAAAGCAGGTTCTAAGCGCACAGTCAATTCTGCCGGTTGTTCGCAGGATGACAGGTGGTGCAAGTATTCTTCACCAAGACGAGATAACTTACAGTATAATACTTTCTGTGAAAGATTTATGCCTTAGTAAAAATGTAAAAGAATCATACGTTGCATTATCCAGCTTTCTTATTGATTTCTACGATACTTTAGGCCTTAAAGCAGTTTTTGCAGATAATATCCCTTGCCGCAAGACTGAAAGCTACGGTAGTTACTGCTACTCTAACTGCCATCCTTACGACCTTGTAGTAAATGGTAAAAAGATCGGCGGCAATGCCCAGAGAAGAAAAAAAGAAATTATTTTCCAACACGGAAGCATCCCCTTAAGCCTTAACCGTCAGTTTATAAAGAAAGAAATCAATCCCTGCCCAAATTTAGACGAAGCCACTTGCTTAAGAGAGTTGATGAATAAAGAATTTGACTTCAATTTCTTAAAACATGTTCTTGCCGGAAGTTTTTGCCGCAGGTTTTCAGTATCATATAAAAACACAGGCTTAAGCTATTATGAGTCCGGCATGATCATACAGCTTATTGAAGGCAAGTACGCAAAAAAAGAGTGGAATTTATACCGTAATGAAAAAACCGCATTGGCTTCATAAGAAAATCGACCTTTCTTCTTTACGCCGCGTAAAAGAACTTCTATCGGAATTAAATTTGCACACCGTTTGTCAGCAGGCGCTTTGCCCGAATATATCAGAGTGCTTTAAAAACAATGTTGCTACTTTTATGATCTTAGGTACATCCTGCAGCCGCAATTGCGGTTTTTGCGCTATCGAGAAACTGCCGCTTAATAAACCTGACTACACTGAACCACATAGGGTTAAGGAGGCTGTTAAGCGCATGGGATTAAAATATGTAGTTGTAACTTCTCCTGCAAGGGATGATTTGGTTGACGGGGGAGCAAAGATGTTTCTTTTAACCGTAAAAGAGATTAAGGCCCTTGTGCCTGTTCCTAAGGTAGAGATTCTCATACCTGACTTTGAAGGTAAAGAGAAACCGCTTGAATTAGTTGCTTCATCGGGAGCCGATATAATTTCCCACAATATTGAGACAGTCCCGTCACTATATATAAAGGTAAGAAAAGAGGCAGATTACATCAGGTCTTTAGATATAATAAAGAAGCTTAAAGGTATAAATAAGAATATTATTGTTAAGTCAGGTTTTATGCTTGGAATCGGAGAAGAAAAGCAAGAGGTTATTGATGTTTTAGGAGATCTGGCAAACGCCGGATGTGATTTCTTGACAATAGGGCAGTATTTAGCGCCTACTACCAAGCATTACCCGGTAATCAGATATATTCCCCAAGAAGAATTTCTTTTTTATAAGGAGAAAGCCTTTGAATCAGGGTTTAAAGCCGTAAAAGCCGCCCCCTACGTGCGTTCTTCCTACCTTGCTCACACCCTCTTGTAAGACATAAGACCTTAACAGACTTATGACATCTAAATTCTGACTTCTGTTTATCATGTCTGGCTTCGATTATTCCGCGCAGTAATAGAAGTAATTAGCAATAATGGGGGTAGATAGGCAACAATATATAGTGGTATGATGGGACTTATACAAGATATAGTGAGTTATTCAATATTATAACAAATTATGCTTGACGCAGGGTGGTTAAAGTAATTTAATGTAGATATAATTCGTTTGTGAAACAGGTAAGGAAGATATGAATAAAAGACAAAGGCTGCCACGTTTAATGAATGTAGATGAATTGGCTGATTATCTCGGGCTTCAGAAACAGACTATCTATAACTGGCTTCACCAGAAAAAAATTACCGGCATAAAAATTGGTAAAGTTTGGCGCTTTGACAGAAAGAATATTGACCAGTGGATTAAAAAGCTTTCGAAAGGTTAGATATGGGCAAAAAGCACGTAGGATTATTTTTAGGGACTAACTCAATAGGGGGGGCTCTCGTTGACAGAAAGAAGATCGTCTCGCTTGCTAATTTTGAGCTTTCTTCCCTGGAGGAGGAAACAAGAGTTGAGAATTTAAATGAAGAGGTAAAATGGGAGGCTTTGATAAACAGGACATTACGGGATATCGGCTCCGAAGAAAGAGATGTCTATATCGCTTTATCTGACAGCCAGTTTATCCTGCGGTCATTTGAGATGCCGCTTATGAGGAAGTCAGAGATAGAATCTTCAATCAGCTACGAAATAGGGAAATACATACCTTTTAAAGTCGAAGAGTTGATGTGGGATTATGCTTTTGTGCGTTTTCCAAAGGAGAAGAAGGTTACCGTGTCTTTTGTGGGCATACAGGAGCAGGCACTCGAACGGATTAACGGCATGGTTGCCCGTTTAGGCCTTCAGCCGGCAGTAATTGAGCCTGCATGTATTTCGCTGGTCAGGGTTTTAAAGAGCCGCAAGAAAATAGCCGGTATTTCGAACTTTGCCCTGCTCGATGTTGAGCAGTCACAGGCGAGCTTGACCTTCTTTTATTATGACCTGCCTGTTTTTAACCGTAATTTCTCGGTTCCCCGCAAAGAGGGGGCTTTGGATGTCGATAAATTCCTTGAGATATTGCATTTATCTTTCCAGTATTTTAAAAGAGAGTTTGAGTTTTATGTTCTTGAGAATATTTTTGTTGTAGCCGATGTCTTTGACGAGCATCTGGTGTCTTTGTTGAGAGACGAACTACAGGCCAAAGTTGACTTGTTTACTCCTTATGATTTAACCGAAAAGCCCGATAGTTCCATTGACAGCCTTAAAGCATTAGGCTGTGCCGGTATAGATTTTTCTACCTATAAATTCAAGCCTGTGGTTAAGCGGACAGCAGAGTACTTTAAAGAGATTGAGACCGTAAGCGATATGCCTTTAAAAACAGGGCCTTTGGCAGCACTTTTTGGTGTTTGCGCAGTTGTGTGCCTTGGGTTGTTTGTATACAACAATCAATCTCTGGCTAAAAGAAAGAGCGTGCTCGACTCTGCCTTAAGTGCTTTGGCTGTGCCTGATGCTTTACAAGGCAGGCCTGCCGAATCAATCGATGAGATGCGTAAAAGCGATGAGGAGAAAATAAAAACCTTAAGTAGTTTAACCGCTTCATATAAGCCTCTATTTCCTTTGCTTGAGAGGATAAATATTTTAAAGCCCAAAGGGTTGTGGCTTGATAATTTCCAGTTAACAAAAGGGATGGTTAACATTAAAGGCAGGGTTTACAAAGACGACAATCAGCTTGAGCAGGAAGCGGTTGATTATTTTATAACAAACCTTAAAGAAGACGTGCAGATAAAAGAAATTTTCCCTGTCGTTGAAATAGTATCCCAGGAACGCCAGAAAGAAGGCGAATATTATTTAACGTCTTTTTCTATGCGGTTAGTTTTTTAAAAAAATGAAGAATTTATTTAAGTTTAAAAACCAGGTTATTGCGGTTGTTATTATTGCCGCCGCGGCATTTACAATTAAAAATATCATAGTTGATTATTCGGCTAAGATGCAGCAGGAAGATAAAAGAAGCCAAGAGATTGCCTATAAGAAAGCAGCAATAGAGCAGTGGAACAAAGTTCAAGGCCAATACGCTGATAAAAAGAAAGAGTTCCTGAGGTCCAATGAGCTTGAATTCCAGAATTTTGTAAAAAGCAAAGCCGGCGACTACGGGCTTTCCATAGTTTCTCTTACTCCCTCAAAAATTCAGGAACAGGGTTATGCCGAGGCTTCGCTTAGGCTGCGATTCTCCTGTGCCTATAATACTGTTGTAAATTTTACAAGGGCGCTTGAAGAGCAGAGGGTCCAGGCCGAGGCAATGTCAATTGTTAATGAATCGCCAAACGTAAGAGTTGACTTGCTTCTAAAAGACTTTTTTGTAACAGAGAAATGATGAAAAAAATTATAATCCTCATAATTTTAACCGGTGTTTTTATCGGCTTGTATTCTATCGCCGGTTCATACCATGGAAGAAAAAAGTGGTTTAAAAGCGGCAGCCTTTATGCTCAGGAGAACCCTTTCGAGCCGCAGCTTCCTAAGAAAATGTTACCGGTTGAGCCCGGTAAGCTGCCTACGCCTGAGGAGAACCTGCCTGAGCTGTCTATCGAGGGAGTTCTCTGGGGCACTAAAATTCCCCAGGCAATCATAGAAGGAGAAGTTTATAAAGAAGGAGATGTTCTTAACAATTTAGATGTCAAGATAAAAAGGATCGAAGGCAATACCGTAATATTTCTTTATAAAGACAGAGAATTCATCAGAAGTGTTAACAGGTAAGTTGTTTTTTTGATAATTGAAGGAGGTTTAATTTATGAGAAAGAGTTTGATTGTTTTTATACTGGTATCATTGTTGTTTTATCCTATGGGTTCGGTTTTTCCCAGTGAAAGAGTAATGGGAGATTATATGATCGCGGGAATTCAAAAAAGGGTATCGCTTGACCTTGAAGGCGCAAGCCTTGTAGATGTCCTTAAAATGCTTTCCCAGCAGACCGGCCTTAATTTTGTTTCAACCGAGATAGTCCAGGAGAGGCGCCTTACCCTTTATATCGAAAGAGTCCCTTTAAAAGAGGCGCTTGATATTATTTTTAAAGCAAATAACTTAACTTACGATTATTTTCCTGAGGCCAACGTGTTTGTTGTAAAAGAGATGGGAAAACCCCATTTAGAGTTAAAAACCAAGATTTACCGCCTTAAATATGCAAGAGTTGCCCCTTCGAACATGCAGAAGGAAGTTGCTAGTACTATGGGTGCAGGCAAGGGCGAAGAAGCCGGCATTCTTAAAGCTGTTGAAAAGGTCTTAAGTGATTTGGGCAAAGTCAGCGAAGAGCCCCTTACCAATGCGCTTATTATAACCGATGTCCCCTCTCAGTTTCCCATGATTGAACAGGTTGTTTTTAATTTAGACGTTCCTGTTCCAAGGGTTATGATTGAAGTTGAAATGCTCGATGTTTCAAAGAGCGAAATTGACAGCCTCGGCGTTAACTGGGCTGAGGCTAACCTTGCTAAGCTTGATGTAACCGGTGCCCGCCTTACTGCTTTTCCTTTTTGGGGCCAATTAAAGAATACAACAAGCTTTATTGGAAGCGATATTGAGTCGCCAAGCGGTTTTTGGGAATTTGACAGTTTAGACGGCTCCAATTTTGCCCCGTCAGTATTTACTATGATCGGGGCGAATCTGGCGCTTGACCTTCTTAAAACTTTAACCACTGCCCGTTCTCTTGCGCGGCCAAAAATCTTGACTCTGTCTAATCAGACCGCTGAGATACGAATAACCACCGATGAGGCAATCGGCATCCAGCAGTCTACCACTGATACCGGCGGGACTAATTTTACCATAGAGCGGACCGAAACAGGAACGCGCCTCAGAGTCACTCCTCAGGTTAATACCGAAACAGGAGAAATTACGCTTTTTGTCGAAGCGGTAGTTAAAGAGGCAAGTGCAAGCGATTTTACACTTTCTTCTGTATTCGTTGCCGGAGACGTAAAAGACCCTGAAGAGCGTTCGGCAAAATCAATTGTCCGCTTAAAAAACGGCGACACTCTTCTTGTGGGCGGGTTAATAAAGCAGGAAGAAACCGAAACAGAAATAAAGGTACCTCTTTTTGGAGATATCCCTTTTGTGGGCAGGCTGTTCAGGCATAAAGATGTTACTGTTTCCGAAAGAGAGCTGTTTATCTTTATTACTCCGCATATTGTTGAAGACGGCCCTTCTTTTGCAGGAAGAACACGTTTTCCTTCCCGGGAGCAGGATTCCTCAGGCAATAGAGGCGATACCGTAAAAATAGCCCTTGATAGATATTCTCCAAGGCGATAATACACGGCAACGCAATCAAATCAAAAATCAAAATTTTGAGAATTAGGATTTAAGTCTATACATTTTACATTTTTATTTGTCATTTTGATATTTACATTTTGATTTTTAATCTTATTATACGGGGGGGGTAAGTGTCGAGATATAAACGTTTAGGCGATATTTTAATCTCCGAGGGCATTATAACTTCTGAACAGCTAAATGAGTCGATTTCCCTTCAGGAAAAAGAAGAAGGCCGGCTCGGTGAAGTGCTGATAAAGCTTGGTTACGTAACCGAGGAACAAATCGTTATTGCTTTGAGTAAACAGCTTTCCATACCTTTTGTTTCCTTATCTTCCGGTAAATTAAAGCCTGCCTCAGATCAAAACCTCGAAACTGTAATTCCTTATGATTTTGCAATAAGAAATTTATGCCTGCCCCTTTTTAGAAACCTTAACTCGCTGACCGTTACCATGTTTAACCCCCTTGATTTGATTCTTCTTGATAATTTAAAGAAGCTAACCACGTGTGAAATAAACCCGATAATTTCAACAAAAACCGATATCTTAAAGGCAATCGAATCTTTCTACGGAAGAGATAAGCTGTTCCGCGAGGCAATGAGGATAACCGGTGACGGCGATGCTTCGGATATTAAGGAAATTTCTTCAGAAGATACTGATTTAAGTTTAGATAAACTGATTGCCCAGGCTGAAGAAGCCCCGGTTGTAAAGCTCGTTGATTTGATAATACGCCAGGCTATTGATGAAGATGCTTCTGATATACATCTCGAACCTCACCATGATAAGTTTACCCTGCGTTACCGCATTGACGGCATACTTTATGATATGCCTTCGCCTTCACCTTCGCTGTACCTGCCTATAATTTCCCGTGTGAAAATACTCGCTAAACTTGACATTGCCGAGAAGCGCCTTCCTCAGGACGGGGGGTTTATGGTAAAACTTGGCAAGCATTTTATTGATTTACGCGTTTCTACTCTGCCTACTATTTACGGAGAAAAAGTGGTTTTAAGGATTCTCGATAAATCACGCGTACCCTTGGAGCTTGCCAAGCTTGGGTTTTTCCCCCTTGAGCTTGAAGCGATACGAAAGGGCATCACGGCATCATACGGTTTAGTTCTTTTAACCGGCCCGACAGGAAGCGGTAAATCCACAACTTTATACGCTGCTTTAAATGAAATAAAAACTTCAACGCGCAATATAATAACAGCCGAAGACCCGGTTGAATATAGAATTGACGGGATAAGCCAGGTTCAGGTAAAGCCTGATATAGGTTTAAGCTTTGCCGCCTCTTTGCGTTCTTTCTTGAGGCAGGATCCGGATATTATCCTTGTCGGCGAGATACGCGACCTTGAAACCGCTGAGATATGCATGCGTGCGTCTTTAACCGGGCATCTGGTTTTTTCAACCCTCCATACAAATAATGCCGTCTCAGCGATTACACGGTTAATCGATATAGGGCTTCCAGCTTATCTTGTTGTTGCCTCGCTCAGGCTCATTGTTGCCCAGAGGTTGATAAGAAGGCTTTGCGCTTTTTGCAAACAGCCGTATGAGGTAAAAAGTTCCGAACTGCCTGAGAATGTAACCCTTAATGCCCCTGTTATATATAAACAAAAGGGCTGTGAAAAGTGTAATTTCGTAGGATATAGAGGAAGAACTGTGGTTACCGAAACCATTCTTGTTGATAATGAAATAAGAGATGCTGTTACCAGAGGGGCAATTGCTTCTGAAGTGGCGAAGATAGCCGGGAGTAAAGGTTATTTAACCATTTTTGAAAACGGCATAAAAAGAGTAGAAGAGGGGATAACATCCCTTGAGGAAATTTTGTCAGTCATAGCTTTTTAAAAAGTTAGTCATTGGTTATTTAAACTTAAATAAGTTTTTACAGGACATATAATTAAAAGGGAAGGTTTATGGCAAAATTCAGATATACCGCAAAAACCGCTGATGCCCGGACTGTAAAAGAAGTTGAAAGCGCATCAAACAAAGAAGAGCTTATTTCACGATTACGGTCGCGCGGCCTTTTTATCGTTTCGCTAAAGCTCATAAAGGAAGGAAAAAGCACCTCAAAATCCGGCTCGCCTTCTTCAGGCAGGAGCAGGGGGAAGCGCATGTCCCTCCGTTTAAATGACCTTGTATTCTTAGCGCGTAACCTTTCAACTACACTTTACGGAGGGGTAACTCTTCTGCGCAGTTTGGAAATTTTATCCGCTCAGACTGAGAGCGGAAAACTTGATAAGGTGCTGAATGAATGCGGCCAGCACGTAAAAGCGGGGCTTTCCCTTGCCGAGGCCCTCCGGAAATACCCGGCTGTCTTTACCGCTTTGTGGGTTGGAATCGTTGAGGTCGGCGAGGCATCGGGCAATCTTCCTTTTGTATTGGGAAGGCTCGCTGATTACCTTGAACTTCGGCTTGAGTTTGAACGAAAGATTAAAACCGCCCTTGTTTATCCTTTTGTTGTAATGTTAGCCGCCGTGGTCGTTGTAACTTTCTTTTTCAAGGTGATCCTGCCGCGTTTTAGCGAGATATTCTCCCAGATGGATGTAGAACTTCCCCTTGCAACCAGAATAATTTTTCGGTTAACCGATTCCTTTAACAGAAATTTTATTTTTCTTGTAATCGGCTTAGGTGTTTTTATAGTTTTCTTTGATTTTATGCGCAAGCACCCGAAAGTGATTAAATTCTGGGATGAGATTTCCCTTAAACTGCCTTTGGTGGGCAAGTCTTTTATTATCTTTAATCTCGAGCGCTTTACTTCAACCATGGCCATTCTCTTAGACAGCGGCCTGCCTTTGGTTTATACCCTTGATGTAACCGCAAATGTTGTTGGTAATTATGTATTCTCGCGTGATATCCTGAGAATAAAGGAAAAGGTTAAAGACGGCTGTTTTTTATCCGATGAGCTTGCAAGGCTCGATAATTTTCCTCTTTTGGTTTCCGAGATGGCTAAGGTAGGAGAAGAAACCGGCTCTATGGCCGAGGTGTTTAAAAAAATTGCCGAATATTACGAAAGGGAACTTGTAACCGGAGGCGAGAGATTAATGGCTGTTTTTGAGCCGGCAATGATTATTATGCTTGGAATAATTATCGGAGGCATTGCCGTATCGCTGTTTCTTCCTCTGTTTCAGATTTCAACCATGGGCACATAATCGAAATTTAATAGCCGAGCTTTAAATCAAAAATTAAATATCAAAAATACGCAATACCAAATTTTATCGTCGTAATCTATATCTAATCTCTGCAATCTTTGACAATCTTTATATGGGTGTAAAAATACACTAATACACTTTTTACCCAAATCGTGTTGACTCTCAAAGGTAAGTATGGTATAAATGAAATAGGGAGGAAAATGTTTTATCAATATGTTAAAAGAAGGAGGTGAAGAAGTATGAAGAAAGCGTTTACACTTCTTGAAATCATGGTGGTTTTGGTTATTATCGGTATTCTTGCCATGCTAAGTTTTACTCAATTTGCCCGTGTTATGGAAAGAGGGCGCACTGCTGAAGGAAAGGCGAATCTTGGAACCTTAAGGACATTGACCATTGCTTTGAATCAGACAAACGGGGCACTTCCCAACGTTGCTTCCCTAGAAACCGCAAGCGGATTACCTTTTGGTACAACCAATGCTTGTGTTGCCACTGCCGGAGAAAATACCCAGAAAGAGCATTATTACAACTATGATATTGATGCCACAGGTACGCTTACTGCTCATCGTTGCAGCGTAAATGGAAAACCTCCACAAGCAGCTGGTGGGTCAATTCACGACTTGACGCTTACTTATAACGGCACTGGTAGTAGTAGTCCAACTGGATGGTGGTAAGAACTATTTCTTAAGATATTCTTAAGAATAAAAGCATATGCTTAAGGTGCATGGTAAATTTTTACTATGCACTTTAAGCTTCTTTTATACAGCCTGTGTTAGATCAGTATTATTTGTAATAATATTTTAAACTTTTGTCATTAATTTAATCTTGCTTATGTTAGATTTAAATTACAGATATTACAGAGTTAAAAATAAAGCATTTACCCTGCTTGAGGTTTTGGTTATTGTCATTATTATCGGCATATTGGCAAGATTAGCCTTTGTTAATTATAGCCGCGTTCAGGAAAATGCCCGTGACAGAGAAGCGGAAGCAATGCTTGATTTGATTAAATCTGCCGAGAGAATGCATCAGCTTGAAACAGGCAGCCATGTAAATTGCGCAAATACTTTAGCCTGCAGTCAAGGGCTTGATTTGGACCTTCCTTCAAAAGACTGGAATTATACGGTTACCGGCGCATCACAAACCAGCTTTTGCACCCAGGCAGACAGGGTGGGTTCCACAAAAACCGCCTGCAATGACGAATCCACCGATTTTACCTTGCCCGGAGCTTGCTCAGCAGGAAGGTGCGTTGCCGTATCCGGCTCTTGATAGGGTTAATCAAAACGAATATAAAAACAGGTAAAAAATACGTTAAAGCTAACGGTTGTTTTAACATGAAGAGCAGACAAAAAAAGTCCATGACCTTGGTTGAGGTATTGGTGAGCGCGGTTATTTTAGCCACTGTTTTTGCCGGTCTTTTTGCTTCTTTTATTTCCGCAAGAAAATATGTATCCCGTGCCAACAAACGCATTGTTTCCTCAAGCCTTGCAAGAAGCGTTTTCGGGTTTCTTCATCCCCAGGTTAGCGCAACCAACTGGGCCGATAACACTAATGCATTATTTGAGCCAAACAATACAAATTGGGAAGCCCACGATATAACCGACGCTAATATAACACCCAACCTTAAAGTCGATGAAATGAATTTTAACGGCAGTTACCAGGTAAGGGTTAAGAATTACATAACCCCCGGCGGCCCTGTTAAGTCTGAATACAGAGAAGTGCTCGTTAATTTTACATACCAATAATATAAAATTAAAAATAGAAAGTTTGCATTTTGAACTTTAAATCCGAAATCCTAATATCGAATTTACCTTAACTGTAAACTGAGATTTTCAATTTTCAAATTGAAAAGTTAAACCCCGCAATTATGAGAAAGAGTGTTACATTAATTGAACTTCTGGTTGTGCTTATTCTTTTCGGCGTTATTATAACTGCTGCTTTTTCCTTTGACCTGGCAAGCAGGAGGTTTCTGCGTTCAACCGAGACAAAGACGAGCGTTCTTAATGATGTAAGCTTAATCGTTGATTATATGCATAAGGAAGTTAGCCAGGCCCAAGGCAGCAGGGATAACCTGGGGATAGACCTTGATAAAACAAATCCAGCTTATGATGAGTTAACTATTACAAAAAGTTCTGGCATTGAATGTCTTTTTCGTTATTATAAAGCCAACAAAAATCTTGTATTTTTCCCTGATAAGAATCAGCCTGCCAACATAATTCTTTCAGGCAGGGTAACTGAATGGTCGCTTTCTGATTTTGATTCGACATCCGGCTTTGTTAACTTAAACAATATAACCGTTATTTATGACACAGCCAAAGGCCCTGACCCGCGCGAAAACCCCACGGCAACCATGACTAATATTACCTTTTTTCCTTTCTCCCATTCCTTCTAATTCACGATTTTCCGCGCCTGCCTTAAGACTGGATTCTTGACTGTCAACTTTTCAAAATCAAACATAACATTAAAATGAACGGTCGTCGATTTTAATGTTATGTTTGATCCGGCATTTATGCGCGGATTTAGATTCTGAACTTCAAATTCCGTTCAGCCTGATGCTTGCGCCCTGACACAACAAAAAATATTTATATACATAAACGAATATGGTATACTGTTTGAAAATTAGTTTGCTTTGAATGTAAATGGGAGGGGTTCATGAGAAGAGCTTTAATTTTATTACTGTTTTTGGTTTTATTTTTACCGGCAGGTTTCGCGGCACCTTGCTATGGCATAAAGCTTCCGCATAAGAACAATTTTTCAACCGGTTATCAAGTCCACGCGATTTTAGACAGAGATCTTGAAGGAGGGTTTGGCTCGCTTCGAAGCACCCAGCATTTTTTTCTGATTTCCTACGGGGTATTTGACTGGCTTTCTATAGATTTAAAAGGCGGAGCCGGTAATATTAAACAGCACCCTTTAAACAGCGATGAGATCGATTATACGTCTTCTTTTGCCGGAGGTTATGGTTTCCGGATTAAGATGTATGACAAGGGCGATACGGCGGTTGTTTTCGGTTTCCAGCACATAAGCGTTCATCCAAAAACAATCCATTTAGGCGGTGTTAATCACCAGGCCATTTTGGATGACTGGCAGGTTTCTCTGCTTGCAGGGCATAATTTTAACAGGTTTTGCCCTTACGCCGGCATGCGTTTCTCAAGAGTTGATTATATTCACTGGATAGAGGAAGATAGGAAACGCAGGATGTCTCTGCCTGATGAATCAACAGGCATGGTTTTAGGCTGTGATTTCTCAATAAGCGATAAAATATGGATTAATGCGGAAGGCAATTTGTTCAACGGCCGGGCCTTGTCATTCTCAGTGAATTACGAATTTTAATATGATAATCAAATCTAAAAAGGAAGATATCGCAAGCTATCTAGAGGATACTTCTAATTTAAAAGGAAGCGCTTCGAAGCTCTATATTCCCTCGGATAAGCAGGAGCTTATCGAGCTTACTAAAGAACTCAATGGAGAAAAGGCGCCTTTTACTGTAGTTTCCGGAAGAACCGGCACTACCGGAGGATGCGTTTGCCTTGGCGGGGCATTGATTTCTCTGGAAAATTTAACGAAAATAATCGATATCGATAAAGAAAAGAAAACCGCCCGTATAGAAGCGGGTTTAAGCCTTGAGAGTTTAAGAAATGAAACTAAGAAATTTAATCTCCATTTAGCGGCAACTCCCACTGAGCCGCTTGCTTTTATCGGAGGGGCAATATCAACCTGTGCGTCAGGGGTAAGGGGTTTTGGCTGCGGCTCAATAAGAAGTTATGTTAAATCTATCTCTATTGTTTTGGCAGCAGGGCAGGACCTTAAAATAAACCGCGGCCAATATTTCGCAAAAAAAAGGGAATTTGACTTCTTCCTTTCTGACAGGCATTTTAATTTCTCCCTGCCCTCTTATAATATGCCTGATGTAAAGTCTCAGGCCGGATATTGTGTTCACGATAACATGGATTTAATCGACCTTTTTATAGGAAGCGAAGGAACTCTCGGGGTAATTACTGATTGCCAAGTAGCCCTTTCCGATATTTCTCCTTATTTATTTGACGGCCTTGTTTTTTTCCTAAAGGAGGATGATGCCCTTGGTTTTATCGACACAGTTAAAGATTTAAAAAATAAAGATAAGCTAAATCCTGTATCTTTGGAGTTTTTTGATGCATTTGCATTAGAGCTGTTACGCGGTGAATATTCATTTGTGCCCAAAGCCCAAGCCGCGGTGTATTTTGAGCAGGAGGCTTTAAGCAGCAGGGAGTTTGATTTATTGCTTTCAAAATGGGCTGATCTTATCGAAACACACCGAGGCTTATTTGATAAAAGTATTATCGCCGATACCGAGCAATTGCGCAGGCGTATTTTTGATTTCAGGCACGCCTTACCTCAGAAGATAAATGAGATTCTACGGCAAAGCCGCCAGGTCAAGGCGGCAGCGGATATATCCGTGCCAAAGGAAAGTTTTCGAAAAATGTATGAATTTTATAAAGTCAAAGCAAAAGAGTCAGGGCTTAATTATTTAAATTTCGGCCACATAGGCGAATCTCATCTGCACTTTAATTTTCTTCCTAAAAATGACTCTGAGAGCTCAAAAGCCAAAGATTATCTTAAACTTTTTTGTGAAAAGGCCGTTTCGCTCGGGGGAACCGTATCTGCCGAGCACGGCATAGGAAAGGTAAAAAAACCTTATTTGAAATTAATGTATAGTGAAGATGAAATAAAGCAAATGGCGGCACTTAAGAAATACTTTGACCCGAATTGCCTGCTGGGGTTGGATAATATTTTCGACAAAGAGTATCTGTTATGAAGAAAGAGTTAGATATTGATATAACTGCCGGTAATTTTATAAAAAAATTTGTTCCTATCTTTTTGAAAAGAAGAATTAAGAAATCAGATATAGCCTCACTAAAGGCTTTACAGAAAATCTATTTCGAGTATAATCGTTACCATGAAAAAAGAGTTACTTAAACTTATAAAAAAGGATGCATTTTTCAAGAAGAAGGTTATTCTTTCTTCGGGCAAAACGAGCAATTTTTATATTGATATAAGGAAAATAAGCTTAACCCCGCAAGGTATTTACCTGATTTCCCATCTTTTCTACGATATCATAGAAAACGGTTCAATTACCGCAATCGGCGGCCCCACCCTTGGGGCGGACCCGATTGTAAGCGGAGTTTGTTTTGTAGCTTATGAAAAAAAGATGCCTTTAAAAGGGTTTCTTATCCGTAAAAATCCCAAAAAGCACGGCAGCCAGAGAATGATCGAAGGCCATGCTTTAAAAAGAACCGATAAGGTTGTTATCGTAGATGACGTAGCAACGAGCGGAGGTTCACTGGTCAAGAGCATTGAAGTTTTAAGAAATGAAGGCATAAAAGTCGTAAAAGCCTTAACTGTTATTGACCGCGGCGAAGGCGCAAAAGTTGCCCTTGCTAAATTGGATTGTCCGCTTATTTCACTGTTTAACAGAAGCGATTTCTCCACCTAAGCTTAACCAGCCCTTGCATGATATCTCGAAGTTAAGGAATTTCAATATGAAGAAATATTTTTTACTTTTTACTTTTTATTTTTTATTTTTGTTATCGGGGTGTTTATCTACGGAATACAATGTCGCAACCCATACCCAGGATATTTTTTTATACTCAACCGAGAAGGAAGTCAGGATGGGCAGGAATATCAGCAATATGGTTGAGAATGAATTCAATATTTCCCTTAATCCCGGTGACATCAAACGCATAACAGAATCAGGGCAAAGAATTGCCGAAGTTTGCGACCGTCAGGAGATAAGTTATTATTTCTATGTCATAGAGGCTGACAGCAAAAGAGAAAACGAATTTAACGCTTTCAGCCTCCCCGGCGGCTACGTATATATAGGCAAAGATCTTTTTGATTTATTAAATGATAACGAACTTTCGTTTGTATTGGCTCATGAGGTTGCCCATATTGTAAGCCGCCACCACATAAAGAAATTACAGGCAGCCATAGGTTATAACCTGCTTCTTGCGGCATCTTCGGCAACTGTTTCCGGGCGGGAATCATCCCAGGGGCTTTCTTTAGCGCTTGCAACCATTATGTCGGCTTATTCAAGGCAGGATGAATTTACCGCGGATGAGCTGGCGGCTAAATATATGGTATCCATAGGCGAAGAGCCGACTGCCGGCATCAGCGTGCTTGAAAAACTTTATAAGGAAAATAAAAAGAAAATACGCCCGCTTTCTTATTTTAGAACTCACCCTTATACCGCTGAGAGAATCCGCCACATTAGAGAAACCCTCCATCTACCCTTAAGTGTCGAAGATTATATTAATTTTTAAAAAAAGGCAAAACATTGGCGGTAATTCGTGTTAAGCGGCAATAGAACAATTCAATTTTCCTGGAATCTTGAATAATTGATGTAATCTGTGGTATAATTCTTACACAATGCGCGGGTGGCGGAACTGGCAGACGCGCTAGATTCAGGTTCTAGTGGGTAACTCCATGCGGGTTCAATTCCCGCCCCGCGCATTTCTTATTGCAACAAATAAGGGTCATTCGTAAATAATGTGATGATATTTATCTAAACCATTACATTATAAGGCATAACAAAAATCTCTTTTTGCGCAGTCTTGACGGCCGTAACGAGAACCGCGCGCGAGTTTAGCCCCGGCTGGCTAAGAAATAGGCGTGCGGGGCTAACGAGCCGCGGATTCTATGTAACGATAGATAAAG
>JBDRDJ010000028.1:0-94844 GCA_043820815.1 Candidatus Omnitrophota bacterium
TTTGCGCAGTCTTGACGGCCGTAACGAGAACCGCGCGCGAGTTTAGCCCCGGCTGGCTAAGAAATAGGCGTGCGGGGCTAACGAGCCGCGGATTCTATGTAACGATAGATAAAGCTAAAAAATAACAATGGGCTCTGAAGGTCTCATAAGCAAGCAAAAAGGGCTATTTTTGTTATGCCAAAATCACACAATTTACGAAAGAGTCTTAATTTATTCTTCTGACTGGCTGATACAGGGATGCGTTAAAATCGCATGGATGTTTAAGCTGGCGCCTTTGTTTATCGGGCTTATTCTGGTTGCCTTCGGCACTTCAGCTCCAGAGGCGGGGGTGAGTATTGTCGCAGCTTCTTTTATAAGGCCTGTTAATCTGTAGCTTTCTATGGTCCGTTTTGAAATTCCTATAATGATTTTGTTTAGTTTTCTTCTCTTTACACTTATGCGCACAGGGTATAAAATAACACCCCAGTAAGGATTTTATTGAAGGAAGCAACAATCTTTTAGGCAGGGGGAGCAGCCCTGGTTATGCATAATAGAGGAAGTTTTTATGACTGGCGGCAAGAAGTTTTCTGATACACTAAAGCAAATGAGGATAAATTTATCATCCTGCAAGGCAGTTAATTATGCTTTTCTGTTCGGTTCTTCTTTAAATAACTTTCCTTATTCCCGCGATATCGATATATTAATAGGAGGGGTGCTGCCTTTTATCGATAGGGTGAATTTAGCCAGCGATCTAGAGGTTATATGTAAAAAGAATGTTGATTTAGTGCTGGCGGATGAGGCGCCTGTAGAGCTGGTGATGAAGGCTTTTTCTTCGGGGTATCCGATTTTAATAAGAGATAAAGAGAAGTTAAAAGAGGATTATTTTAGATATTTTTATGCCTATGATGACAAGATAGATTTAAAACAAATTGAAATTGCTCGATTAAAGAGGAGGTATAATAGTGGTTGATAAGAATGTTATATATTCAAGGGCAGAACAGATAGATAAACATTTGGATAAAATTTCCAAATATAAGAGCATTTCCTATGAAGATTTCATTAATGACGAGATCTCGCAAGATGTCATAGAATACAATCTGTTTCAGATAATCAATCATATAATTGATATGGTTGAGCGTGTAGTTGTTGACGAAAATTATGGTTTGCCTTCTACTGCCTACGAAGCAGTTCAGATTCTCTCTGAGAAGGAGGTTATTAATGGCAAGGAGTTAGATTTACTGAAGAAAATGATTGGTTTCAGAAACGTAGTAGGCCACGAGTATATAAATATCAATAAGGAAATCGTCTACAATATCTTGACCGGCAATCTTAACCAGATAAAGACAGTTGTTTCAAGAATTGTCCAAAAGTTCTTGTGATGCCTTCCCTGAACTAGATTCGCATACTGATATTGCTGAATTTTTGCGTCAAACCCTTCTAAGAGGATATGCCAAGCGGGAGGGGCCATATAAGGAATATTATGGGCTTGTTGTTAAATGTTTTAATTTTCCTAATTGGTTTACTTTTGCTGGTTTTCTCCGCTGATTATTTTATCCAGGCAAGCGTGAGAATCTCCCGGATTTTTAAGCTTTCGCCGCTTTTTATCGGTTTGGTTATAGTTGCCTTCGGAACATCGGCCCCCGAGGCGGGGGTGAGTATTGTTGCAGCTTTTAAAGGGCAGGGGAGCATTTCCTTAGGTAATATAATCGGCAGTAATATCGCAAACATAGGTTTAATACTGGGCATTTGCGGTATGCTGTTTCCCCTTACGGTTAGAAAAGAGGTAATAAGGCGGCAATTGCCGCTTATGCTTATAGCAATGCTTATTTTTTATCTGCTATGTTTAGATCTGGTTATAGGAAGAGTTGATTCCATTATTCTTTTATTGTGTTTTTCTTTGTTTATCTTTTTATCCTTCAAAGGGGCGCGCAGCCAGAAAGATGTCGATGAGGGAAATTTTGAAATAAATAAAATTTTTGAAAGAATAAGTTCAAAGGCAGCTATTTTTCTAATCACAATATTATCGCTTTTTGGCCTTGTCTTAGGCGCTGACTTAATGGTCAGAGGAGGGGTAAAACTTGCTAAAATCTTCAGCATTAACCCCTGGATTATCGGAATAACCGTATTCGCAATAGGCACTTCACTGCCGGAACTGGCGGCTTCACTTTCCGCATCTTTTAAAGGGGCGCATAGTTTAAGTTTGGGAAACGTAATAGGAAGTAATATATTTAACGTTTTATTTGTGCTTGGCATCGCATCTTTTATAAGGCCTATTTATCTTGAGCTTTCTATGGTGCGCTTTGAGATCCCTATAATGATCCTGTTTAGTTTTCTTCTCTTTACAGTTATGCGCACAGAGTATAAGATAACACGCTGGGAAGGATTGTTATTGTTTATAGGGTATATAGGTTTTTTAACGTTTCTTATTTTACGCAGTTGATTTATTATAAAAGAGTGCAAAAAGTTCTTTTTGCCAAACATAGATATTTGTACGAAAAGAGGTAAACCATCATAATGAGTAATGCCGCCGGCCAATCCGCAAGCCAGAAAGAATAAGAGCTGCGAAGATGAAGTCAACTGGCGCATCAGGCGCGATATGCTTTTTGAAAAATATAGATATTACCTTATTGCGGCAAGATTGATATTTTTAATATTCTTTATTCCCCATGCCTTAAGGAGTTGTATTAATGGCTAAAGATACGGGCAATAGCTATATGTATGAGATAAAAGAAGCAGTTCTTTCTTTTCTGAAAGGCGAGGATGTTAAAGTTGTGCTTTTTGGTTCTCGTGCAAGAGGCGATAATGATATTTCTTCTGATTTAGATATCGGAATCATACCAAAGGGGAGTTTTGATAAAGGCATGATTACTTTATTAAAAGAAAAAATTTTTAATTTAAATACCCCCTATAAGGTTGAGATTGTAAATCTCTCAGAAGCCGGCGATATTTTCAAAGAGCAAGTTTTAAAGGAGGCTGTAGTATGGAAAGATTAAATGCCCGATACAACGATGCTGCCAAAGCATTGGAAACTCTTAAAGATATACTCAATGAGCCTTTTACAATAATCGTAAGAGACGCTGCCATTCAGCGCTTTGAATACACATTTGAAGCTATTTGGAAGTTTTTAAAAGAATACTTAAAGCAGCGAGAAGGGGTTATTGTTAATTCTCCAAAGTCTTGCTTCAGGGAGATGTTGTCGCTGGGTAACCTATGCGAGGAAGATACAGTTAAGTGCCTTGAGATGACAGATATGAGAAATGACACATCACATACTTATAAAGAGGAAGTCGCCCAAATTATTTACGGCAGCCTTAAGAAATATGTTGTATTGATGAGCAAGATACTCGATAAGTGCAAGGAGTAAGAAATGAAATGTTGTCATTGCAAGGAATCGGATTTGGTTGAAGTAATGACGAAAAACGGCGTTCTTGTTGATTTTAAAGTAGTAATCGCCGCTTTGCTTATAGGGTTAGGTGTGTTTTTGATGTTTGTTTAAAAAAAGAAAGGTTATCATGGAATATAAAGCATTTGCCTTAAAATACAGGCCGCAAAGTTTCGACGAGGTTGTCGGCCAGAAACACGTTGTTTCTCCTCTAAAGAGCGCTATTTTAAGCAAACACGTGCACCACGCCTATCTTTTTAGCGGCCCAAGAGGCGTTGGCAAAACTTCCCTTGCACGGATATTTGCAAAATCCCTGAATTGTAAAGACGGCCCCACTGTTAAGCCCTGCGGTAAATGCCCCAGCTGCACGGAAATAAACCGCGGGGCATCTCTCGATATTATCGAAATTGACGGCGCATCAAACAGAGGGATAGATGACATAAGAACGCTTAGGGAAAATGTTAAGCTTTCAACCGCGTATTCACGTTTTAAAATCTACATTATCGATGAAGTCCACCAGATAACAACCGACGGCTTTAACGCTCTTCTTAAGACGCTGGAGGAGCCGCCAAAGCACGTAAAATTTATCTTTGCCACAACCCATCCTCATAAGGTGATTCCTACGATTCTCTCGCGCTGCCAGAAATTCCAGTTCCATTTGCTTTCCTTGGAAGATATTGTTTTTAAGTTAAAACAAATCGTTAAATCAGAAAAACTTTCGATAAAGGACGATTTGCTTTATGCGATTGCCCGCTCGGGCGCAGGAAGCATAAGGGATGCGGAATCCCTGCTTGACCAGCTCGCACCGGTTGCTTTAAGCGAAGAGAAAATTGAAGATATTTTTTCATTCCTCGGTATTATTGATGATGATAGTTTAAACGAGGTAGCCCGGGCTATTATCCGTAAAAATGCAAAAGGTTGTATTGAATTAATCGATAAGCTTTCGCGTGACGGAAAAGATTTAAGCATTTTTCTTTCTTCTTTTATTGAGCGCTTAAGGGATGTGCTTTTGGCAAAAATAAGCAAAAGGGCCTTTGATGAGTGCGCTAACATTTCCGACCATAGTAAAAAAGATGTTTTAGCCCTAACGGGAGAAATAGAGATTCAGGATTTATTGAGGGCAATCGAACTTCTTATCGAGGCAAAAGAACGGTCGCGTAAACTAAATTCAGTAAGAATCCCCCTTGAACTGGCAGTGGTTAAATATATTCACACTCAAGAATTGAGCAATCCCGGCCAAGGCGCAATTAACAACTTTAACGCTTCTTTTAACCAGGATGTGCAACCTTTGGGCGCTAAAGGCGGCGGCCAGCCTAAACAGCAAAATCATTCCCAGCCAAATTGCGGGCATGAGAATGAAGTTATTGACGGAAATATTGATAATTTAGATGCCCAGATAGACGAGCTTGATCTTGATGGGAAAGAAATAGAGCCAGAGCTTATAGATGATTCCCAGGAAGAGGAAGCGCCCGATGACGGCATTCTCTTGCCTGAGCTTCGGGCCAAATGGCAGGCTATACTTAAGGATATGCAAAGAACCCGGGCTTCCATTTCGGCTCATCTTTTCTTTGCCCAGCCGGCTTCGACGCGAAAGAATGTTATTATAATAAGTTTTTCCAAAAAGGATTGTTTTCATAAAGGGATTGTTGAGGATGCTAAAAACGTTAAATTCATAGAGGAAATCATGTCCAAAAATATGGGCAAGCCCGTTAAAGTTAAATTCACTTTAAACGATAATATACAAAAATCAGAACCCGAGTGTTCTGAGGATCAAGAAGACCGGGTAAATGAGCAAGAACAGCCCGCAGATGACGGCAGCAGTCATAATGACTTTATGAACGACCTTCTCGATACTTTCGGCGGCAATTTGCATACAGATGATTAACGTCTCGTTGTGCGTCGTGCGTATTGCATATAGATTTATTCGATACCTCTTTTTACGCATAACGCATTCCGCATAACGCAATACGGGAAAAATGGGTTTTTCAAAAGCATTCAACGAACTGGTAAAAAGTTTAGCAAGGTTTCCCGGAGTGGGCAGGCGAAGTGCCGAGCGAATGGCTTTTCATATCCTGAAAATGACTTCCGATGACCTTAAATTGTTAATCGGCCGCCTGGAGAACATACACCGCTTTATAAAACCTTGCAGCTTGTGCAACAACTTCACATCCGATGAGGTTTGTTCTATCTGCGCTGACCCTAAGCGGGAAAGGGATGTGGTGTGTATTGTTGAGGAACCGAAAGATATTTTTGCGGTCGAGAAAACATCCCAGTACAAAGGCCTTTATTATGTTTTAATGGGAACAATTTCACCTTTGGAAGGTATCGGCATAGATGATCTTAACCTGCGCAAGCTTATAAACCGTATCGAGAAAGGCGAAACAAAGGAAGTTGTTATCTCAACCGACCCCGATAATGACGGAGAGCTTACCGCACAGTATCTGATTCAGAAATTGTCTCCCTTTGGTATTAAAATTTACCGTATTGCAATAGGCATTCCTTTAGGAACGCAAATTGAGTATATTGACTCGGCGACATTGGGTAAAGCCCTGCTTGAGCGAAAAGCTATTTTCTGATAGCTGCAAATGAGGATGAATGCGCAAAGAATATAAGTTGTCCCGGTTAATAAGTACCCCGTTATTCTCTTTATTATTTCTGTTATGCTGTTATCGGCCTGCCTGCGCTCAGCAAGAGCCTTTGGGCTGTGTTTTGATCTACGGAGACACCCAGGGGCCCAACCATCTTGACCATCAGAAAATAGTTTCCTCGATGATGGAATCTAATCCTGCTATTGTTTTTCACACAGGCGATTGTGTCCGTTATGGGTATAAGCCGGGAGACTGGGAAATTTTCAATACTATAACCTCTTCTCTTAGAAGCAAGGCTCTTTTTTATCCTGCTGTGGGCAACCATGACGTAAAGAAAGAATCAAAATTATTCTTTGATAATTTTGAATTACCAAACAACGAGGGGTGGTACACCGTAGATTACGGCAGCATACGTTTTATTATTTTAAATTCCGAAGATAATTTACGCAAGGGATCCAAACAGCATAAATGGTTTGAAGCTGAGCTGGCTAAGACAGGCGGTGATATAAAATTTATTGTTGCTATATGGCATCATTCGCCTTTTCATTCAGGCGAGAAAAAGCCGGAGTTTGAGAAAATCAGAAAGGAAATCGCCTCCGACGTCATTCCTTTGCTCGAAAAATATAAAGTGGATATTGTTTTTAGCGGCCATAAGCATTTTTATGAGCGCCTTGAGAAAAATGGCGTAATCTATGTGGTGACCGGAGGAGGCGGGGGTATCCTTTCAGATGTTGTCAGTATAGACCCAAACAGCAAAGTACGAGAAATCCAGCACCATTTTTGCAGGCTTACTGTTTCAGATAACAAAATGAACATAGATGTATTTAACGCCGATTTAAATATAATTGATCGGTTTTCTGTTGTGTCAAGGAGGTAACAAATAATGGCAGAGAAAAAAGAAAAGATTTTCATTATCGATACTAACGTTATCCTTCACGATGCCTCCTGTATTTATCAGTTCAAAGACAATGATATTGTTATACCCATAACAGTACTCGAGGAGCTCGACCGTTTCAAGAAGGGGCACCAGACAATAAACCATAACGCAAGGGAGTTTTTGCGCTCCTTAGACGCAATAAGTAAAGATACTATTTTTGAAGGCGGTGTTCAGATAGGCCCGGGTTTAGGCAAGATAATGGTTAAGTTAGGCGGTGAATTCAGCGATGAGTTTTCGGTTAATTTTACAAGCGCAAAATCCGACCACCATATACTTTATGTTGCATGGTCGCTTTTTAAGGAAAATATCGGCAGGCAAATAGTCCTTGTTTCAAAAGATGTTAACCTGCGCATGAAAGCTAAATCAATAGGCTTAAAAGCCCAGGATTACAGGACTGATCATGTCGGAGATATATCCGAATTATACAAAGGTTTTACATATCAGGAAAACGTGCCGGTTGAGGCAATAAATAAATTATACAAAAGGCCTTATGAAGCCGGCGCGGAAGAATTTGATTTTATGAAAGATGTTGTTCCCAATGAGTATATGATATTAAAAAGCGGGAAACAGTCAGCTCTTGCCCGCTATGATGCGGTTAATAAGAAAATAAAGCATGTAAATAAATTTATGGCCCAGGGTGTCATCCCGCGCAACGCAGAACAGACATTCGCCCTTGATGCGCTCATGGATAAGAATATACAGCTTGTTACAATCACCGGCCGCGCGGGAACCGGTAAGACACTTCTTGCAATTGCCGCCGGGCTTGAGAATAAGAAAAACTACAGGCAGATTCTCGTTGCCCGGCCGGTTGTGCCCTTAAGCAATCGTGACATGGGGTTTTTACCAGGAGACATAGAGGAAAAACTCGACCCGTACATGCAGCCTTTATTCGACAATTTAGGTGTTATAAAAAAGGAGTATCTCGAAGCTGACTCCAAAAAGCAGACAAAAGATATTTTAGAGCGGGAGAAGCTGATAATATCGCCCCTTGCGTATATCAGGGGAAGAAGCCTTGTCAATGTTTTCTTTGTTGTTGATGAGGCTCAGAACTTAACACCCCACGAGGTAAAGACGGTTATCACAAGGGCGGGGGAGAACACAAAGCTTGTCTTTACCGGGGATATTTTTCAGATTGACCACCCTTATTTAGATACTTATTCAAACGGCCTAAGCTATCTTATAGATAAGATGCGCGGCCAGGGTATCTATGCCCATATCAACTTAGAGAAAGGCGAACGCTCAGAACTCGCTGATCTCGCCAGCAACCTCCTCTAAAATATAGACAAGCCTCATTACAAGATCAAATATTAAAAATCAAAATGACAATGTAAAAATCAAAATTATAAATTTAAATCCAAACATTTTACATTTTGATATGTAATTTTGATATTTGCATTTTAATTTTTAATTTATTTATTAGGGTAGTATTTTGCGATTATATTTCTTAAGTGAGCAGGGGCAGTTAAGAAAACTGCTATATCCATCGAGAGGCTTGTCCTTAGCGCAGATATGGTTTCTGCTTTTGGGACATCGGATATGGCGATAGTCAGGATATCGTCCATTATATCAAGAGGAAAGATTATGTATTTATATACTAAGTTTGCCGGTACTGCCTTTATTACTTTCAAATCAGCTTTGAAATTATCCAGAGGAATGTAGGGAATGCCGTATTGGGCGGCAACAGCGTTTATCACTTGTTCTTCTGTAGCAAACCCGAGCCTTATAAGTATCTCTCCTAAAAGTTCTTTTTGGTGACTTTTTTCTTTGCATTTCTGAATCGCTAAACACTTATCTAATTCCTCCTGGCTAATAATATTATTTTCAAACAAAAGCTGCCCTATCGGTTTCTTAAGCACCCTTTGTTTATAAAACCTGGGTAGAAAAGGCCTTTTTTTCATCCTAATCCCCGTTATAAACGCCGCCAGTTCTTGCTGTATGAAACAATTGTCCTTTATAATCAATTCTTATATTTTATAGATTTCTTAAAATAACAGAAAGGATTATTTTACTTCAACAGACGTTTCATTTTTTCTTTTTTCTCTTTGCAATAGCTTTATTCTTCATAATATTTAAGGGTATTATACCAGAAGTGTGTTTTCTGTATAGAGAAAAAGGAATTGACTTGACATTGTAATATTAATAGGTTACAATTGTAACATTTAAAGGTTACACATTATGGATATTACAAAGGTATTTAAATCAAAGGCCAGAGAAGCGCTCTTCCGTCTCTATTTTACCAATCCTGACTCAGCCTATTACTTAAGGGAACTTGAGCGGGAATTACGAATCCCTGTTTCTATGTTGCGAAAAGAGCTCATTGGTTTAGAGAAGGCAGGTATTTTTAATTCTTTCAAAAAAGGGAATCTTTCTTACTATTCTCTTAATAAAAAATACCCCTTATTCGATGAGTTTAAAAATATTGTGTTTAAAACCATAGGAGTAAAGGGTCTTTTAAAAAGTGCTTTAGCGGAAATTAAAGGTATTGAATCTGCTTTTATATATGGATCATTTGCTAAAGGTGACGATGACGCCGCAAGTGATATCGACCTTTTTATAATAGGTAATATTAACGAAGATATTTTAATTGCAGCAATAAATAGCATAGAGAAACGTCTTAAGCGGGAGATAAATTATAGCCTTTATTCAAGAAAGGATTTTAACAAAAAGAGAAAAGATAAAGATCCTTTTGTTACAGAAGTTATTAAAAACGCAAAGATATTTCTTGTAGGTAAAGAACATGACATTTGATCAATTTATAAACGATTATTTAAATAAAGGGTTAATCAATGAGATTAAAGTTAATACTAAATCAATCGAAAACCTTATCCGGCGGGCAAGCAAGGAAATTAAAGTGGCCGAGGCAAATTTAATAATCGACGAAGGTGTCGCTTTTACTGTCGCCTACACAGCCATGTTGCATACAGCAAGAGCGTTAATGTTTTTTAAAGGATATCGGCCGGCAGACGGCTATCAGCATAAAACTGCGGTTGAATTTGCCGGATATGTTTTGGGTGAGAAATACAAAAATCTTATATTGCATTTCGATAAGATGCGCAAGAAAAGAAATATATTTACATATGAAGCGAGCATATCGATATCTGAAACTGAGGTAAAGAACGCAATCAGCACAGCTTCTCAATTTGTAACGGAAGTTAAAAAAATAATAGATAAAGAAAACCCCCAGCTAAAGTTAGAGTTTTAAAACCATTATTGACGCCCAGGCCTAATTACGCTATAATTAGCACTTATCTCAGCAGAGATAAGTGCTTGATTATACAGATAAATTTGTTCTTTTGATAATTTTTCCCCGGTAGCTCAATTGGTAGAGCGGTTGGCTGTTCAATGAGGCTTAGGTTTTCTCAAGCCGAAGGCGCAGAGAAAACCTGTAGCCGAATTAACCCTGAGCGAGGGAGCCGAAAGGCGACCGAGTCGAAGGGTCTAATTGTAGCAGCTTTCCCGTGAAAGCGGGATTGAAAAAGCGGGCTAATTCAGGGAAACCCTACCTTACTAATAGTAAGGGGGCAATCCTGAGCTAAGTGTGTAAAACGAAAGTTTTGCGCTAAATGTGCAGAGACTATACACCCGCTGCCTAAGTCCGAAAAGGATATGGCAAAGAGATAGTCCGACTCTCGCAGTAATGCGAGTCAGTTCGTAACCAATAGGTCGTAGGTTCGAGCCCTACCCGGGGAGTTTTCATAAAAAACCCCCTTCTAGGGGGGTTTTTTATGAAAACCCTCTGGAGGCGAGAATCCTTGGCAAAATTTTACGATTATCATGTGGTATGTTTATATAATAGAGAAGAATGATAGGTATTACACAGGCATAGCAACAAACCTAAGAAATAGATTGCGTCAGCATAAAGTAAAACTTTTGTTATTTAAGCAAACCTTTGTAGATAAAAACAAAGCCGTCCAGAGAGAACAGGAAATAAAAGGTTGGTCAAGATCAAAGAAATCGGCATTAATCGTAAAATTTTGCCAGTGAGTTTACCCTGACGACCGAAGGGAGGAAGGGAGCCCTACCCGGGGAGGGATGTCCATAACTTAACGTTTTCCCCCCACACCTACTCATCTTCTTCGCTAAAGCTACGAAGCAATTGGATATTCTTCTTCGCCCTTCGCCACTTCGTGGCTCGTGGCTACGAAGGAATTGGATAGGCCGCAGCATCCACTTGCTTTTTTAGCTCTCCTGAATAGTGCTCGTAGATGTCGATCTGATTGCCGTCTTTCACAATATCCACTGTCACAGAATTAGCCTTTTGAAGAGGCTTTCTGGCAAGAGCATATCCCAACACCGCTCCAATTGCAAAATACATTCCTAAAATCAAATAGGTTTCAATTTTGGTGGGGAACCTTAGGCCGGCAGGCATACACCAGCACCCGGCACCATTTCATCTTTTTCTCTTGCACGGAGAGGGATTGAATCTTTCACAAAAGTAAAAATTCAAAAATCGACCCCTTTTATAGTTCTGGGGACCATCATCGAGGCGGCTTTTTTCATGTTAATCTTACACAAATAACGTTTTACTTTTCTCATATTAATGTCTTTAAGGTTCAAAAGAGACATCTTATTCGTTTTGTTTCTATTCGAGTTTAAGTATATATAATCCACAAAAGCTTTCTCTTGTTCAGCCATTAAGAATCCATTCTTTTCAATAAAACCCCAAAAATATTCTTTTTTAATCTGGCGGTACTCAATAGTGCCAAAACTGGTTTTAAATGTGTGAGGGAATTGCGTCGTGACGCATGTTAGAATATGCGGAATTTGGTTTAAGATACCGTAGGAAGATAATGCAGATTCCAGGGAGATATAACTTGGTTGATAAATTTGCCCTGAGATTTCTTCCAGAGTAGGGATGTTAAAAGGATTGGCGTAGAACCCTCTGCAAATTCTTTTAAGGGAATTGTTTTTGTTCAACCGTGACAGAGAAACGCGCAACGCGTGGTCGTTTAATGAAGTAAACAATTTTAGATGATTGATATGAAAAATCTTAATATCATTATGTTTTTTAAAAATGTTTAACCAATCTTGAAGAGTCATGTTTTCAGTTCCTTCAGTAATGTAATAAAAACATTTAATTCATCGTTGCAAATATCAGGGTAGCGATCTTTGAAGGTTTCCCGATAGGACGAAGGCAAGAACCTGTCCATTTCTTCATGTAAAAGACGAACTCCATCGCTTGTTAGCATTTCTATTCTTTTATTCAATCGTGTTAAAACTTCATTTTTGGTAAGGCCATAATCACTGATTTTATTTCCTACCATATCAATTATTTCTTTGTTGATTGAAACGTTCAGGGTATGCATGATAAAATAGATATCCCAGAGGTCTCTCCCCTTAATATAATCTCTCGCACAAAACGCAAGAAGTTTATCGCTCAAGATTTCTTCAGGAATCTCAACATTAATAGCAGGTGATAGAGAGACATCTGGATGCCGGATGATTATTGTTTGATATTTATGCGAAGGGATATTTGCAATTTCTATATTCGTTTTATCTTTTGCGTTTAAAAAATCCGCTTCTAAAGCCAAAGAATATCTTCTGAAAGATGGAGTTTCTTTTTGAACCTTGAGGTGCGCCGTCGTCACAAAAGGAATTAATTTCTTAATCTGAGACGTGAGCGGTTGAAGTTCTGCGTACATATTTTCAAAGCAAGGAAGACCCTTGTTTTGTAGAACAAAATCCAGATCTTCAGAATATCGTACCCCGTGATATACTAAGCGCAATGCAGTCCCGCCTTGAAACACCATTTGAGAAAAGAGACCTTTTTTGAAGAGGTATTCTAGAATGATAAGATGAACATGCTCTTTAAATACAAGTGAAGTGCTTACTTTATCTGTTTCAGCTCTTTTTTTGATTTTATCAAGTGTAAGCATACTTTAAATAATATACTAATATGTATATTATGTCAAGCTTTAAAAATAGGTGATTCCCTGGTAAAGGTGCCAGGCCTCAAGTTGCTAATTTGCTTGTCCTTGCTATATTCAAACACCAGCTCTTGAGAATAGTGTTCGTAGATGTTAATCTGCCGCCTTGCTTAACAATGTAAAGATAACTTACAGCCCGCTAAATTATGATAACTTGTTCATATAACAAGAGATATGGTAAAAGTTGCTGATAATAGTTCATTTCTTGTCGAATAAGTTTACAAGATAGAAAATTCGTGAGGGAGAATAAGGATGATAATTGCGTTGCCGCCTCAATAATGAGTTCGTAACCCATTGTATAACAAAATGTTATGGCTCAAGTTTTTTTTGAATATTTACTAATTTTTCTCATTGTGGCACAGGAATTGCTCAAATAAAGATGATTAAAATTAAACATTATTGGGGACAAGATTTTTAAAAAAGGAGCTGTTATGAAAAATTTTATAAAAATGTTGTTTTTCGTATTGGTTGTCTTATCATTCATTCCACATGCCCATGCGATTATAGTGGACTTGCCGACAATGGCTGATGCGACTGTTTTAAGTAATCAGCCTAATGTTAATGCGGGAGATGATGCTTTATTTGCACAGGATGAAACCCAACACGCATATTTGAAGTTTGACCTGACTTCAATTCCTGATACCGCAATACTTAATTCTGTTACTCTAAACGTTTGGAATCCGTCATGGACAGCTAACGATATCGTAGAGATTTTCCATGTCTTTGATGATAGCTGGGCTGAAAATACAATCACCTGGAATAATAGGCCTGCTTTAGAAGGATATCCTGAATATCCTCTTTCTTCTGTGTCTACTGCAATTATGAATAATGTTAGTCATTCATTTGATATCTTTCAATTCGGTGTGCCTGATTATACACCTGATTTGGTGGATAACTTTGTAACTTTTGCTTTTACAACGCAAGGCAACGGGATATTTATATTTGATAATAGAGAGGCAGAATCTCTCGGCACAGGCTCAGCAGGCCAAACAGCAGCTTTTCTCCGAACAGAGTATACCGCACAACAGTCAAGCGTTGTCCCTGAACCAACTTCTATGATTCTTTTTAGCTTAGGATTATTGGGCATTGGATTTAAACGTAAACCCCACAAGTAAATAAATTTTCTTAAATCTAAAAAGGCAGAATTACTTACAAGGTGATTCTGCCTTTTTTATTTTAAGAAATCCCTGCGAATTCCGGAATTAGTTTTATTCCATTTTCAAAAGCATATTAAAGTGGTAGAATATGTTTAACCTTGAACGATTAAACGTATCAGCCATAGTTGGATTTCATGACTACGTTTTCTTTAAGAAAATTTTACCTTATTGATAACAAAGAAGATTTGATTCTGGCCTATACGGTGATACAAAAATAATAAGGGCACTCAATTAGGAACATAACCATTAAAATGAAAGGCATCCTATAACGAGAAAACACGAGAAGGAGGCCTTGATTAAAAATAGCCTTGATGGTTTAATCTCTGTAATCTATTAACAATCGTTGTAATCAGGTATAATCCAGATATTACTTGTTGTGATTATACCAGGAGGAAAGGTATGTCTAAAAGTCATGATGCTAAGAAAAATGTAAAAAAGAAGCCAGAAAGAACGTTAAAAGAAAAACGGCTTGCGAAAAAAGCGAAAAAAGCGCAAGAAAAAACAGGAATGGATTGGAATCGATAGTTGAAGGAATCCAAGTTAGTAAATAGCAGGCATTGAGAGGGTTTAACTGAGGACAGAAAATATTTATTCTTCTTCGCCGAATACTCTGCGGCTTTGCCGCAGGGATGTTCTCCAACGCTTAAGCTTCGGAGAAATCTTTTCGAAGCTCTCCTTTGGAGAGCACGGAAGGAAAAGCGCAAGAAGAATACAGGTATTCGGCTTCGAAGCAATTCCGCAGACACCCTGTAGCAAGACAGGCTGGGTCATATTAGCCTTTGATCTTTGACAAACAGGTTACAATAATCATACTAAATCAGTTCTTGGCTCTCAAGATGTTTCAGTGCCGAAACTGCCGCATTTTTTAGGTGGTAACTATCGCTTCTTTTAGTCCGGTAACACCCAATAACCTTATCATACGGGTTACGTTATATCCTATAGCGCATAGATTGAGCTCAGCGGTTACTTTGCTTATTCCGCGTAAAAGGAAGCGGCGCATGTTCATGTTGTGTTTAAAATGAGCGAACGGCAATTCCGCTTTTTACTTTCGCAGTTTGTATATCCACTGGCCGGTATCACTGGCGTAGGTTTGCGCCAATTGCTGAAGCAGTGGCTCTCTATTGAGGCGGACTATTTTCCTCCCTATGGCCGAGGTCGTACATACGCCGAAATGTGTGCATTGTTTACAGTCGCTGGACTTTGCCTTATATGCAGTTCTGTCTTTTTTTTCAAATACCGGCAGGTTCGTGCGTATTAATGTGTTGCCCGCCGGACATAGGTACCGGTCGGCATCTGAATCGTAACGGAACTTATCTTTGGAAAAGGGCTTTATTTTTTCTGGAGTGCGCTCTTTGATAACCTGTGTTTGTGAGGGAACAACGACGGTAACGGCAGGATCTATCTTCTCTATGTCAGCACTGCTGTGATAACCGGCATCGGCGCACACCGTTTTTGGTGGCTTGCCCAAGGTGTCCTGCGCGGCTTGAACCCCTCTGTTTAACTGGTTAATGTCGAACGCCGAAGGTACAGCTTCGGCTTCGACGACAAGGCCGTGTTTGACGTCAACCACAATCTGGCTGTTGTGATACATTTTCGAACCTCGATCACCTTTGGTTTTTATGCTGTCGGGGTCGGTAGTATTTACATATGTTTTACTGGTTCTTTTCAGTTCATCGGCGATTTCTTTGACTTGCTCAGCCAATGTTTGTTTGTTACGCAGTTCTTCTTTTAGTTTTACCAGTGAGCCGACATTGCCTTCTTGTTGGTCTAGGCGTTCACTTTCAGTGATGATCTCTTCTATGTTCTTTGATATCTTTTCTAAGTATTCCCGGCAATCCTTTTGACTCCAGGTATTCTTTAAGGAGGCGTTGGCTTTGATCTTTGTGCCGTCGACAAACAAAGTGTTACCTTCGATTAAATCAAACTTTATACACATTTTTACGCATTGCTGTAATATCTTTTTTAATGCCTCTTTATTGTCGGAACGGAATCTGGCGATGGTGCGGTAATCGGGTTTTAATCCGCCGGTAAGCCAGATAAACGATAAATTATGATGGCAGGCTCTTTCTAATTTTCGTGAGCTACGCGTACCATAAGGATAACCGTAAACCAGAAGTTTTACCATTGCTTTTGGCCAATAAGGATTTGCGCCGGTTTTATTCTCGTCAATGGTTATACCTAGTTGGTCAAAGTCTAACGCTTCAACAAAGGCATCGTATGCCCGCACAGGGTCATCTTGAGAGATATAATCTTCAATGCTTTTCGGCAAAAGCGTCATCTGGTATCGGTCTCCGGTTATGTAAGCCATGATTAACCTCCTCGTATTTAACAGGTTACGAAGGTATTATACCATGGATTATACTGTAGTTCGAGCGTAATATGTGATAAAATCGGTTAAAATAAAGGTTATTTCAAAAACCAAAATGGTTGATTTGACCCAGCCTGTCTTGCTACAGGGTAATTCATTACTTTTCCTGGGTGCATGCTACGATAAAATGAGGATGGGAGATTAAAGGGGAAGCCCGATAAGATGGTTTCAGCTTTCAGGAGCTGATTCCGTTGTCTGTTTCGCAAAGGGGCGCATAATAAGTAGGAAAAGAGACTATAACAATGGAAAGAGAAAATTCTGATCTAAGGATACGTAGCCTGTTGATCTGGCCGTTTATGGGCTGGATGTGTTTTTGCCTCGGGTATGCATTGACTGCTTTAAAATTCATAAGCAGCGCGAGTTTGACACTAATTTTGTCCGCCGGAATATTCCTGGGTTCCTGCCTTTTCTTGCCAATCTTTTTAAGACGTAAAAAAATATTTAGGTCTGTAGAAGATTACTTTATATGCTACACATCCTTTATTGATAACATTTCCGATTCTAAGGTTTCTTTTTGTATCATTTTGGCCGCAGGGCTATCTTTATTTATTGAGTTAATGATTATTCGCATCCACGCTTCTTGCTTCCAGCTGTTTGCTTATTTCAAAAATGTAAGCTTGTTGTCGTGTTTTCTCGGATTAGGCATAGGTTTCGCTCAAGGGAAACGGAAAACGTTATTAATCCCAGTAGCTCTACCTTTTTTAGCAGCACAGATAATATACATGTTTTTATTGCGATATGCGGATATTACGGTATACCGGTTAATTAGGAATCCGGTAGTTGAGCAGGTAACATTCGGATTACCACCGATTGCAACAATAAGCCATTGCATTTTTGTCTATGGATTTACGATCATGATTTTTACTTTTAACGCGATATGTTTCATCCCTTTAGGGCAGCTCAATTCTCGTTTGATGATGCGGAAAGAGAAACTTCGAGCTTATAGTTGGAATTTAATCGGAAGCGTGGGCGGCATAATATTATTTATGTTGCTTTCTTTTTTGGGAAGTCCACCACTGGTATGGGTAGTTGTGGCTACCGCGGGTATTATCGTTTTCTATTACAAGGATCTCAGCGGTGTCTTAGTATCCTTCGCATCACTAATACTAGTGGTTGTTGTTTTATCGTTATCTTTTTCTATCAATCGCTTTGACTTTTATTCTCCTTATCAGATATTGACTTTTGGCATAAACCGGGAAAAGACGTTATCTATAGAAACAAGCAATACCTTCTATCAGGGTATTTTTGACTTGCGTAAGGAATCAATCGAGGGGAATGAAGAAAAGGAAGCCTTGGCCGCATTTTATAATGCCCCTTATTTTGTTAAGAAAAGCCCAAAAGATGTGTTGATTCTTGGGAGTGGCACCGGTAATGACGTTGCTGCAGGGTTGCGTAATAATTCCGGTCAAATTGATGCGGTAGATATTGATCCGGTGATAGTGAGGTTTGGTAAGGAATTTCATCCCGAGAAGCCATATCAGGCACCAAATGTAGACACTCATATTAACGACGCTCGGTCATTTATTAATCACACAGATAAGAATTATGATTTGATTGTGTTTGGACTCGTTGATTCACATACTTTGTTGTCTAGCTCAAGTGGTGGGATTAGGCTTGATAGCTATGTGTATACCATAGAATCATTTCGTCAGGCGCGTAAACATTTAAAAGAAGGCGGGGTCATATGTCTTTCTTTTGCTTTAAAAGGGCCCCATTTGGCTGTTAAGATTTTCCATATGCTTAAGGAAACTTTTGACGGACAAGAACCTATAGTTGCGCGAGTGAGTCGGGAAACTGGTATTATTTTTCTTATCGGCGACCGAATAAATCGTCAAACCTATACGGTTGAAAGTCCGTTGGTTGATAATACTAACCATTTGCTTAGCAGGGATTTAGAAGTAGATGTTTCTACCGACAATTGGCCCTTTTTGTATATGCCCAAGAAATTGTATCCCCGTTCATATGTGGTGATGATAGTGCTGCTATTGTTAGTATCGCTCGGATTAATCAAGAAAGCTATTCCCGAGATGACCAAAGGTTTTTCAGGAGCCTGTTTTTTTCTTGGGGCGGGTTTTATGCTCATAGAAACCAAAGCAATAACAGAGTTGGCGTTGGTATACGGAAGCACGTGGGTGGTTACCAGCATTGTTATTGCGGCCATTTTGGTTATGGCTTTTCTCGCTAACGCTCTTATGATACGTGTGAAAAACATCAAACGTAGCTTTGTTTATATCTTATTGGGTTGTGCCTTGTTAATGGGGTATCTATTTTCATTTGTGGATTTTTCTCATACTGGCGTCTGGCTAGAACGAGTAATGAAAACGGCGATTTTGACTGTCCCTATATTCTTTTCAGGGTTTGCTTTTTCTAGTGAACTGAGACGGTCTTCTTCTGTGGCAGTAGCTTTGTCATCCAATCTATTGGGGGCAATGGTCGGTGGTTTCGTGGAATATAACTCTATGTATTTTGGATTTCGCGCTCTATATGTGATTGCGTTAGCTATGTATGTTTTGGCATTTGTAAGCTCTCGAAAAAAACATGCATAAATAAGAGGATGACCGACACAACACAATTTATGATCTTGCCTGCTATTAGAAAATAATTCTCCCAACTAAAAGGGGTCACACTGGGCAAGGGAGAAGGTCGAAGTTTTTTATTTAAAGGCTTTACAGCGCCGCAAATAAAAGGCACAGAGGCTGGTAGAACATGGAGTAACCAATGGAGGTAAATGGATAAACATTGTCATAAATCGTCACAGCCCCGTATTTTAGCGCGGGGATCATTTCTTCGGCTTATGCCTGAACTGCAGCATGCGGTATCAGACCGCGGCTATCACACGCCAACACCTATACAGGAGCAGGTGATTGAGCCTCTACTTTGTGGGCGAGATTTGATCGGTTGCGCCCAAACCGGCACCGGGAAAACCGCAGCTTTTGTCTTGCCGATTTTGCAATATTTGATGAAAAACCCGCGCCCTCGAGTGCGGGGTAGAAATCGTGTGCTGGTATTGGCGCCTACCCGTGAGCTGGCCGCGCAAATCGGCGATAGTGTTAGGAATTATGGGCGGTATTTAAGGGTGTCTCAGACTGTTATCTTTGGCGGTGTCGGCCAGATTCCACAGGTGCGCGCGATGGCACGCGGTGTGGATATTGTTGTGGCTACCCCCGGACGCCTGCTGGATCTGATTAATCAGGGCCACATACAATTAGGTGATACTGAGATTTTTGTTTTAGACGAGGCTGATCGTATGCTCGATATGGGTTTTATTCATGATGTTAAGCGTATTATCGCCAAGCTTCCCAAAGAACGCCAGACTCTTTTTTTCTCGGCCACGATGGGCCCGGAAGTGGTTAAGCTTTCGGAAAATATCGTAAATAATGCTGTCTATATCAGTGTGACTCCCGATAAACCAGCGGTAGAACGCATTGTTCAGAAGGTGTTTTTTGTGGATAAAAATAATAAGGATGCCCTTTTGGCACAGCTTCTTAAGGCCAAGCATTGGAATCGGGTGTTGGTTTTCGTTCAGATGAAACATTCCGCCGACAAGGTTGTCAGACAGTTACAATCAATTAGTATAAGTGCTGTAGCGATTCACGGCAACAAAAGCCAGGGCGCGCGCACCGAGGCGCTGGCTAAATTTAAACTCGGCCATATCCGCGTAATGGTTGCAACCGATATCGCGGCTCGGGGTATCGATATTGACTCGATATCACATGTGATAAATTATGATCTGCCAAACACCCCGGAGACTTACGTGCACCGCATTGGGCGTACAGCCCGGGCCGGCGCTGACGGTGACGCTGTTTCGTTTTGTTCGGCGCCAGAACGGGATTGTTTGCGCGCAATCAATAAGATGCTGCGCGTTGAGATACCGGTTGACCGCGGTAATTCTTTTCATTCCAGGGCGGCTGAGTTTGCGACCGGTTGTGCAGCACGGCCTCTGCCTAAAGGTAGAAGGCCTGTCCGCGATGCAAGAGCTGCTGCTAAGAGTAGAAAACGTCCGGCATCTTCACGATGGCAAAAGAACAAAAGCCGCTCAAGGGGCAGTTCATTTGGCCGTCGATAACATAACATCAGGCCTCAAAGTTACCCTCTCGTTTTCTTAACAATAGTAGATTATTATTTTTATGATAAGATAGAGCCCTTATGAAATTTGAACGATACCCTATATCTAGCGATATCAAAAAGAATTTAGCCCTAATGGGGTTTATTAAACCTACAGATATCCAGTTTAAAGCAATACCCTCAATCCTTAAAGGAGAGGATGTTTTAGCTGTTGCGCAAACCGGTACCGGAAAGACTGCCGCCTTTGTAATTCCGATTATTGACAGAATTCATTCCGCCAAGAACAGCAGGCGCGCAAAAGGGATTAAATGTATTGTTATGGTGCCTACCCGCGAGTTGGCAATGCAGATCGGAGAAGTTTTTACCAAATTATCCAAACACACTAAAGTTAAAACATTCGCTTTATATGGCGGGGTTGCCCAGGATGATCAAATTAAAAAGCTTCAAGATGGAATAGATGTTTTAATAGCAACCCCGGGGCGGATGTTTGATTTAATCAGCCAGAAACACATTAGCTTGGATTGTATTGAAATTTTAGTTATCGATGAGGCGGATTACATGCTTGAATTAGGATTTATTGAAGATATTAGATATATTAAAAGAATGATAAGGACGCGCCATCAAACTCTTTTCTTTTCAGCAACAATAAGTGAGAGGATTAAGAAATTGGCTTATTCCCAGGTTAAGAACTCAGCAATACATATTCAAATCTCGCCTAAAGACCCAGTATCAAAAAATGTCTCTCATTATGTGATGTTTGTTGAAATGGATGATAAGAGATTTTTCCTGGAGCAATTTATTAAGGATAATCCAAAGAGCAAGATTATTGTTTTTGTTCGAACAAGAGTTCGCGCCCAACGGGTAGCCAAGGCAATGGAGCGGGTAGGAATAGCTTCTTTAGCTATTCATGGAGACAGAGAACAGTACGAACGCACCGATGTAATGAAAAAGTTTAGAGCCGGGCAGTGTAACCTTTTGGTCGCCACCGATGTTAGCGCTCGGGGAATTAATATTGCCGACATTGAATATGTCATTAATTATGACCTGCCGATAAAAACAGAGAATTATGTCCATCGAGTTGGCCGGACCGGCAGGGGGGTTAACAAGGGTATTGCCATTTCTTTTTGCAGCAAAGAAGAATTAGAATTACTCAATGAGATCCAAGGATTTCTAAATAAGGAAATAGAGGTTATTAAAATTAATAAAAAAGACTATTCTGCGGTTGTTAACCCTGTTAATTATGAGAGTGATTGGAAAACCCTGATTGAAAAAGAAGCAGAGCGAATCAAGTCTAAGAGGGCTAAGTTTAAAAATAAATAAATTACCCTGTAGTCTTTTGCCAAAGGCGGGTGTCCGTCTTTGGCGGGATCTCGCCAGCCGTCAGGGACTGTTGGCGGATGCTGCAGGGTAATTTATTCTTGTGATAAAATAGAAGTAATTTAACTAAGGATTATTATGCTAGGGAAAGTACTTTTAGTTAACAAATTGCGTAAGGTTTACGGTGATATAGTTGCCGTTGATAGTGTTTCTTTTGAGGTAGGCAAGAATGAAATCGTGGGGCTTCTCGGCCCAAATGGAGCGGGTAAAACCACCACCATCAATATGATTCTGGGTATACTTGCCCCCACTTCTGGTTCGGTTGAAGTAAATGGCATGGAAATCGGAGCTTATCGTTCAAAAGTCTTAGAGCGCACAAATTTTGCCGCGGTTTATGCTCCGTTGCCCGGTAATTTGACTGTATATCAGAATTTACATATTTTTTCTTTATTGTACGGAGTAAAAGCCAACGCCCGGAGTATTCGTATGCTCCTTGAGCGTTTTGGCCTTAAGAACTTGCGTAATACCAAATGCGGCGTGCTTTCTTCAGGAGAGCAGACCCGCGTGAGTTTAGCTAAAGCTTTACTGAATGACCCGGATTTACTTTTACTGGATGAACCGACCGCATCTTTAGACCCGGCAGTGGCATTCAATATCCGTGCTAATCTTCGTGAATTTGTAGCTAGGCGTGACTGTGGAGTGCTTTGGACTTCACATAATATGTATGAGGTTGAGACGGTGTGTGACCGTGTGCTTTTCCTTTCTCACGGGAAAATCCTTCTTAAAGGTAATCCAAGAACCTTACCGAAAGAATACGGTAAGGCTAATTTGGAGGAACTTTTTATCATGATAGCGCGTGAACCGCTTCCTAAAGAGGCAGGGTAAATGATTTGTTTCATTCGTGTGTGGGCAATTTTGTTGAGACAGTATTATCTGATACGCGCCAGTTTTTCGCGCATTTTACCCTTATTTATCTGGGTAGCGGTGGATATTGTTCTTTGGGGATTCCTTACGCGTTATCTGAATGCTGTAGCTTCTGTGAGTTTTAATTTTGTGCCGGTCATGCTGGGTGCAATTTTACTTTGGGATTTTTTTATCCGTATCATGCAGGGGGTAACCATGGCTTTCTTTGAAGATGTATGGGCCAGAAACTTCATTAATGTCTTTTCTACACCCATACGTATCAGTGAATATTTAATAGGGCTTGTTTTTTCAAGTATTGCTACCAGCTCTGTAGGAATTGCCGTAATGTTTTTTTTAGCCATTGTGGTTTTTGGCCTACAATTTTTAAGTTATGGAATAGTTATTCTGCCATTTTTATTAGTGCTTTTTATGTTTGGCATAGCTTTAGGTATTGCCGCAAGTGCTCTTGTTCTTAGGCTGGGCCCGGCAGCTGAGTGGTTTATTTGGCCTATACCGGCTATTATTTCACCATTTGCCGGCGTTTTGTATCCGATTGATATTTTGCCTAAATGGATGCAGTTTATTTCACGCTTTTTGCCGCCGTCTTATGTTTTTAAGTCTCTTAGGGCCGTTGTCTTAGGCGGTCGCGTTTCCTGTACAGCTCTATCGTGGGGCCTGGGGCTTGCTTTATTATATATTTATCTTGCCTGTTTACTTTTCGTGTATACCTACAACCATGCTGTGCGCAGTGGCCTTATAGCCCGTTACAGCGCAGAAAGCTTAAGCTGAATTTCTCTCTGAATATAAGAAGCTGCAAAACTAATCTAATACAGGGAGTTTACATTTTCTAAAAATCCCGCCCATTTCTTTGATCAGGATTATTTTCTTTAGGATATGTGTTAATAAACGGATTCTGTTTATTTTTTAAAAATAGCTTGCATATTTTGCATAATTATGGTATATATGATAGATAACGTATAGTTTCCTGCTTTAGCCTCACGTCTAATGTTAGTTAACACGTTATAAGATGGGGTTTATTATATTAGCCAGAGGTTAAATTTTGGCATTACTAAACCTTCATAAAAAGCTCATTGAAAAAAAGGAAGAATCGGCCAGGGGTTAAAAATGGTATGTTGCTAAAAATCCTGGCTAAAGAGGGATGCGGTGTTACGCTGATTGGAATTTTCTGTGAGAGCATTCATTAGGAGAAAAAAGAGATGGAAGAACAAAAGAAATTGTACATTGGAAATTTAAGTTATGACACCAGCGAAAGTGACCTGAGAGGGTTCATCGAAGAGAAAGGGGTAACCCCAACAGAAATAAAAATTATTTCTGATAAATATACTGGAAAATCAAAAGGTTTTGGTTTTGCAGAGTTTGAAACTGAGGAACAGGCTCAAGCCGCTATCGATGCTTTAAACGAGCAAGAATTCAGCGGCAGAAAGTTAACCGTAAACAAAGCAAAGAAAATGCAGCCCAGAAAAGACAACTTTGGCGGCAGTGGCGGTGGCGGCGGACGTAACTCAGGTTATCGTAATAACAGATATTAATTTAAAGTAGAATGCAATCGCAATCAACGGACGATGGTATAAAGGCGAACCATTATTTTTACCATTAGCGTCCCTTTTTCTTTCTTATAGAGGTAATTTTTTTAGTCCGCGGGGTAATAATTATTTACCTTGCGGGGTTTTTGTTTGTAAGGATTTTATTACAATGTATTTAAAGGAGGGCTAAAATGCATACGGGAAAGATTAAGAAGTTAATTCTTGATAAAAGTTTTGGTTTTATTGCCGATACGGACGGTAATGATGTATTTTTCCACAAAAATAGCCTTGTTGGTATTGATTTCAGTGATTTGGCAGGGGATGAAGAAGTCCAATTTGACGTTGAGAAAACCCCCAAAGGGCTTAATGCTACCAACGTAAGCCTTGTAAGCAAATCTTAATCGGATTTTTTGAAGTCAGCAGCCTTCCGATTAATATAGCATTAAATTTTCTGGAGAAAATACTTTTGAATATACCCCCTCTGTAATGTAATCCATTGCAGAGGGGTTTTTTATTTTAAATAAAGCTAAAAAGAATATTAAAATGATAACAATTTTCCAAATAACCGTAACTTTACATATTTGTTTGAACCTTAAGTGTAAAGTTAGGGAACTTTGCTTTTAATCTTTCCCGTATGCCAGTAAAACAAGAACCAATAAATATCAAGATAAGAATTTCTAAACAGAAGCTGTATCTTTGTAAGAGCAAAAGGATGATTAAGCAATACTCAATATCAACATCAAGATACGGCATTGGCAATAAGCTCAACAGCAATAAAACACCATTTGGCCTGCACAGAATTTACAGCAAAATCGGCAAAAATGCGTTGATAGGAGCTATTTTTAAAAAGAGGCGCTTCAGGGGAAAATATTCCAAGATATATAAGAAGTCAGCTCCAGATAGAACTGATTTTATTACAACACGCATCATAAGGTTAGAAGGCTTAGAGAAGGGCATTAATAAGGGTATGGGCATTGATTCTTTAGAGAGGTGTATTTATATTCATGGCACCCCTAATGAAGCTTTAATCGGTAAGCCGGTATCTTGCGGATGCATAAGATTGAAAAACAAAGATATAATCGAGTTGTTCAATTTAGTAAAAAGAGGCAATTTAGTTAAAATTGAAAGGTAGATGTGTAAGCAACGGGATTGGTTTTCGAATCTGATAATGATTTTTTTAACGGGAACCAGCTGATCATTTCTTCCTGCCGGCCTCAAAATAAACAATTAAAAAGGCGATAATGCTGGAGATGTATTCTTGGACATTCCCCAAAATTAATATATTGTTTTTCATAACGAGTTTAACCATAAACAGTTAAGAAAAATAATATCTGAATTCCTGTATTTTGGGGAATGTCCATAATCTCAGTAATCTTTCCCCAATCTCAGTAATCAATTGGGAGTTTCTTAGATTTCAAAAATGGGGAAACTCCCGATGTATTCTGTTTTACTTTCTACTTTAGATATGGTACAATATTTTTTCTTTTTGGCTTAGGCAGCAAGAGAGCGATGAGCCACAGTCTTATTAGAGATGTCCGATTTAAACCCTAACGCATTCCCCGCAATAAAGTTATGGTAAGCGTCAATAAACAACCTGTTATTTTAGTTGTGGATGATGACCCTTCAGTTTTAGAGGCATTCAAGGTTATTTTAGACGAGCAATTTAAGATTTTGACTGCTCAGAGCGGAAAGAGCGCATTGGATACGGTTTCTAAAGAACCGGTTGATCTGGTTTTCTTAGACATTGCCATGCCCGATATAGACGGCATGAAGATTCTGCGTACGATGAAGGAATTGGATGCTAATTTATCAATAATTATCGCAACCGCAACCGACAGCGCGAAAATGGCTGTTGAGGCAATGCGGCTGGGAGCCTGTAATTATATCACAAAGCCTTTTGACCCTGATGAAGTGGTAGCTGTGGCCCAGAAGGCCCTGGAACGGGAAGAACTGCTGAAAGAAGTTGCTTATTTTCGGTCTCAAAGAGAAGAAATAAAGTTTGATAATATTGTGGGCAAAAGCAAAAGCATGGAAGAGATATACGGCATTATCGAAAAAGTCGGCAAAAACGATACCACCATTATTATTACCGGCGAAAGCGGAACAGGAAAAGAATTAATCGCCCAAGCAATACACTGGAACGGCCTGAGGCAGCAGAAACCGTTTATTCCCGTTAATTGCGCAAGTATTCCTGAAAACTTGCTTGAAAGCGAATTTTTCGGCTACGAAAAAGGCGCTTTTACCGATGCCGCTTCTCAGAAATTAGGCATGCTGGAACTGGCTGACCAAGGCACGCTGTTTATGGATGAGATCTCAAGCCTCAAGTTAGATATGCAGGCAAAGCTTCTGCGCGCTTTGGAAGAGAAGGAAATTAGAAGGGTTGGCGGAACCAAGATAGTTAAGGTAGATGTACGCATTATCTGCGCTGCTAACGTTGACTTAAAAGCTTTGGCACAGGAAGGAAAGTTTCGCTATGACCTATATTATCGCTTGAATGTCGTGCCTATACATTTGCCGTCACTTAGAGAACGCAGGGAGGATATCCCTTTGCTGGTCGCGCATTTCTTAAGAAACTTTAACAAGGCGTTCAGAAAAGAGATAGAAGGGTTTACGGATGATTCTTTAGAGTACTTAATTAATTATGATTGGCCGGGTAATATCCGGGAGCTTAAGAATGTTATTGAGCGTTTGGTTGCCTTAAAGGATAAAGGAGTTATTACATCTAAGGAACTGCCTTTTGATATTTTTATAAAAAATAAGCTGATAAAGAGCTTCCGGGCCGAAGGCGGGCTCAAAGAAGCACGCCGGGATTTCGAGAAACAATACATAGAAGCTGTGTTAGAAAGAGTCGGCGGCAATCAAATTAAAGCGTCTAAGATATTGAGTATTCACCGTAATGCACTTTTTAACAAGATAAAGAGTTTAGGGATAGGAGGGCGAAGATGCGGCTAATCAGATTTATATCTTTTTTTGCATTGTTAGTCACTATAGCCGTTGGCGCAGAGGCGGCGGCTGGAGAAACCAGCACAATTGAATTACAGCCTATAGTTATAACGCCAAGAAGAACACCTGTTGGGCTAAGCGCAACAACAGAGAACGTAATCGTAATCAATGAAGAAGAAATAAGCCGGCTGCCTGCAAGGGACTTAGGCGAAGTTTTGGGGTATACCGCAGGTGTTGATATTGATCCTCGCCAGGGATTTGGCAGGGCAACATCAATCAGTATCCAGGGCTCTGACTCCCGCCATGTAAGGGTAATGATTGACGGCATACCTTTAAATAACCAGGCTTCCGGCGAGGTTGACCCTTCCCGCTACTCAATTGAGAACGCAAAAAGGATAGAAGTTATTAAAGGGTCAGCTTCGAGTATTTGGGGTTCAAGCTTAGGCGGAGTGATTAATATTATTACCAAGGATACGGGAGATACTTTAATTCCCAAGGGCAATTACACAACCTCTTTTGCAGAATTCGGCACTAAGAAAGACACTCTTGACTTGTCGGGTAAATTAGGGCAATTGGGTTATTATGTTTTCGGGAGCTTGATGGAATCAGGGGGCAAGGATTCAAGGGATGATGTTATTGAGAAAAAAACATTCGGCAAGCTATCATACGATTTTAAGGATGCCGGCAAATTAACCGCTTCTTTCGGTTATAACAAAGCAGATGTAAACAGCGGTGTTTGGCCTGATGGAACCTGGTGGGGCCAGCCTTACCGCATACATTACGGCAAGGCCGGCTGGGAGGCTGAATTAGGCGCAACAGCCGTGAGCGCTGAATTAAAACATTCCCGTCAGGATATTATTACAGAAATTTACCTTGATGCCGCTGATCAAGAGCCGTTTTCTACGATTAAATCCAAAGATGCGCTTTATCAGCTAAGTTTAAATTCAACCACTCATATTGGAAAAGATGACCTATTAGTTTTAGGGTTCGATTCCGATTGGGATAATTTAAAATCTACTTATCTTACCAAAGCAAAGGGTCTAAATGTACAGGCTCCTTATGCTAATTATGCGTTGAAATTAGAGCCATGGGATTTTAATTTTGGATTACGTTATGACCATACCAGTGAATTTGGAGATGAACTTAGCCCTTCTTTGGGTGCGATATACCATGTTAAAAGCATTCCCGATACTCTTGTGCGGGCAGGAGTTTCCCGGGCATTTAATGCTCCGCCTCTTCTTTGGAAGTACTATGACTTCAGCCTAAGCGGCTTGACTATTAACCCTGATATTACACCTGAACGTGCCCGGGTGTATGAGCTTGGATTGGAAAGTATGCCGCTACCTGAATTATGGCTTAAGCTTTCTTTATACAGAGCGGATGTGTCTGATGCTATCAGCAATGCCCAAAGCGGGAGCGGCCAGTGGTATAAAAAGAACTTTGAGAAGTTCCGGAGGCAAGGGGCAGAGTTACAGTTTAATGCCGGCCTTTTTGGCGGGTTAAGTTTATTTGGAGGCGGCGCTTTTAACGATATTGAAGATAGAGCTACAAGACAAACCGTAGAAGGCGGAGGTAAACCCCGCTATAGTTATGATTTAGGGCTGTCATACAACAGTGAAAACGGGCTGAATGTGTTAGTTCGCGGTTATTATAATTACTGGAACGAACCGGCATCAAGCGAGCCTAATGATAGAAAAATGCTTTGTGACATAAAGATTTCTCAAAAATTCAAAAACGCAGATTTTTTCTTAAATGTACACAATTTTACTAATAGCAAATACTGGAGAGATTATTACTTTCCTGTTCCCCAGAGGTATTTTGAGGGAGGAGTCACTTTTAAATGGTAAAAAGAGTGCACAATATAATGAATTGCACTCTTTTGTGTGCATAAAATCCGCCGCATAAAACCATCTGCGCAAGTTGTTTCGCAAATTGAAAAATAATAAATTAGTTTATTCATGCATCCGCATATCAATGATTGTCTTTGTTTTTACAGCCCGCCGCTTTAAAAGTTTCCCTAAAAAATTCCAAAATGCAAAAATGTAATTAATGGCACGATACTTGCTTAATCAAAGATGTAACCGGATGAACAAGAGAACGCTATTTATTTTATTAACCATTTTGCTTTTAGTTATGTTACTCGTTGGTATTAAAAAACGTTCGCATGTGCTCACTTCTTCTAATTTGTATGGCGGTACTCTTGTATGGGGAGCGGTCAATAAGCCTACAATAATAAACCCGATTTTAACCACTCAGAGCATTTCTATGGGGGTTATTAATTTAATATTTAACGGCTTGGTTAGAATTAATTCAAAAGGGGAAATAGAGCCTGATTTGGCACAGTCTTGGGATATTTCCCAGGACGGCCTTGTGTATACCTTTCATTTAAGGGAAGGCATAAAGTTTCACGACGGCAGAGAGTGTACTGCTTATGATGTAAAATTTACTTATGATAAAATCGTTGATCCGGATATTAATTCGCCCTTTAAATCTTTTTACCAATTAGTCAGGGAATTTAAGGCGGTTGATAAATTAACTTTTCAGGCAGCCTTAAGAAAACCTTTGTTTTCTTTTATTTACAGGTTTACCAGAGAGATAGTTCCTAAGCATATCCTGGAAAATAAGGATTTGAGCAGATGTGCATTTAATTATCATCCTATAGGAACAGGGCCGTTTAAGTTTAAAGAGTGGAAACAAGACGGCCGGATTGTCCTTGATTATAATCCTGATTATTACGAGGGAAGGCCGTATTTAGACAGGGTTATCGCTAAAACTTATACTGATTCCCGCAATCTCTGGGCGGCTCTTATGCGCGGCGAAGTGGATTTTGTGCTTTATATAGGGCGGCAAGATTATGAAATTGTAAGGGATGACCCGGCATTTAAAGCTTATAACTATTTTTTTGATTTCTATTATACCTTAATTTACAACCTTAACGATCCCGTGCTGGCCGATAAAAGGGTAAGATACGCACTTGCTTATGGCATAGACAGAAAGGAGTTGATTGAGAAAGTGGCTTTCGGCTATGGTTTAGAATGTAACGGCCCTTTTTATCCGGATTCTTTAGGTTTTAATCCCGATGTTGAGCCTTTTAAATATAGCCCCCAGCGCTCACGCCAGCTATTAGCCCAGGCAGGCTGGGAGGATACTGACGGTGATGGTATTTTGGGAAAAGAAGCAAAAGAGTTGGAGTTGAGCATTTTGGTTGACGAGAGAAATGACATCTACAAAAATATAATAATGGTTTTAAGGCAGCAGCTTCAGAGAATTGGAGTAAAGACACAAGTACAGCTATACAACGACGACAGTGAACTTACCGATAAGTTTCTTGCCCAAAACAAGCCGCAGGCGCATTTAAAAATGCTTATGGCAGGGATGGACCCTGATCAGCAGGCGCCGCACGATTGGTGTTCCGAAATGCCCCGTGGCCTCGGTAAATTGTGGATATATAGAAACGATGAAGTAAACAGGCTTTTTATGACAGGGAAAGTCAGTCGTGATAAAGAACAACGGGATTTGATTTATCGAAGAATTCACCGCCTTATTTATGAAGACCAGCCGGCATGTTTTTTATATTTCCCATTTATTTTTCACGCAGTTTCCAATAAGTTTGAAAATACAGATGATTTCTTTACGGTGAATATGCCTTTTTATACAATAAAAGATTGGCGCCTTAAATCTAATTAAAGGAAGGAGGTGAGAAAGATGAAAGTTATTAAAAAAGGCTCGGATAAGATTTTTAACGGTGTAGATCCCAAAGGCTGCTGCTGGCCGGCAGGGACTATCGGTGCACGCCCCTACTAATGGTTGAGGGAGGGTAATTAAAATATCCTGAAAAAGAGATGTTTTGCAGTAAGTTTATGGGCGGCCGACCAGAACTTGCTGCAACCATAGTTGTAAAAGCCACCGATTTATCAACATCAGATAACGGATTGGATCATATTGTTAGGAGCGGGAAATGAAACTGTCGAAATTCAATTTATTGGTTAAAGATTATCCTGTCAAAGGCGAATACCTTTTGTTTAATACACGCACTCAGGCGTTGATTACCGTAACTAATAAATTTAAGGAGTTTTTAGACAGCCTTGAAGCCTCAAACGTTACGGTTTACGGTATGGCGATAAAAGAAAAAATAAATGCATTGAAAGAAAACGGAATTGTAGTTGAGGACGAAAAGGAAGACCAGGATAAATTAAGTGATTTTTTTCGGCAGCTAAAATATGAATCAAATGTCTTGCCTTTTGAGGCGACAATTCTAACCACTTACAATTGTAATTTTAAATGCGTGTATTGTTTTGAAGAATCGGTCAGGGATAATATATTCTTAGATATCAAGACCAGCGAGGCAATAATAAACTGGCTAAAGAGAAGAATTCAGCAGAGAGGCTATAAACGGATTTATCTGGTTTATTACGGAGGAGAGCCCTTGCTTAATGTCAAGCCGGTTTACGATATATCCTGGCATATGCAGGCATGGGCTGATAAGAATGGTGTTGAATTCGGTTTCGGTATAATTACCAACGGAAGCCTTGTAAATCCGGAGTTAATTGATAAATTGTTAACCGTAGGCTTAAAAGAAATCCGTGTCAGTTTAGACGGCGACAGAAATGCACACAATAAGAAAAGGCCGTTTTCTGATGGACGGCCTACCTTTGACCTTATTGTTAATAATATAAAAAGAGTTATGGGAAAAGTCAATGTGGGAATTTCGGGGAATTTTGACCGCAAGAACTACAAGAGTATCTACAAACTTTTAGATTATTTAGAAGAACAGGGAATCTTGCGTAAATTACACAGGATTAATTTTGCACCCTTGACTCCCCGGTTCGGGCCAAAGAATAATCCCGGAGCAGTTGAATTAAAAGAATGCTTTTCTTTTGTGGGAAAAGAGGGATTATTTAAGGAAGTGACAGCTATTACAAAAGAGCTAATGCGGCGCAGGCTGACATTGACTACCGGTTTATCGGTTAATATCTGCCCTTTGATTATGCAGGACGGAGGTATTACCATTGACCCCGGGGGCGTAATTTACAAATGTAACGCTCTGGTAGGTTATCGGGAATTTTCCATCGGTAATGTCGCCGATGAGGGGTTTAACGAAAAGTTTAGTGAATTCTTAAATATTGACGCCTGGAATAAATGCCCACGTGATTGCCCTTATATTCCCATGTGCCAGGGGGGATGCAGATTTTTTTCCTATTTAGAGAATAAGAATTTTTGTGCGTTATCCTGTAAAAGGGATTATTTTGATAAGATTACTCCCGAATTGATTAAGCTGGAGTACGATAAACTTACAAACGACTATCAAAGCAGTTTGCAATGAAGAGAGCAAGAGAGCTTTTATCTATTTTACGGCCGCATAGGAAAAAGATCATTTTCGCCGGCATATCGATTCTTGCTGTCAACTTAACGGGGTTGGCTTTTCCCTGGGGTATTAAGATTATCATTGATGAAGTTCTGGTTAAAAAAGATTTCTTTTTGCTAAATAGCTTGGCAGGGGCACTTGTTCTGATTTTCTTGATACAGTTCTATTGCGGATTTATGCGCGAATACTTAGTTTCTTCTGTGGGTGAAAATGTAGTTTGTGAGTTGCGTAACAGGCTCTACTGGCACATAGAGAGATTATCGGTGAAATATATAGAGGATACGCCTATAGGTAAGATTATATCGGGAGTTATCGGCGATGTTGAGAGTATACGGAATTTCCTGTTTGGCGGGCTTATAGATTTTATTTACTCTTTCCTTAACGTATTTTTCGTCCTTATCATCTTGCTGTTTCTGGATTGGAAGCTAACCCTGGTTTCTTTAATATTTTTGCCCGCGTTCGGGCTCACCTTCTTTAAGCTTACCCCCCGCCTGCAGAAGAAGTTTGGGGCAGTGAGGGAAAAATACGCGGAGTTAACCGCACACTTAAACGAAGTATGTATTGGTATCCGCGTTGTTTGCGGTTTTGGCAAAGAAAGATACGAGGCAGACAGGTTTAATTCTACTCAGAGCAAAATTCTCAAAAACTCTATGGCAGGCCACAGGCTGACGATAGGGTTATGGATGGGGTCAGAGTTAGTCAGTTCTTTAGGGCTTGTTACCATTATATGGTTTGGAACCCGGGCCGTATTTTCCGGGCGTATAACCCCGGGGACATTGATGGCGTTTTATTCCTATACAGGAATGCTTTTTTTCCCCGTAATTAAGATGACGATTATTAACAATTTTTATCAAGAAGCTGCTGTTGCAATGGAGCGGATTGATAGAATTTTAGCCGAAGAGCCGGCAGTAAAAGAATCTCTAAATCCCGTTAAGATTAATAAGGTAAAAGGAAATGTAATATTTGACGGGGTAAGTTTCAGCTACGATGGAAAAAGGGAAGTTCTCTCTGGAATTGACATCGGCGTAAAAGCATCCCAAACCATAGCCCTAGTGGGTAAAAGCGGCGCCGGTAAAACCACCATGATAAATTTGCTACTTAGATTTTACGATCCCGATAAAGGAGGAATTTTTATTGACGGATACAACATCTGCGATTTGGATTTGAATTCGTACCGTTCTAGTATTGCTATGGTTCTTCAGGATGATTACCTCTTTAACTTAAGCGTTAGAGAGAACATTCTCTATGGCAAGCCGCAGGCTTCTTTTGATGAAGTTGTCAGAGCCGCCTGTTTAGCAAACGCTCATCAGTTTATTACTGAATTAGCCGATGGTTACGATACAGAGATAGGCGAAGGAGGGGTTAAACTTTCTTTCGGGCAAAGACAAAGGATTTCTATCTCCCGGGCAATAATAAGAGACCCGGCCATTTTAATTCTGGATGAGGCGACATCGTGCGTAGATTCAGAAACTGAACGCCTTATCATCGAAGGAGCTTATAAAAATGTGATATGCGGCCGTACCACGTTCATAATTGCCCATAGGCTTTCAGCAATAACGTATGCTGATAGAATTATTTTTATCGAAGGCGGCAGAATAATTGAGGAGGGTGCTCACCAGCACCTTTTAGATAAAAAAGGCCGATATTGGAAAATGTGGACAGAACAAACCCGATATAGCTTTACATCGAAGGTGCCGGCTGCATAACTTTTTTAATGGAGGAATCGCCATGGTATTTAAGAATCTGAACATTTTAGTTATTGATGACAGTATTTCAGTAAGGATTTCAATGGCCGAAGAATTAGCGATGCTCGGCTATCAGGTGTATACGGCTGCAAGCAGGGAAGAAACAGAGAAAATTCTCGAAAATCATATCGTTGATATTGTCTTTCTTGATTTAAAGCTGCCCGGCGTTACAGGGCTTGAATATCTGGAGCAAATTAGGCGCAGAGAAGAAAACATTGTAGTAATTATAATGACTGCTTATGAATCCATGCCAACAGCTGTTGAGGCTATTGAAAAAGGCGCTCATGAGTATATCATAAAACCAATAAGCCCGGGGCATCTTGAACTGGTGATGAAACAGGCGTTGATGCGCTTTTGCCTTGAGCAGGAAAGAGATATGGCTAACGATAAGAGGATGGACGTAATAAAGAGGTTTAACAGTGACCTGAAAGACGCGGAAGCACTTAAGCAGGCACTAAAAGCCCAGGTGAACAGCCTTCTTGGGGAGTTAGGCAGGCCGCCCAAATATAAATGACACGATGAGCCTTCCTGCGGAATAATACCGGCGGCCAAAAATAATGGATTAAACAATAAATTATTATTATGACGGAAAGGTCTAAAAGGAAATTCAAACGGTTTTTACTAAATTTATTTTACCACAGGCTGTGGGTGCAGATTGCGGCAATTCTTCTTGCGTTAGTTACTGTTCCGGTGATTACCTTAGGGACGTTACTCATCAAAACATCAGAAGAGGCAGTGCGCAGTTCAGTGCTTAACAATCATAAGGAGATAGTAAAGAGAGCCTCGGGAGAGATTGAGCTCTTTGCCAGAGGAGCAAAAAGTGTTTTGTATGCTGCGGCAGCGATTATGGGAGAAGTTTCTTCTGCTGAATGGAAACAGGAGACAGTGCTGGTAGAATTAGTTTTGAACCAGCCGGTTTTTATAAGAGTTTCTTCTGTGGATTTATCCGGTAAAGAAATAGCCAGTTCTGAACTGGGAAGAGAGTCAAAACGCTATTATTCTAATGAGGTGCTTGAAGAGATTCAGAAGGGAAAAGTTTATATTTCTCAGGTTAAATTCCTCGATAATAATAATCCTTATGTAACCATGAGTGCCCCGGTAAAGAAAGACGGCCAAATCGCAGGGGGGATAATTGCTGATGTAAACTTGCGGGGGATATGGGATATTGTGGATAATATCCAGATAGGCCATACCGGAAAAGCTTTTTTAGTAACAGATAAGGGCGTATTAATTGCCCACCATGATAAGAAACGGGTTCTTAAAAAAGAGAACTTTAGCAGTTATAAAGATGTCCAATTGGTTTTATCTTCAGAAACCGGCGCAATTGAATTAGAAGATGCATCGAAAGAAAGATGGATTAGTTCTTACGCTCCTATTTCTGATTTAAGCTGGGCTATTGTATTAAGGCAGAAGCAGGACGAAGCTTATTTATTTTCTAAGGTGATGAGGATGCAGGCGTGGGTAATTATAGGCATAAGTGAATTGCTGGCGGTTGTTGTTAGTATTTTTATGGCGCGGTTTTTGGTAAGGCCGGTTAAAACTTTAGCCTCGAGAATGAAGAGTGTAGCCGCCGGCGACTTAGACCATAAAATCGGCTCAAGAAGGCGAGATGAAATCGGGGAATTAATAAGGTCTTTTAACGATATGATTGAGAAGTTAAAAAGAGCCAGTGCGCGCGAGCGGCTCTCTGCAATCGGAGAAGCAGCTGCCTGGATAGCACATGAGCTTAAGAACTCTTTAGTTTCCATAAAGACTTTCATCCAGTTGTTTCCTCGAAAATATAAAGAAAAGAATTTTGTGGATAAGTTTAGCAAGCTGATCCCTGAAGAAATTAAGCGCTGGGAGAATATGCTTAAAGAGCTGTCTGACTTTTCATACCATTCTGACCTGCGCAGGCAAAACGTTGATGTGAAGGATTTATTAGATAACTTATTGCAGATAATGGGGGGAAGGCTTCTTGAGAAACGAATAAGCGTTGATTACAACACCGAGGGTGATAATTTTATTATATGGGCTGATAGTGAAAGGTTAAAGCAGGTCTTTATGAATTTAATTATTAATGCCGTAAACGCGATGGCGGACGGCGGTGCGCTCAGGATATCTTTACGCTCAATAGAAGGCAGCGGCCAGCTTGCAGACAGCTCTATAGAAGCAAGAGTCCAGGATACAGGATGCGGGATACCCATGGAAGAACTGGATAAAATATTTGAACCGTTCTATACTGCGAATAAAGGCGGGATGGGCTTAGGGCTTTCAATAAGCCAAAGGATTGTTGAACAGCACGGCGGGAAGATTAAGGCAGAAAGTAAACTAAATACCGGTTCTGTCTTTACCGTAATATTGCCAAAAGATCCGTTATTGTTAAGGGCTGTGTAATTCATAAAGCGGGGGATGTATGAGCAAGAAAATTCTGATAGTTGATGACCACAGCATTATGCGTGAGGGCCTGCGTGCTTTGCTTGAAGAGGTACAGGATTTCAAAGTAATCGGAGAGGCGGAAAACGGGCGTGTGGCATTGCGAATGGTACAGGAGTTTTTACCTGATGTAGTGATTATTGACATTGCAATGCCTCATTTAAACGGAATCGAAGCAACACGCCAGATTATTTCCAAGTTTCCCGCTGTTAAGGTCATTATGCTTTCAATGCAGTCCGGCAGGCAGTTTGTGGAAGAGGCGCTTAAGGCCGGCGCTTCAGGTTATCTCTTGAAAGATAACATTTTTAATGAGTTAATCCTTGCCCTTCATACGGTAACTGAAGGCAGAATATATCTATGTCCGGAAATAGCCAAAGTGGTAGTTAAAAACCTTGTGCACCGGCTAAAAAACGATGTCCCTTCACAAATTAATATACTTACACCGCGGGAACGCGAAGTGCTTCAGCTCTTAGCAGAAGGTAAATCGACTAAACAGATTGCCCGCTGTCTGGGTGTGAGCATAAAGACCATTGAAACCCACCGTCAACAGGTTATGCGTAAATTAGACATCTATAGTATAGCCGAGCTTACAAAATTCGCTATCCGTGAGGGCATAACATCTCTTTGAAGTTTTCTTAGAAATTCTAAAAACCTTTCTCTTTGCAAATCAGGTATTTATAACCATAGTATCAGGGTTTCCCCGATTGTTTTTTATGTTGACATGGGATATCATAACGTAAATCTTAGCAAGGACATTAGATTATGGATATGTATGAAGGTTTTATAGAGAACATTGATGTCTTTTTCTTTAAGCTGGATAGCAAGGGGCGCTGGGTTTATTTAAACAGATTATGCACTGATATTTTTGGCTGGCCAAAAGAAGAAATGGCAGGAAAGAAATTTATTGATTATGTATCCGGCGGCGCCGGCCTTAAGTTTTCCTCACTGATTAAAAATATACTCAATACTAAGAATCCACAATGCCGCCTTGAAGCGGAAATCAGAACCAAAACCGGCATAAAGAAGATTTTTGGTTTTAGTCTATACCCGGACAAAGATACTGGCGGCAAAGCTGCCGGCATACTGGGAATAGGCAGAGATATAACCAGGAGGAAACGGGCTGAGCAAAGAGAGAAAGAACTCTTAAGCTTAGAGAAAAAAAGGTCAGCACAGCTTAAAAAAGCTTATAATGATTTAAGAAAAACTCAAAACCTGCTGTTTCAAGCCGAGAAGATGGCAGCTGTTGGGCAATTGGTCAGCGGCATAGCCCACGAAGTAAAAAATCCCTTATGTCTAATCGTTCAAGGCGTAAATTTGTTAGAGAACGAAATAGCCATGGATAATACAAGCCAGCGTGAGACACTGTCTCTCATTAAAGAAGCTGCATACAGAATCGATATTGTTGCCCGCGGCCTGCTTAATTTTGCAAAGCCGGCCCCTTTAGAACTTACACGCTGTGAGATAAACAAAGTTATCAAGGCTGCAGTTGAATTGATGAAGAGGAATTTGTTCGTTAAGAATATAGAAATAACCCAGAATTTATCAGCAGGGCTTCCTTTAGCTTTGATTGATGCTAATCAGATGGAGCAGGTTTTTATAAATATTATTTTGAATTCTTCGCAATCTATGCCTGAAGGAGGAGAGATAGTAATCAAAACATACACGGGAAATTATGGAGTTTTGCAATCCGGCACAGAAAAACAATCATTAAATTCTCGCGCGGCCGGCAATACTGTTATAATTTGTGAGGTTATAGATACAGGAATTGGTATACCCAAAAATTTTCTAAGCAAGGTATTTGAGCCGTTCTTTAGCACTAAACCATCGGGAGAAGGCACGGGTTTAGGCTTGGCTATTACAAAGTCAATATTGAAAAAGCACAAAGGAACAATAAATATTGAAAGCGAAGAAGGAAAAGGCACAAAAGTTACCATAGCTTTGCCTTTACCTAAGGAAAACGGTTAGGTGAGTGTGTCTAAACTTAAATAATTTTGACAATACGCAACATTACACCGGGGGAGATAATATGAATAGGAAGAAAATTTTGATAGCTGATGACGATATGGTTTTTTTGAAGTTTTTAGAGCAGAGTTTAGCAGCTCAAGGGTATGCTGTAATCAAAGCCGTTAACGGCAGAGAAGCTTTTCTTCTTGCCAAGAGCCGGCATCCGGATTTAGTTGTACTTGATATTTCTATGCCGGTTATGGACGACTACACTGTATCGGAAATATTTAGCCAAGATTCTGATTTAGAAAACATTCCGATTATTTTTCTGACGGCCATGGTATCAGAACAAGAGGAACAAGCAATGGGAAAAGAGATAGGGGGCTGTTGTATTATGGCAAAGTCTAAGGATACTGCCCGGTTATTATCAAAAATAAAAGAAATGTTGGCCCCAGGGATTTCTATCCAGAATAAAGATAACGGCGTCAGCTCTTAAAATGTGTAAATGGTTGTAAAGTGCCTTCCTGAGCCTTTCTGATTTATTATTCCGCCAATATTATCGGAAACTATGTTTTATGCTTTGACAATAGCCTTTAAATTGTGATATAGTTATATCATGAAAAATAACACAAAATCAAAACCTAAAGATGTCCGGGTTAAAAAGGCCTATAACAATTATGATTTTTTAAACAGCCCCAGCGCAAGGTCAATACGCGTACTGGCAGAGTTTATCGAACCGCAAGTGCGCTTCAGAAAACAGAATGTGCACAATACCGTTGTTTTCTTCGGGTCGGCGCGGACAATTCCAAAGCATGCCGCGTTAAGAAATGTTAGAGATACTGGCGCGAAAGTAAAAAAGGCAGAAAAGCCAGACACCAGATTACTTAAGCGCATGGAGTCGGCAAAGCGTGACCTTATAATGTCTAATTATTATGAAGACGCGGCCCGCTTGTCGGAGAAATTAACCGCATGGTTTAAAGAGGTAAAGAATGCCCACAAGAACTTTGTTATTTGTTCAGGCGGCGGCCCGGGAATAATGGAAGCTGCCAGCCTTGGCGCAAGAAAAGCAAAAGGCAAATCAATAGGCCTCAATATCAGCCTGGCCATGGAGCAAAAGCCTAATCCTTACCAGTCAAAAGAATTGTCTTTTGAATTTCACTATTTTTTTATCCGCAAATTCTGGTTTTTTTACCCGGCAAAAGCGATTGTTGTTTTTCCCGGAGGTTTCGGCACATTGGATGAGCTTTTTGAACTGTTGACTCTTGTCCAGACTAATAAATCGAGAAAGTATATGCCGATAATATTATATGGCCGCGAATATTGGGAAAAAATCATAAATTTTAATGAAATGGTTAAATACGGCGTAATTTGCCCCAAAGATCTGAATTTATTTAAAATGTTTAGCAGTGTTGAGGAGGCTTTTAACTATTTAAAAGCCAAACTCACCAAGCATTATATAAATATTTAATTATTCTTAAACAATACAGGCGCAACATAAAAAAGCTTGCGTGGATATATTTAAAAAAGAAATTTTACTTATTACCTGTGCCCGGGCAATTGCGCCTTATTTACGCAAAGAGGTTGAGGCCTTAAACTACACAATTAAATCCGAACACAATACAGGCATTGAGTTATCAGCATCTTTTGCCGACAGCATGAAACTTAATCTTTGCCTGCGTACTGCCTACGGTGTCCTTTATCTTCTTAAACAATTCAGCTGTCGAGATGCGAAAGAACTTTATGAAGAAGTTTTCGCAATTCCCTGGGAAGAGCTTATTGAACCGTCTGAATACTTGAGTGTTGTTTCCCGCGTTGATACCCCCAGCATTAATAACTCTGTTTTTGCCAGTCAAAAGGCCAAAGATGCTATTGTTGACAGAATAGCTAATAAATGCGGCAGCCGTCCTTCGGCAGGTGCCAGTCGGGAAAATGTAGTTGTTAACCTGTATTGGAAAGATAGAAATTGCTGGATTTATATTAATACTTCCGGACGTAAGCTTTCAGACAGAAATTACCGAAAAATTCCTTATAAAGCTCCGTTGCAGGAAACTTTAGCGGCTGCTTTGCTCCAAGCGGCAGGCTATGACGGAAGAAAGCCGCTTGTAAACCCTATGTGCGGCAGCGGCACAATTGCAATTGAGGCGGCATTAATTGCCCTGGCAAGGCCGCCGGCAGAACTGCGCAGAAATTTTGGCTTCATGCATATTAAGGGTTTCGATGCCCAGAACTGGCAGAATTTACGCAAGAAAATATGCGCCGCCTCGAAAAAGAATACCGCTTTTAAGATCATCGCTTCAGATATTGACAAAGAAGCAGTTGAATCTGCCAAAAAGAACGCTAAGGCCGCCAAAGTTGAAGACTGTATAGAATTTCACATTTGCGATTTTAAGGAAACACCCATACCTTGCGAAAAAGGAATAGTTTTCTTTAATCCCGAGTACGGCCTTAGAATGGGTAACCAGCGCAAATTAGAAAATACCTATAAAGAGATCGGAGATTTCTTAAAGCAAAAGTGCAGCGGGTTTAAAGGCTATGTTTTTACCGGCAATAAGGATTTAGCCAAATGTGTTGGGTTGAGGGCAAAGCGGCGTTTAACCTTTTTTAATGCTGAAATAGAATGCCGCCTGCTTGAATATGAGATGTATGAGGGAAGCGTAAAAAAATCAAAAATCAAAAATTAAATATTAAAAATATTTAAACACACAATATCGGTATAATTTTGTGTTTTTAAAATGGGGGTGGCATGAGAAAAATAGCGGTTTTGGTGGAGGATTATTATCAGGTTTTAGAGGTTTGGTATCCGTATCTTCGCCTTAAGGAAGCAGGATTTGAAACAGTTCTTGTTGGCACGGGAAATAAAAAAACCTATTCAAGCAAAGAAGGGTATCCGGCAGATGCCGAAATTTCAATAAAAGAGGCAAAAGTTTCTGAATTTGATGGTGTAGTAATTCCCGGCGGCTATGCTCCGGATATATTGCGAAGATACCCTGAGGTAAACAAGTTCGTAAAAGATATCCATGATAAGGGCAAACTCGTTGCGGCAATTTGCCATGCAGGATGGGTGCTGGTTTCCGCAGGGATACTTAAGGGCAAGAAAGCAACCTGTTTTTATGCCATAAAGGATGATATGGTAAATGCCGGCTGTGAGTTTATCGATAAGGAGGTTGTGGTTGACGGCAATCTGATAACTTCCCGCAACCCCTATGATTTGCCGTATTTCTGTGCAGAAATAATCAAGTTTTTGAGCAACTCTAAAGATTATAAACATAAATAATTGGTTAAATTATAAGAACTTTAGTATGCATTGTAAAAGCGGCAGGCGTATAATATAATGAAATTAAGAAAAAGGTGTTGTTGTGAAAATAATAGATGATAATTTAACAATAGGCGAATTGAAGAAAATGGCTTCGGCTATGTTTGGCGATTTTGTAAAGGCCGTAGTTGATATCGAGAGAGAGGCTTTGGCAGTAGATGCAGAGCTGCATTCGGATTTAGAAGCCTTGCTTCTTGAGAACGGTTCAAGGCAAGAGAAACTCTGGGGTATTAATTTGTATCCGGATGAGGCAGGGGGCGGAAATTTCATTGAATTTGATTCTATGATTAATATGCGCCCGTCAAATGGCAATCGAAGCCGTGGAGTCGATAACCCAGAAATAATAAATAAAATAGCTGAAATAGTTCTAAAAAAAATCATATAATGAGTTATCAACATAAAGATTTGGCAAAGGGGCGGTGGGCAGAGATGCCGTTTGTTGAGCAAATGGCAAATATAGGGAGTGAGGTTGAGCGCGCTATTAAGTGGAAAGAAAAGGGTAATGAAAATTATTCAAATAAGGCTTTTGAGCGCGCCCTTGAACTATTAGATTTAACTCTGGATAGCCACAGAAGCTTTCCCCGGCTTAAAGAAGTTGCCCGATTAAGAGAGGCGGTTGTTGATTATTTTTTCGGAGATAACCGGTTTAAATCCACGAACGAACTGTTTAGAAAGTATTTTCTTGCATTTGCGTATGCTGCCCGCAGAAATTATGAAATTAAATAAGCCGGAAACCCGGATAATTCCTGAGGATGTCCCTCCTAAATTTTTTGCCAAGCATTTTAAGCCTTATGAATTCATGGCCGAATCAGCCCGCGGTAAAAAAGTTTTAGAAATCGGATGCGGCGACGGGTATGGTTCATTTTATCTCTCAAAGTATGCCTCGGAAATAACAGGGATAGATTATGAAGAAGAAATTATTCTAACAGCAAAGAATAAATATAGAAAAGATAATCTAAATTTCAAGTGCATGGATACCGGAAGCCTTGAATTCAATGACAAGGAATTTGATATAATATGTTCGTTTCAGGTAATTGAGCATATTCCCGAAGGTAAACTGATTAATTTTCTAAAAGAGGTTAAGCGGGTGCTGAAAGAAACGGGAAAGTTTTATGTTTCAACCTTAAATGTAGAGTATGATATGAAGCCGAATTCCCAATATCGTAAAAATCCCGCACATTGTAAGGAATTTAATTTTGTTGAGCTTGAAAGTTTGCTTAGAGAGGTTTTCACTGATATTGAGTTTTGCGGGCTTCATTTAACAAAAAAACATACTGTTTATCAAAGGCTAAAGAAAATAGGATTAGATAAACTGCTTCCATACGCTATTAATCCGGTTAAAAGGTTTTATTCTTCGGTTACAACCGAAGATTTTGTTATATCAAAGGATAAGCTCAATAAAGCCATAGATTTTATTTGTCTTTGCATCAAAACTTAATTTTGACAATACGCGAAGCATAATAAGGAGGAAACATGGAAAACAAAGATGAAAAACAGAAGAAAAGCAAAGGTTTCTTGACAAGGTTAGTTGATAAGATCGGCAAAAAGTTAAAACAATGTGCCGAATCCCAGCCTTGCTGCGGCGGGGATACTAAAAAAAACGGAGATAAACCTTGCTGCAAGGAATAATTGACTGGTTAGTTTATTCGGTTTTCGGCTTTAGCGCGGAGCCTAAACTTGCAGAGGTGTTTAATTTCTTTTTATATGATTCCATAAAAATACTGCTTCTTTTATTTTTTATGATTTCGGTCATAGGCTTTATCAGAAGCTATATATCTCAAAATAAAGTTAAAGCCTGGATAGTTAAAAAGAAAGCATTCGGTAACCTTTTTGCCTCGCTTTTTGGCGCAATAACCCCTTTTTGCTCATGCTCGTCAATACCGATTTTCTTAAGTTTCTTAGAGGCAGGTATCCCCTTAGGCGTTACTTTTTCTTTTCTTATAACCTCGCCGTTGATAAATGAATACGTAGTAATTATAATGATTGGCTTTTTTGGGTGGAAAATCGCCTTATTATATGTGTTGAGCGGTATTTTATTGGGTGTATTATCAGGGGTTATTTTGGGCAAGCTTAATTTGGAAAGGTACCTTGTTAAAGGGTTAGTTTCTACGGATAAAGAGCAGCCCCGGGAAAGAATTTACAGGGGCTTAAAAGAAAGGCTTGCCTTTGGAATCACAGAAGCAAAGTCTATTACAAAAAGATTATGGCTTTGGGTTTTGCTTGGGGTAGGTATAGGAGCATTCATGCATAACTATATCCCTCAAGAGGCCATTGAGTCGGCCATTAAGAAAACCGGGCCGTTTTCAGTTTTGATCGCAACTATTTTAGGAGTTCCCATGTACGGAAGCTGTGCGGCAATTGTCCCGATTGCTGTTGTGTTGTTTAGAAAAGGCGTCCCTTTGGGGACTGCCCTTGCGTTTATGATGGCAACTGCGGCACTTAGTTTCCCCGAAGCGGTAATTTTAAGACGGGCGATGAAATTGAAGTTAGTCGGGATATTCTTTGGTATTACTACAGTTGGAATAATTATTACAGGGTATATATTTAATCTATTTTAACACAAAGAATACTTGTGCATTCTTAGGGTTAAAATAAAGAACCCGCCTCTTTTTAATAGGCGGGTTCTTTATTCCGAAATCATTTCAGCCCGATTATTACTTCTTCATATGATCGCTTCCGTCGGCTTCGGTCTTTTCTTCCGGGTTTCCGCCGACTCCCCAGCCAATACCATTGTTGCTTTTTTCTTTCTTTTCTTTGCCCCCATCTTCTTCCTCTTCTTCTGCCGGTGCTTCGGCAACATCACCGGGCTCTTCAGCGGTGATTTCTTCACCGGCTAAGAAGTCCTGTGATTGTTCGAAGGTAAGATCGTCGACCTTAGGCGCTACAGAGCCGGAACCGGGATTATAAAAGTAACCGGTAATGTAGCCGTCACTTTCGATGACGCCTTCCTGGGCATGAGCAACAAATACTGGGGAGAAAAGAAGCAGCAACGCGATTAGTAAAACATATTTTTTCATGGCCTCCTCCTTTTTTTATTCACTGTTTTTATCTTCCCTCCACCTTAATAATAACATATTTTCATCCCGATTGCCATGCGATTGCAGAAAAATATTAATTATTCTGAAAAATATTCAATTATTTGCATAACCTGTTATATTTTAGGAGATTGCAAAGCTTGACAAAATATGTCAGCAATTAACGGCAAAGTTTAAGCCAAGGTTAATTTAAAAAGGTTGTAAAAGTGTAAAAGTATAAAATGGCAATAATTAAGGATTTGTGCAAATATAGGTTCCGTTAGCGGGATCATAATTGCAGCCGCCGATATGGTACCATACAGGAGGAGATTGCAGAAGGCTGTTTTCGATTTCAAAAGTGCTTGCCGGATAACAGGGGTTTGTTGTGTTGGTTGAGCGGTAGGGATTTGCAGTTGTGCAAAGCCATGCTTCTTCATCAAGGGCAGTTCTACCGTAATACATCAATATTGCCGAGCGGATAGCCGCAAGATTTCCATACGCAGATGCATTCTGGGCTTCTCTTCTTCTGCTGATAAACCTTGGTATGGCGATAGCGGCAAGAATTCCGATAATAACTATAACCATTATTATTTCTATTAAGGTGAAGCTCTTTTTATTCATATTGAGGTAATTCTATCAAAACAAAAACCATCTTGCAAGATTAAAATTATCTGGACATTCCCCAAAATAAAGATATTCAGATATTATTTCAAGAAGGTTTAAAAACCAGCTTGATATATTCTGGGTGTTCTAAGTCCCGATGCCGCACGTTTGATTGCCTATGAAAACGCAAAGAAAATATTCTGCTTACAGTAAAATAACCAGTGTAATTAATTTGTAAATCTTAAATCCTGCAGTTTCAAGTAAGGAAAATTTTTCAAAAAAAAGTTGACAAATAGCCTGTTTATATGGTATCATTACTATGGTTATCAAGTTAGTAATGTCAAAATATTATGAAAGTTACGGCAAAATGCGATTACGCTTGCAAGGCATTGCTTGAATTGGCATTTCATTGGCCACAGGAAATGCCTTTGCAGATTCACTATATTTCCGAGAAGCAGAAAATACCTGAACGTTACTTGGTTCAGATATTAATTCAGCTAAAAGGTAGAGGATTAGTGGCCAGTTCCCGCGGCCAGCACGGAGGATATTTGTTAGCAAAATCTCCTAAAGAAATCAGTTTAGGCCAAATTGTTCGCATGATGACCGGCGAATCGTTAGTTTCTTTAGCAGAGTCTGTTGAATTGGAGAAAACAATATTTACTGATATCTGGGCAGAGGTTGAACGTGCCATATCGAAGATCCTTGATTTAGCTACTTTCGACGATATACGTAATAAATTCTACAGCAAAGAGAAAGCTATATTCTACCAGATATAATTTTTTTTCGCTATAACATTACTATGTTGATAAACATAGTAGGAAATGAATTAAATGGAACATCCAAAAAGATCATTTGTTAAATCACTAACCTGGCGGGTAATTGCGATTGTAACAACAATGGTTGTGGTCTATTTATATAGCGGTGATTTTAAAAGTTCACTTATGATTGGCTTAGGGGCTAACTTTATTAAGTTTTTTCTATATTATGTGCATGAGAGGATTTGGAATAAAGTATCGTACGGCAAAGCAAAGGATCTGGAGTATCAGATTTAATGAGCACGTGACTTATGTCGCCTGTGGTTACATAACCCGTGGCGTTATCAAAGGAGGTTTGAGGTGGAGTTCTTGTTAAATGCTCAAGACGATGTTGGAAAATTAGTTGAAAGCTTGAATTTTAAGCAAAAGGTTGATAGGTCGCTTACACTTATTGAGGAGGCGTATAAGAAATACGGTGAATCATTGGTAGTTGCAAACAGCTTAGGCAAGGATTCTGTTGCTGTGTGGGATTTAGTAAAAAAGGTTAGCCCTAAGATTAGAGGATTTATCGTAACAACGCGGTTTAAGCCAAAAGAGACTGTTCAGTTTATGGATGAGACCGTTAAAAAATACCCAGAGCTTAAGGTGTTTAAAAATGATTCTCAAATACCTGAAAAGCTTTACGAAACCGAGCCGGATAAATGCTGTGATATTCTCAAAGTTGAACCCACTAAGCGGGCAGTAAAAGAAATGGGGGTTGAGTGCTGGGTTACTGGTTTACGCTGTACCGAAGGCAGGACAAGGACTGATTTTAAAGAGGTTGAAGAGCGGGATATCGGGCTCCTGAAACTTAACCCGATTCTTGCATGGAAAGAAAGAGAAGTTTGGCAGTATTTAGCTCTGTACGGAGTAAAAGTAAATCCTCTATATAACGAAGGTTACCGTTCATTAGGGTGTGCACCCTGCACAAAAATATCATTCGATGACAACGAGCGTGCCGGCCGCTGGATAGGCACAAGTAAATGCGGCGGTGAATGCGGCATACATACAAGGCCTCTTACAGAAGAGGGTAAAATCTAAGAATTTTTTAACCACGAGCCTTATGAAATTCTTTCCGATTGCCTTGTCGCTTAATGATAAGAACGTGCTGGTCGTGGGGGCAGGCGAAGTATCTCTTCGTAAAACAAAAAGCTTCTTAGCTTCCGGAGCAAAGGTTGAAGTTATCGCGCCTTTGGCTTGTTCGGGAATTGTCAGATTGTCTAAGAGTAAGAAGATAAGGTGGATTCGGCGTAATGTTAAAAGGTCAGATGTTAACGCAAGAGACCTTGTTGTATCTGCGGCTGACAATCGTATTACAAATAATAAAGTAAGCATGTGGGCTAAAAAGCTTGGTGTTTTGGTTAATGTAGTTGATGCACCTCTCATTAGCGATTTTATATCTTTGGCTGTGATACGAAAGCAAAAGGCCATAGTCGCAGTTTACACAGATGCAAGAGACCCCGTGCTGCCGCGTGATTTAAAGAATTTTCTAAAGGAGAAGCGGGATGAATTTCTATCTTATAGGTGCCGAATTTAAGAATATCCCGGAGGCTTTGCGCGATAGCATCTTTAGAAACCGGCAGGCAATTTGTTATTTTTGCCGGAGTATAAATTTTAATTCAGCAGTTTTATTTACTTGTAACAGAGTCGAGATATACGGAGTCTGCGAAGATAGTTTCTCGGCCGACAAACAGGTTGATTTGTTAACCGCTGCTTACAGAAGGTTGTTTGCTAATGGCTATGTTGTAAGGAATAATTTATCTTTTGTTGAAGCTGCTTTGAATTTAGCTTGCGGCTTAAAATCGCAGATTTTAGGTGAAGAGGAGATTATAAAACAATTAAAGGACTGGATAAGCCAAGATGGGTTTTCCGCGGCGGTTAAGAATTTCTGGCAAAGAGTTTTGCCTAGCGCTTGGCGTATAAGAGATTCTTCGGGGATTACAGAGAGTAAATACAATCTTGCTGCCTTAATTCAGGAGGATTTAAACAATAAAAATAATGTAAATGAGAAAAGGAAGATAGCGATAATAGGGACAGGTAAAGTCGCCCGGATGTTTTCCGATAATAAACTTAGTAAAGAAGAATTGTTTTTTGTAACCCGTAAGAATAAAAAGAGAGCAAGAAAACTTGCCGAAAAAGTAAAAGGTAAAACCGTGCTTCTCGATAATATAACCGGCCTGCTTTCCAAGATGGATGCGGTAGTAAGTGCCACATCGAGCCCGCACGTGATTTTACGAAAAAGGCATCTTGAGCCGGCATTAAAACAAAGAAGAAAAACTCTCTATATTTACGATTTAGCCGTGCCGCACGATGTATCATCTGAAATTGCGACACTGCCCGGTTTATCAGTTATAACTTTAAATGGCCTTTCAAAAACAATTGCCGAAGCGAACAGACTGTTATCAATACCCGCGGAAAAGGCAAAGGTTTTAATCGGCGAAGAAAAGTTTTGGCTTCTTGGGGAGATTATAAAAGATGCGCATAAAAGTAGGAATCCGCCCCAGTTTGTTAGCCTTTAAGCAGGCTGAGGAAATCGAGAGTAAATTAGAAGGGGTTTCTTTTGAGTTTGTCTTTATAGCTACAAAAGGAGACAAAGACAAACAGACCCCCTTAAGCATAATAGAAGATAGCGATTTCTTCACCCGTGAAATTGAGATGGCTTTGCTTTGCGGCCGGATAGATGCGGCTGTGCACAGTGCCAAAGATTTAGAAGAATACCCGCCTTCAGATTTAGTTACTGCTGCTTTAACTAAATCAGTAAGCCCTTATGACTGTCTTGTATCGCACCAAGGTTACAATTTGCAAGATATCCCTTCAGGCGCTGTCGTGGGCACAAGCAGTAAAAACAGAAAGGCATCAGTAATAAAAAACAGGCCTGATATCATAACCAAGGATATAAGGGGAAACATTGATGAGCGGCTTGTGAAATTAGACAGGGGCCAGTATGATGCAGTAGTTATGGCAGAAGCTGCGCTTTTAAGGTTGGGTTGTACCAGGCCCAGATGGATTGTGCCTTTTTTTGTGATAAGTCCGCACCTTCTTCAGGGCAGGCTTGCTGTGCAAATCCACAAAAAGAGAAAAAAACTCTCTGATATTTTTAGGAGAATTCATGGAGCTTGATAACGGTAAAGTTTATATTGTAGGCGCAGGCCCCGGGGATCCTGAGTTAATTACCGTTAAAGGATTAAAAGCCTTAAAAAAAGCAGATTGCGTTTTATATGATTTTTTATCCGCGCCCGAGCTATTAAATTATGCAAAAGATTCTTGTGAGAAAATTTGTGTGGGCAAAGCAGGCGGTTTTCACTTAAAAGAGCAGGATGAGATAAACCTTTTGCTTTACGAAAAAGCTTTGGTTTACCGAAATGTGGTCAGGTTAAAAGGGGGAGACCCTTTTGTCTTTAGTAGAGGCTGCCAGGAGGCTCAATACCTTTATGAAAGAGGTATAAAGTGTGAGGTGATACCGGGAATAGCCTCTGCGATGGCGGCGCCTTTGAGTTTCGGTATACCTTTAACTGTTAAAGACAGAATACAATCAGTATCGATAATCACCGGAAGGGAAAAAGACGTAAACGCTGAAATTTATGCCCCTAACAGGGGGACTTTGATATATCTTATGGCAGTAGCAAACATAAGTAACGTGGTAAAAGCTCTGAAAAAAAGTAAATGGGAAGGCACAACCTTATGCGCCTTTATTGAGAGGGCAACGCGTCCTAATCAGCGTATTATTCAGGCTACCGTCGATACAATAGAAGAAGAAACGTTTAAGATGAAAGTCAAGCCTCCGGCTGTTCTGGTTGTGGGCGATGTGCTAAAGGAAGTATGGAGAAACAATAGTGTCTACGCAGAGAAAATTTAAAAAAAACAATAAAATTCCGCTTAAGCTGGATGATTTAATATACCCTCTTTTTGTAAGAGAAGGGATTAAGCTTAAAGAGGAGATCCCTTTAATGCCTAATGTTTTCAGATTATCAATAGATAAGATTGAGCAGGAGGTTGGGTTGCTGCAAAAAGACGGTATCAGAAAGATTCTTTTATTCGGGATTCCTCAATCAAAAGACGCCCGCGCAAGTCATGCTTACAAGAAAGACAACATTGTGAGCAAAGCAGTTAAAGTGATCAGGGCTAAATATCCCGATGTCATAATTTTTACTGATGTATGCCTTTGCGCTTACACCTTAGATGCTCATTGCGGCGTTATTAACGGTAAATCCGGAGGTATTGATATTGATAAAACGCTTAATAAGTTATCTCTAATGGCTCTTAGTCATGCAGAAGCCGGTGCACATTACGTTGCGCCTTCGGCTATGGCTGCCGGCCAGGTAGGCGCAATCAGAAACAGCTTAAATATTGAAGGCCACAGGCATGTTAAGATTATGGGTTACTCTGCCAAATTTGCTTCGTCTCTATACGGGCCTTTTCGGGCAGTTGCTGATTCAGCGCCGCGCTTCGGTGACCGGAAGGGATACCAGTTAAATTTCACCGGTAAAGGCCCTGCGCTTAGAAAATTAGAAGAAGACATAAATCAGGGTGCTGATATTATCATGGTTAAGCCGGCGCTATGGTATTTGGATGTTATAAATGAGGCTAAAAAACGGTTTAACCGGCCGCTGGCAATATATAGTGTGAGCGGTGAGTATGCGATGATAAAAAACGGCATAAAGTGCGGGATATGGGATGAAAAAGAAATAGTTTTTGAAACAATGGCGGCTTTTAAACGTTCGGGGGCCGACTATATTATTACGTATCATGCTAAAGAAGTAGCTAGGTGGTTTGCGTGAAAGTAAAGAGTACTTTTAAGATTTCTAAAAGTAAGCAACTGTTTAAAAAGGCCAACGAAGTGCTTGTGGGAGGGGTTAACAGTCCGGTTAGGTCTTTTCGATATACCGGATGCTGCCCATTATTAATTAAGAATGCAAGCGATTCCAAAGTATATGATTATGATAACAGAGAGTATATTGACTATGTGCTTTCTTACGGCGCCCTTATTTTAGGGCACGCTCATCCTGAGGTTGTAGAAGATGTTACAGAAACATTAAAAAGCGGTTTTTCTTTCGGGGCAACCACGCATTTAGAAGTAAGCCTTGCGCAGGAAATAATAAGAGCGATTCCTCTGATAGAGAAGCTCAGGTTTGTTAATTCCGGCACTGAAGCAACGATGAGCGCGGTCAGGTTAGCCAGAGGCTATACTAAAAGAGACAAAATAGTTAAATTTACCAACTCTTACCACGGCCACGCAGATAGTTTTTTAGCCAAAAGCGGCTCAGGGCTTGCTACGTTAAATATTCCTTTAAGTAGAGGGGTGCCTTTTGATTTTACAAAGCATACTATATCTCTTGATTATGGCAACAATGCCCAGATTGAAAAAACATTCCGGCTGCACGGTTCAGAGATAGCAGCGGTAATCGTTGAGCCGGTAGGCGGAAACCACGGGGTTATTCCTCTTGATATAAATTTTCTTAAACATTTAAGAATTATAACCAGTGAGTACAACACATTGCTGATTTTTGATGAAGTAATTACTGCTTTTAGATTTTCCTATGGCGCGGTTTCCAATGAATCAGAGGTTGTCCCTGATTTGATATGCCTCGGTAAGATAATCGGTGGCGGTTTGCCTGTCGGCGCTTACGGCGGCAGAGAAGAGATAATGAATAACCTTGCTCCTGAGGGAGAAGTGTATCAGGCATCCACCTTTGCGGGAAACCCCGTGGTTATGCAGGCAGGTATTTCAACTTTACGGGTTTTATTTTCCCGGAGAGAAAAGTACTCTTGTTTATTTAAAATGGCAGAAGGCATTGCCGGGTTTATTAAGAAGCAGGCTGAAATGCGGGGCCTCAGCGTTAATGTTCTTTCTTACGGGCCGATGTTTAGCATAAAGTTTTCTGATAAGGGATTGTTTAGGAAATTCTACAAAGGTTTACTCGTTGGCGGCATATTCTTTGCACCGTCCGAATACGAAACCAATTTTGTTTCTTTTGCTCACACCAGCCGCGACATAGATAAGACAAAGAAAGTAATTAGAGAGGCATTAGAAAGAATATAGGGTAAGAAGTAAAAAAATGAGCTCAAAAGGCCGCATAGATTACGATGCACTTAAAAAAAGAGGATTTCTAAGAGCCAGGCAAGACGGTTTTTTCACTCTTAGGACGAGGATGCCGGCGGGAAATTATGATGCAGGGCATTTAGAGAAACTTTCCGAAATTGCGAAAGAATTCGGAAAAGGGAAGGTTCATTTAACAGTCAGACAGGGGGTAGAAATTCCTTTCATTAGGCATAAGGACATAGATGCTGTTGAGTTTAAGATAAAAACCGCAGGTATACAAACAGGCACTTCCGGGCCGCGGCTTCGGGCAACAACGGTATGCCCGGGTAATAACTGGTGTAAGCGCGAACTGGTTGATACGTTTAGATTATTCGAACGCATTGAAAACGAACGCGGTATAAAATGCGCAACTGACCTCCCTCATAAATTTAAAATTGTTATATCCGGCTGCCCTAATGCATGTACGCGCGCCCAAGGTTCAGAAATCGGCATTCACGGCGATGTTGATATTAATCACCCTGATAAGAAAACAGGATATGCAGTATATTTAGGAGGCTGCGGCGGAAGAACGCCTCGTATGGGATTTAGGCTAAGCAGAATATACACCGAAGATGAGGCTCTGGATATTATAGAAAAAGTAGTAAGTTATTATCGAGAGAATGCCAAGCCAAGACAAAGATTGGCTTTACTTATAGAGGAAAAAGGAAAAGAAGAATTTATTAAGGCTTCAGGTATTTGACCCGCAGAGCTAACCGCTAAGATCCTTATTCATCAGGATTTTCCTGTCAAGCAAAGCGTCACTTTCGAAACAAGAGAACTAATTAATGATAGCTATTCTAGTGAAATAATTCACTAATATTTAAGTGGATACAGCCATCGAAGTTCCTATGAGGCAGTATGTTATAGAATCGGCTCAATTTATTGCTAAATTATGCTTGACAATAAAGAGTTCGATATGGTATAAACTATATGTTATGGTGAAAAAAATCACACAATGTAAACATCCAAAACTATGAAATTGTCAAATAACAGCCTTGAAAGAATATGTAAAATATTTGGCTATCTGGATGCTTTAGAGAAAAAGGGAATTCATCTTATCTCTTCATGCGGTTTAGCCCAGGCGGCTGGAACAACAGATTATACGGTAAGAAAAGACATAAGCCTTTTAGGGGTATCGGGTTTTACCCGCAGGGGATACGAAGTTAATCTTTTAAAGCATGAGTTAGGGTATAAATTAAATTTGAATAAAAACAGGAAAGCCTGTATCGTGGGGCTGGGACGTTTAGGAACAGCATTGCTCGACTATGAGAAATTTCAGGAAGACGGCTTTGAAATAGTTGCCGGTTTTGATAAAAGTGTTAATAAAATTGAAAGAATTCGCACAAATATCGATGTTTTTGAAGTCAGCCAATTAGAGCATGTTGTTTCACAGCGAAACATAGAATTGGGTATAATTGCCGTTCCTGCCGAGTCTGCTCAGGAAATTGCGGATAAGTTAGTTAATGCAGGAGTTAAAGGTATTTTGAATTTTTCTCCAGTGAAAGTTAACGTGACAAGTAAGATAATTCATCTTGATTTGGATTTTACAAGCGCTTTGCGGTTCATCGCCGCTAGGATTGAGTAGGTTGTAGGGTGCAGTCGTATGACCGAAGGGAACCCTGAGTATTCCCGAAGGGGCTGCACCGTTAAAATTCAAGGAGGGAAACATGGCAAGAATTTACAATTTCAGTGCCGGGCCTGCGGTTTTGCCCGAGGAAGTTTTAAGAAAAGCAGCGAGTGAAATGTTGAATTATAAAGGATGCGGCATGTCGGTCATGGAGCTTTCACACAGAGGAAAGGAGTTTAAAGGAATAATTGAAACTGCTGAGGCTAATCTAAGAGAGATTATGGCAATTCCTGATAACTATAAGGTTTTGTTTTTGCAGGGCGGGGCAAGTTTACAATTTTCCATGGTGCCTTTAAATTTGATGGTTAAAAACAAAAAAGCCGATTATGTTCATACGGGCGAATGGACGAAAAAAGCAATATCTGAGGCAAAAAAGTACGGAGAGGTAAATATCGTTGCAAGCTCCGAGAAAGATAATTTTACTTATATTCCAAAGCTTGACCCTAAAACGTTTTCCAAAGACGCTGATTATTTCTATATCGCAAGCAATAATACTATTTACGGGACCTCTTATAAAGTTATACCGGACACAGGCGATATCCCGCTTGTGGCTGATATGTCATCTAATATTTTATCTGAGCCCGTTTATGTATCAAAGTTTGGCATTATTTTCGCAGGCGCCCAAAAAAATATCGGCCCGGCAGGATTAACTATCGTAATTATCCGCCAGGATTTAATCGGTAAAGCTAATGAATCGGTTCCCGCGCTTCTTAATTACAAGACTCAAGCTGATGCCGGCTCGCTTTATAATACGCCGCCGTGCTATTCTGTTTATATGGCAGGTTTGGTTTTTGAGTGGATTAAAGAGAAAGGAGGGCTTTTGGCTATTAAAGAGGCTAATATTAAAAAGGCCCGATTATTATATGATTATCTGGATAAATCAGAGCTTTTTAAAAGCCCGGTTGAAAAAGAAAGCCGTTCTATAATGAATATTCCTTTTGTGACAGGTAACGGTGACCTTGATGCTAAATTTATCGAACAAGCTTCCTCCAAAGGGCTTAAAACTTTGAAGGGGCACCGGAGTGTCGGAGGCATGCGGGCAAGTATTTATAATGCTATGCCAATGGATGGTGTTAAGGTTTTGGTTGAGTTTATGGAGGAGTTTGAGAAAAAGAACGCTTGCGTCGGGAAGAATTAAAAGGAGGAAGAGATGTACAAAGTAATGAAGCTTGATAAGATTTCTTCAGAAGGGCTGGCGATGTTTCCTTTGGACCAGTACGAAATAGGCACTGAGATTTCGCAGCCCGATGTGATAATCTTAAGGAGCTTTAAAATGCATGATATGGAGTTGCCCGGTTCTTTGCTCGCTGTTGGCCGCGCCGGAGCAGGGGTAAACAATATTCCCGTAGATAAGTGTTCAGAAAAAGGAATAGTTGTTTTTAACACTCCCGGTGCTAATGCAAATGCCGTAAAAGAGCTTACTATCGCGGGGTTGTTACTTTCGTCCCGTGATATTTCCGGAGGAATTAACTACTCGGAGTCGGTTAAAGGGAAAGGCGCTGATGTTCCCGGCCTGGTTGAGAAAAACAAAAATAATTTTGCGGGTGTTGAAATTATGGGAAAAACTCTCGGTGTTATCGGGCTTGGAAAAATCGGAGTGATGGTTGCAAACAGCGCCTTGGATTTGGGCATGAAGGTAATTGGTTATGACCCTTTTATATCGGTTGAGTCAGCATGGGGGCTTTCGCGTGAAGTTGAGCGTGCCGCAGGATTGGATATGCTAGTTTGTGGGTCTGATTACATAACGATACACACGCCTTTAACTGATACTACCAAAGGCATGATTAACGCCGAGAAGTTTAAAAGAATGAAAAAAGGCGTGCGAATTTTAAACTTTTCCCGCGGCGGCATAGTAAATAACGATGATTTAGCAGCTGCCGTTAAAGAAAAAATAGTGGCAAAGTATGTTACGGATTTTCCTGACGATGAACTTCTGAATATGGAAAATGTAATCGCCATACCCCATTTAGGCGCATCCACCGAGGAGGCAGAGAAGAATTGTGTGGTTATGGTTGTTAAACAAATACGTGATTTTATTGAGAACGGGAGCATTAAAAATTCCGTTAATTTCCCTGATTGTAAGCTTGAGCATAATTCCGGCTTCCGCCTGGTGGTTATGAATAAAAATATTCCCAATATGGTAGGCCAGGTTTCTGCGATTCTTGCCGGTGCCGATATTAACATTGCTGAGATGTTAAATAAAAGCAAAGGAGACTATGCCTGCACGATCATAGACATATCAGATGAGCCATCTAAAGATATGGTTGCCGCCATAGGTGCCATAAAAGGAGTTGTCAAGGTAAGGCTTTTAAACCTGAAAAATAGATAAATAGCAGAAATGAATTTACCGGAGGTAATTTTTATCTATGGAAATAAAAGAAATTGCTGATAAGTTTCTAAATCTAAACATTTACGATAAAAGGTGCATTGAGAAAGATTATCTCGAGCTGGTTTTTTTAAGCAGTGAAAAGGAAAAGTGGGATCAGATTTTCCTTAATATTTTTGGCGCACCGTTAAAACCACAAGGCACAAAGCCTACCAAAGAGGATTTACGCCTCACGGATGATTATGGAGGAATACTTACCAACCAGACATTGTTTAAGAAAGAAGACATTGACAGAATTGTAATTGCAATGCTCTGGCCATGGCAAGATGGAAAATATATTACTCTAAAAATTTCAACTGTAAAAAAATAAAGGCCGGTGTAATAAATTGCCCGGCTTAAGAAAACGGTTATTTTTTTGTATCCAGAGTTTTAACTTGCTGTTATAATGTTTTAGTCTAGAATAATCTGTGCCGGCAGGCTCGGCAAACCCAGGCCAATTCTACAAACAGCCGTAAGACGAGGTATTTTTTAATATGAAATCATTTAATGAATTAGGTTTATCCAGGGATGCCCTTTGCGTTATTGAACAAAAAGGGTTTGAGTCGCCTACCCCGATTCAGGAGAAAGTTATCCCCGCCATACTCTCTGATAATAAAGATATTGTAGGCCAGGCTCAGACCGGCACCGGTAAGACCGCGGCTTTCGGCCTGCCTCTTATCGAGCTTATTAAAGAAAACGCTGGCTTTGTTCAGGTGCTTGTCCTTACTCCTACCCGGGAACTTGCCATACAGGTAGCAGAAGAGATTGCCTCATTAAAAGGAAAAAAGGCCATAAATGCCATTCCTATTTACGGGGGCCAGTCAATTAACCTGCAATTAAGGCAGCTCCGTAAAGGCGTTGATATTGTAGTGGGAACTCCCGGCAGAGTGCTCGATCACATCAGGCGTAAAACATTAATACTGGATAAAATATCATATCTTGTAATCGACGAAGCCGATGAGATGTTAAATATGGGGTTTATCGAGGATGTTGAAACAATATTAAAAACTACCGCAGCTGATAAAAGGACTTTTTTATTCTCCGCTACAATGCCTCATGAAATAATGCAAATCGCAAAAAAATACATGAATGAATATGACATGTTCAGAGTGTCTAAGGGCCAGCTCACTGTAAGTTTAACAGACCAGATTTATTTTGAAGTCGCTTCCGCTGACAGATTCGAAGCCTTATGCAGAATCATAGACATTGAGGAAGATTTTTATGGTTTGATTTTTTGCAGGACCAAGATAGACGTTGATGCCGTGGCGACCCGCTTAACCGAGCGGGGCTATGACGCAGACGCCCTGCATGGCGACATGTCCCAAGGCTTAAGAGAAAAAATACTGGGTAAGTTTAAAAAACGCCTGATTAATATTCTTGTTGCCACTGACGTTGCGGCAAGAGGAATAGATATTCAGAATTTAACACATGTAATAAACTATTCTCTTCCCCAGGATCCCGAGTCATATGTCCACAGGATAGGGCGCACCGGACGTGCGGGCAAAGAGGGCAACGCCATAACTTTTATTACGCCCCAGGAATACAGAAGACTTCAGTTTATAAGGAGAATAGCGCAGACTGACATACGCAAGGCAAGGCTCCCTATGGTTAAGGATGTTATTAACGCAAAGAAGCTGAGAATTAAATCTCGCCTTGAGGATATCATAAAACAGGATTTAAAAAGCGAATATCTTAAAATGTCCAAAGATCTTCTTGAAAATAACCCGGCCGAAAACATGCTCGCGGCTTTATTGCAGTATTCCTTCCAGGATGAGCTTGATACCAAGCGCTATACAGAGATAGAAGATGCTGGCCTTGACATGAAAGGCAAAACAAGGTTATTTGTGGGACGCGGCAGAAATGACGGGTTAACACGTAAAAACCTGGCTAACATCATTAAGGAGGAATGTAGTATCAATGACGAAAAAATAAGGGATATTCAAATTTTAGACAAATTTTCCTTTGTTACCCTGCCTTTTCATGAGGCTGAGGCAGTATTGGCTTACTTTAAGAAAAGAGACAAAAAACAGGGTTTGTTCATAACAAAAGCTAAGAAAAGCAGGGCAAGAAAGTAAATTCTTTACAAAATGATTTCAAGCCATTCGATAACCTCAAGGAGGCTAAGGTGATAGAGAGGAGAAAGTTCGTAAGGATTGAATCTTCGATAAAAGTTACCTACAGGATACTGGAGAAAGCGGCTCAAGATAAGGCAGCCATAAGCAGAAATATAAGCGCCGGCGGTATAAGAATGATTTTTGGCGAATATATTGAGCCGGGCGCTAAATTAGAGCTTAAAGTATTTTTGCCCAATGAACTTAAACCGCTGACTGTAATAGGAGAAGTGGTATGGCAGAGTTCTATAAAAGGGGCAAGCGGCAATATGATGGATACAGGGATAAAATATATAAAGGCTGAAGGGCCGGAGATTCTGAAAATTACTTCTTATGTTATGAACAAACTTCGTAAAGACCTCACAAAGCATAAAGATAGCTCCCTTAAAGACGTTAAGCTAAGTGGTTCAATTTCTAAATTTCTGTCACGTGATATTACCGACCTTAAAGGGGTAAAAAATACACCGGAGCCTGAGAGTGAGGTTCCCCTGCCCGATGGCCTCGTAGATGAGATTAATTTGCCTTTTGACTGTATCAGATATGCGTATGTTAAATCATCTCTGAGCATTAAATTTAGAATGCTTGACGGAACAAAGTTTGAGAGAAAGTCTTTGAGCCAGTATATCAGCGGAGGCGGTGTTTGGCTGCTTTCCGATAAAGAGCTCCCCAAAGATACATTAATCGAGTTAACAATAGAGCTGCCGGGGTCTAAAGATCCGATTATTGTCATGGCTAAAGTTGCGGATTTTAGGGTTACGACGCGTTACGGAGATAAAGGCGCAATCACTTATTACGAAACAAACGCGAAATTCGTTTCAATATGTCCCAATGAGAGGAAGAAGATTATACGTTTCGTTTATGCCTGCCGTTCTGATTTTATGTTGTTAGGCAAAAAGCCCCCTCCCGGCTGGTTAGATATGATTGATGAAAAATAAATATGTTGAAGATGTTGACAAGTAAGAGTATAATAAATTATGCAATTTCAGTTGTTATTTTTTCCGAAATGAAGAGGTAAATTAAACCAATGGATCAAGAAGGAAATAAAACAATTTTGATTGTCGAAGACGATGACAGCGTCCGTACGCTTGAAAAAGATTTCTTAAAAAAGCGCGGATATGAGATTCTTGAAGCGGCAACGGCAAAAGACGGAATAAATCTCGCCCTTAGTGAAAATCCCGATCTTATACTCATGGATGTAAGGTTACCCAATAAAAAAAGGGGAATCGGCGCCGCACGTATCATCAGAAATAACGAAAAAACAAAAGGCGTTCCGATTATTTTTGTAACAGCGTATGAAAAAGGCAATTATACAAAAGAGATAACAAACATTCCGAATTGCGCTTATATAACCAAGCCGTTTGAAGTAGGGGAACTGCTTAAACTAATCAAGGAATTTATTGGTTAGAAAATCCACCGATAATCAATCCTTATAGATATTGCTTAACTGCAGCCGGCAAATGATTATGCGGCTATTTTTTAATCTCCTACCTCAAAAAACTTTATATTCTATTAGTTCTAATTTAACTTAAAGATGAAAAAGGCCAGCGTGGGCATAATCGGATGCGGTGCGATTGGGAGTGAAGTTGCCTTTTTTTTAGAAAAGGAGCTTTCAGGTAAAACTAACATTTCTGTTCTGGCTGACATATATGAGGAAAAAGCGCAATCCTTGCGGGAAAAATTATCCTCGCGGCCGAAGATTTACAGCCTCAAAGATACCGTTTCCAAGGTTGACCTTATAATTGAGGCTGCATCGGTTGATGCAGCGAGGTGTTGTTTAAAGGAAGTATACGGCAAGAAAAAGGATATAATAATTTTAAGTATAGGGGCGCTTATCGGTGAGAATGAATTCTTAAGGAAGGTTCAAGAAAACGGTACGCGCGTCTGGGTTCCTTCAGGAGCAATATGCGGAGTTGACGGTTTAGGCGCTCTGAGCATGGGGAAGATCCAGTCAATTAAATTAATTACGTCTAAGCCGCCGGCCGGCTTGATCGGCGCTTCTTATTTGGAAGAAAACAAGATTGACTTATCCTGTTTAACTGAGGAAAAAATTATTTTCAAAGGAGGCGTTAAAGAGGCCATTTCTTGCTTTCCCAGAAATATTAATGTAGCCGCAACTCTTCTTTTGGCTTCATCTTCCGAAAAAGTAGAAGTTATTATAAAAGCTGACCCACAATTGAAGCGGAATATTCATCGAATCGAAATAAAATCTTCGCATGCCTCGGTAGCAATAGAGGTTCAGAATATTCCTTCAAAAAATAACCCTAAGACAAGCGCATTGGCTATTCTTTCCACACAATACCTGCTTAAGAAGATGTTTTCGTCTTTGAAGATCGGAAGCTGATTTATCAGGCCACAGGCTACAGAGACATCTGTGATAATTCGTACATACGGTAACCTATTGTAACCTTGTTAAATAATAACGAACCACGAATCACTAACCGCGAACAATGACAGATTATATTTATGTAAAAGGTGCGCGTGAGCACAACCTCAAAAATATAGACGTAAAGATTCCTAAAAATAAACTTACCTGTGTAACCGGCCTTTCCGGTTCGGGAAAGTCGTCCCTTGCCTTTGATACTATTTATGCCGAAGGCCAAAGGCGTTATGTTGAGAGCCTTTCCAGTTACGCCCGCCAATTCTTAGAACAGCTCGATAAGCCTGATGTTGAGCATATTGAAGGTTTGTCGCCTTCCATAGCGATTGAACAGAGAACAGCAGGCGCATCGCCCCGTTCTATCGTCGCGACACAGACAGAAATATACGATTACCTCCGCCTGCTTTATGCTCGAATAGGCAAGCCTTATTGTCATATTTGCAAGAATCCGATCACAAGCCAAACTTCCCAGGAGGTAATTTCTAAAATACTTAGCTTGCCCGAAGATAGCAGAGTATATATATTATCACCTGTAGTGAGAGGGAAAAAAGGCGAGTACTCGGCTCTATTTAAACGCCTGCTTAAAGAAGGTTTTGTCCGGGTTCGTGTTGACGGTAAAGTTTATGATTTAGAAGAGGAGATAAAATTATCCAGGTACAAGGTGCATACAATTGAGATTGTTGTAGACAGGATTATAGTAAATACCAGTAGTAAGACAAGGATTGCCGACTCAACCGAAGTTGCCATCAATTATTCGGATGGTTACGTTGGCGTATATGATGAGACCGCCTCCAATAGCTATCTTTTTAATACCAAACTTATCTGTCCGTCATGCGGCATTTCCTTAAGCGATATGGAGCCAAGAATGTTTTCCTTTAATTCTCCCTACGGAGCCTGCCTGGCATGTAATGGTTTAGGCACTAAATTAGAATTTGACCCTGACTTCATTGTTCCCGATAAGGTCAAAACCTTAAGAGACGGGGCAATTGAGGCCTGGCGGCGCGGCAGCAAGGGGTTTATACTTTATTACAGGGCACTGCTTAAGCAGTTAGCTTACGATTTGGATATTTCTCTCGATACCCCTTATAGGAAACTGCCCAGGAAAATACGCGATATCATTCTTTACGGAAGCAGCAAGGTTATTGTCTGGGATAAGCCGTTCGAAGGAGTTGTCGGTAACCTTGAAAGAGTTTTTAAAACAACCGACAGTGAATACAGAAAAGGAGAAATAGCAAAATATATGTCTAAACTGCCGTGTTCTGAGTGTCATGGTAAAAGGCTTAAGCCTGAAAGCCTGCATGTTTTTATCAAGGATAAATCGATATGGGATGTGTCGCGGATGAGCATAAAGGAATGTTTAGATTTCTTTGTCAGCCTTAATTTAACGCCATACGAAGAAAATGTTGCCAGGCACATCATTAAGGAAGTAAGGCATCGCCTTGAATTCTGTTTTAATGTAGGATTAGGGTATATTACGCTAGACCGTTTGAGTTCTACGCTTTCGGGGGGCGAAGCCCAGAGGATCCGCTTGGCTACGCAGGCCGGGTCGTCTTTAAGCGGAGTTTTATACATACTTGATGAACCTACCATAGGGTTACACCCCAGAGATGACAAGAAATTAATCCGCACTCTTACGAATCTTAAAGAACTCGGCAACACAATTATTGTAGTAGAGCACGACAAACAGATGATTGAGCAAAGCGACTGGGTTGTTGACTTAGGCCCCGGCGCCGGATTAAAAGGCGGCAGGGTTGTTTATTCGGGGCCCAGAGAGGATATTCTTGGCGCTCAAACTTTGACTGCAAGGTATTTAAAAGGAGAAGAGTCGATAGCTGTCCCTTTAGAAAGGAGAAATTACAGCAAAGCCCCGCGCCTTACGGTAAAAGGCGCTTGCGAGCATAATTTAAAAAGTATTGACATTGATATTCCTTTAGGGTTATTTGTTTGCGTTACGGGAGTTTCCGGGTCAGGCAAATCTACGTTTGTAAATGATATATTATTTAAGGCTCTTTCGCGTATTTTTTATAACTCAAGAGAGAAAGCCGGTAAGCATAAAGCGATAGAGGGTATAAAAAATATTGATAAGGTGATTATTGTAGACCAATCTCCCATAGGAAGAACTCCCCGTTCTAACCCGGCTACTTACACAGGGGTATTTACCAATATTCGGAGTTTATTCAGCCAGCTGCCTGAGTCAAAAATCAGGGGCTATAAGCCGAGCCGGTTCAGTTTTAACGTATCAGGGGGAAGATGCGAGGCTTGCCGGGGAGAAGGGACCAAGAAAATCGAGATGCACTTTTTGCCTGATGTTTATGTGCCCTGCGAAGTATGCAGGGGAAAACGTTTTAACGCCCAGACCTTAGAGGCGTCTTTCAAGAAATGTAATATATCGGATGTCCTTAAAATGAGTGTTGATGAAGCTTTTGATTTATTTAAAAGTTTTCCTCAAATAGTCAATATTCTTAACACGCTAAGAGATGTTGGTTTGGGTTATATAAGTTTAGGCCAATCCGCTACTACTTTATCGGGGGGCGAAGCACAGCGGATAAAATTAGCTTCCCAATTACGAAAAAAAGCAACCGGCAGGACTCTTTATATATTAGATGAGCCGACAACAGGGCTTCATTTTGATGATGTAAAAAAGTTATTATCTGTCTTACAAAGGCTTGTTGATAAAAAAAATACAGTTTTAGTTATCGAGCACAACCTAGATGTTATTAAATGCGCTGATTATGTTATTGATTTAGGCCCTGAAGGCGGCCAGGATGGTGGCCGTATCATTGCCCATGGCAGCCCTGAGGAAATAGCAGCGTGTAAAGATTCTTATACGGGTAGTTTTCTTAAAAAAGAATTGCCTTATTTTAGAAAAAATAAACAACCGTGCAAGAAATGATGCGTATAAAATATTTTCTATTTCTAATGTTTACAGGGTACAGTATAAGAGTTTTAATGAGCAAATTTCTTTCGATTATTAAGCTTTTTTTCAAGTTTAACAAAATCATGGCAAAGGTGCCTGTTTTTATTTTGGTTTTTCTGTTTTTATTTTGCCGCATAAGTTACTGTTTAGATTCGGAAGATGAAAGGTTTTTTGTAGCCGAGCAGGCGTTTTCTGATGATTTTTACGATGCCGCGGCCACCCTTTTTGAGAGGTTTATCAAAGAATACCCTCAGAGCGAAAAAATTTACCAGGCAAAGCTCTATTTAGCCAAGTCATGCTACTTTAAAAAAGATTATCAAAAGTCTCTTTTGCTGCTTAGCGAGCTTGCAGAAAATGATCATCCGGTTAATATAGCAGATGAAGTTTTCTACTGGCTGGCAGAAGTTAACTTCCAGGGGAAAAATTACAAAAAGGCATTGGAACTCAGCCAGAAAGTAATCAGCGGTTACCCTGATTCGAAAGTGTACTGGTGGTCTTACTATATGGTTGCGGCATCTTTGGGTAAGCTTGGCCAGAGCGATAAAATGGGTAAGGCTTTCGACAAAATCATCAAAGAGTGCGAAAATATGGAAATTGTTCAAGACAGCTATTCAGAACTTTTAGATTTTTACTACACAACTAATATTTCACCGGAAAAATTAATATCTGTATCTAAAGAATTTATCACCCGTTTTAAAGACAGCAAATTAGTGCCTAAGGCAATGTTTTATATAGCAGAGGCATACGCCGCAAACAAAGATACCGGCAAAGCCATTGACAATTACCGTTTAACTATTGAGTTAGCAAAAAACCAGCAGATAAAAGATCAAGCGAATCAAGCCTTGGCCCTTAACCTGCTAAAGTTAGGCGATAAAAAAGAAGCTCTTTCTGCCATTGGAAGCATTGCAAACAAAGAACTTAAATTGTACGCTTTGGCAAATTACTACTTTAAATCTAACGAATATAAAATAGCGCTTGAAAGCATAGATAGTTTCTTGGATAAATTTCCTTCCAGCCAATTAGCAGCTAATGTTTATCTGGTTAAAGCAGATATTCTTTATGAGATGGGCAGAGTCAATGATTCATTGTCGGTATATCAGAAAATATTGGCAGCATCTAATCAATCCGTAAAAGATGATGTTATAGACAATGCACATTACGGACTTGCCTGGTGCTATCTTAAGAACGGCGATTTTAAGAAAGCAATCAAAGAATTTGAAAGTACTATTGAATATACGGAAAATCCTATTATTAAGATAAGTTCGCGAATTCAAATAGCCGATGCCTATCAGGAAGCGGGAAACTTTGATTCAAGCCTTGAGATTTATAAGGATATTTTAAATTCTTACCCGTCGACTATTTACGCCGATTATATCCAATTTCAGATAGGTATGGCTTTTCTTAAAATGAACGAGTTAGAGAATGTCCACCTAGCTTTAAGGAGCTTGAAAAGCAATTATCCTAATTCCAGGCTTATCTCAAAGGCACAATATTATTTGGCTGTGGCTTATTTTTCTCAGGAATCTTATGAGCAGGCAAAAAGTTTGTTAAATGATTTTATGAGTAATTTTCCCAAAGACGATTTAAACGCCGAAGCCGACTATCTTTATGCTAAATGTTTTTATAACGACGGTGATTATAACGAGTCTTTAAAGGTCTTTAACCGCATTATAAAGAAATGCAGCGATAAGAAAATCAAAGAGTTGGCATTTATTGACATAGGTAATACCTATATGAGCTTATCTGAATTTGATAAGGCTAAAGAGGCATGGGAAGTTTTTTTAAAGAAATTTCCTAATTCAGAGCATGCAGGTTTAGTTCTTCTTCATCTGGGAGGTATCTATGAGAAAGACGGAGATTGTATCCAGGCAGAGAAATATTACAATGATGTAGTTAAAAAATACCCTAGAAGTATGTGGGTTCAAGAAGCATGGATATCGCTTGGGCACTTATACTGGTATAAAGGAGATATCAATAAGGCACATGAGAGCTTTGAAAAAGTGCAAGATAACGATTCGGCTATCACGCTTAAATCAAAACTTTACCGGGCAAAACTTTACAGTTCTCAAGGGGACACAGATCAAGCGTTTAAGCTATACGACGAATTAATTGCGTCAAGCCAGCCCATAAGAACGGCTGCACTTATTGAAAAGGCATTTTTGCTCATGGAAGAGAAAGATTACGCTAAAGCAGTAACATTTTTCCAGCAAGCTCTTGATGACGGGCTTGATTCGGCTAAGATAAGATTTTCATTGGGCAGGTGCTTTGAGAAAATCAGCAGGAACGAAGAAGCAACCAATGAATATTTTAAAGCCATATACGGATTTAATGAAACTGATTACCGGGTGAAATCATTTTTTCGTATAGCTAAGATGTACGAAAGAGACGGAAGTATTGATTCAGCAAGGGAAATATACAATAAAATCATAGAACTTGGCGTGGATGAATCGAAGATAGCTAAAGAGAAGCTTGAGCAACTTAGAATCAGAGGCCAGGTGACAGAAAAGTAACCAAAATAGAAAAGGTTGCTAAAGGTTGCTAAAGGTTGTATTAAAACGTAGGAGGTAACAAATGGGATTGCAGCTATTAGTTAAAGGCGGTTGGTTAATGATTCCGATACTCATCTGTTCGTTTTTTTCGCTCATGATTATAATTGAGCGGTTACTTTTTTATATTTTTGGTATTAGTTTAAAATATAATTTTTCTGAAATTAAGAAGCGTATTTTTGAATCAGTGCGGCAAGACCGTATTTCTGAAGCTATAGAAATTTGCGAAAATAACCCCTTTTATCTAGCAAATATTTTAAAAATCGGCCTTCAGCATTACGAAGAGCCTAAGGAAATAATAAAAGAAGCAATGGAAGATGCATCGTTATATGAAATTCCTAAATTAGAAAAGAATCTCCACTTCTTAAGTACATTTGCCCATATTTCACCGCTCTTAGGGCTTTTGGGAACTGTAGTCGGGCTGGTTAAGTGCTTTTCCGCCATTAAAGAAACAGCCGTTAATGCCGGGGTGGTTAACCCGTCAGTGCTGGCTCAGGGTATTGAAGAGGCCCTTTTTACAACGGTTTTCGGTTTAAGCGTAGCTATACCGAGTTATCTTGCATACAATTATTTCGTCCACAAAGTAAATTTATATATCCTTGAGTCTGAACGTGCGGCAACAGAATTGCTTGAGTTGCTCTCTGAAAGGAGGTATAGCCGTGAGATTTAAAAAGCGCCTGAGAACCGATTCAGGCCTGCGTCAAATAGACATCGCTCCTCTTATCGATTGTATTTTTTTGCTGCTCATATTTTTTATGCTTACTTCGAGTTTTGTTGTTATGCCCGGTATAAACGTAAGATTACCCAAGGCAGTGACATCGGAAGAAATAAGCGTGCAAACTTTAACTATAACCATATCAAGCGAGGATATTATTTACCTAAACGGAGAGGCAATAACCATAGAAGAGGTAGCTGAATTTGTAAATGAAGGAGATTATTCTTCGATATTTATAAGGGCAGACAGAGACTCTTCTCTTGGTACTGTTGTTGCGATTTGGGACTCGTGTAAAAAGGCAGGAATTGAGAAGATAAGTATCGCCTCTACTTATCAAGAATAAAACGTAGATATCCGCGGAGTTCTGCTTCTATTGTCAGCATAGTCTATATCCAATTGCCGGAATCATTAAAAAAATGGCTATGATGAAAAAAAGCCGGTCAAAGCAAAGTGTTTATTTTACAATTTCGGCTTTTGTTATATCAGCGTTAATATTCGGGTTTGCCTTATCTTTCGTTAAGGTTCATATTGACGCAGAAAGAAATCCTGTAATATACAACTGGGGAAATATATTAAGCAAAGACGATCTTTTTGCCGGTAAAAAGAAAATAAATATTCCTGATTGGATAGATTTATCTTCAGGAGCGATCCGCCGCCAGTACCTTTTCCCGGCTATCACTCCCCAGCGCCGTATCCCTGTTAGTTTTAAGCGGCACCTACACATGTCAGAGAAAACTTCTAATTATCAAAATGACCATGAAGAATTATTGTATCTATGGCAAAGGCAGTCTTTTTTCGTCTCAGGCAAGGCAGAGCCGGTAACTTACCGGGTTTTAATTTCACCTAAAGGAAAAGTCCTCCTAAGCTACCCCCGGAAATTGTCCTTAGATTCACGAAAATCCATAAGTGCTCAGCGTTATATCAATAATGCGGCTTTCTTTTTCAATGACAAATTATTCTGGACAAATTTAAAAGAGGTGGTAAAATAAATATCGGTTTATCTCTATTATTGGGAATTTTAATAGGGGTATTTTTCTTTTTTTTATCTTTCTTTATATTTATTCACGAGAGGCGCGTTCTAAAAGATCATAGAAAATCAGGCTTAACAAAAAAGAAATGCGAGGTTTGCTCATCTATTTATTTTATATCGGCCTTTAAGAGTTATTGGCGTTGTCCTTTATGCAGGAGCATCAACACATCTGCTAAGAAAACATAAACCGTATTTGAAAAGTTAGTTAATTTTTTCAGAAAAATCTTAAAGGGGAGATGGTTAGATGATAACAGAAATCGGGATAGTGGCAGGAGAAATCTGGAATTTCTTAGATAAAAACGGAGAGGTTACGTTAACCGAGATCATTGACGGTATTGACCGTTCCCAGGATATTGTTCTGATGAGCATGGGGTGGCTTGCCCGCGAAGGCCATGTGCGGGTTAATAAACATGAAGGAAATTACAGGGTAAATTTAAGGACACCAAGCGAGGTAATAACATGAAGAGAGCAGTAGCTTTATTAGTGGTCATGTCTATCATGGCGGTCATAGCTGTTTTTACTTTAATTGCACTCTATGTTATGACTCAGGAAGCGCGCCTTGCCGAGCATAAGATAAAGAGGATGCGGGCTTTTTACGCGGCCCAGGCAGGAATGATTCATGCCCAGGAAAGATTGCGCCGGGAGAATAATACCGATGTTACTGCCGCCGATATCAGCAGCGCGGATCTTTTAGTCGGCGAAGGCCTTAACATTCGCGGCTACCCTATTCCTGTGAACATTACAGTCGGCCCTATTATTGACAATAGTCCCGGAATAGAAAACGCGACACGTGAAATAAATATCACAGTTGACTACTAAAATCTTTTTATAACCTTCCTAAAAGGATGAAAATGCCCTTCCTGCCCGCAGCACCTTCAAATATGGATATTTCTGATAAAATAAAAGGGATTAAAGAGCGAAAAAGAATAACTGTTTTTGCCCATAATTACCAAATACCTGAGGTTCAGGAAAGTGCTGATGTGCTTGGTGATTCTCTCGAACTTGCCAAGATTTCTACACAACTTGATGCCAGAATTATTGTATTGTGCGGCGTTAAGTTTATGGCTGAGACAGTAAAAATTCTTTCCCCTCAGAAAAAAGTGCTGCTGCCTGTTACCGATGCCGGATGCCCTTTAGCTGACACTATAACTCCTGATCAGCTCTTAGAGCTTAAAAATAAATACCCTGATGCATGGGTAATAAGTTATGTAAATACTTCTGCCAGCATAAAATCATTGAGTGATGTATGCTGCACATCGGCTAACGCGGTAAAGGTTGTTAGGAATGTCCCCGTAAAGCAGGTAATTTTTATCCCTGATAAGAATTTAGGGTGGTGGGTTAAGAAAAATGTTCCCGAGAAAGATATTATCCTTTGGGACGGCACTTGTTATGTCCATGACAGGTTCAACTTAAAGGAATTGCTTGACGCGAGAAAGAAATTCAGCGATGCAGAAATTATTGTTCATCCAGAGTGTCCGAGCGAGGTTCTTGAACATGCCGATTTTGTTTGTTCTACTTCCGGGATGCTTAGCAGGGCAAAAGAATCCCAGGCTAAGAGGTTTATAATAGGCACCGAAGTTGGGCTCATCCATAGATTGAAGAAGCAGAATCCCCGCAAAGAGTTTTATTCTCTGGGTTCTGTCAAGGTCTGCAGTAATATGAAGAAGATTACCCTGAATGAACTCTGCTTTTCGCTGGAAAATGAAGTTAATTCTGTTGAAATAAGCCAGGATGTCCGTAAAAACGCATTAAAAGCCCTTGAGGCAATGATGAAATACGTATAGAGCTTAAATGAAGCGTAAAGTTGCTGTTGGTTTAAGCGGCGGCATTGATTCCAGCGTTGCCGCTTTTTTTTTAAAAGAACAGGGTTACGAAGTAACCGCTTTTACTTTGAAATTTTACCCCCAGGAAAACCGTTGCTGCGATTCCGAAAGCATATATCAAGCTCAGCGGTTGTGCCACAAATTAAACATCCCTCATTACATAATACCCGCCGAGAATCTATTCAAAAATAAAATTGTCCAGTATTTTATTGAGAGCTATCTTAAGGGGTTGACGCCTAATCCTTGCACAATGTGCAACCGCTTTATTAAATTCGGATTTATGCATGATGAGATAAATAATTTAAACGTTGATTATCTCGCAACCGGACATTACGCAAGAATTATTAAAAAAGGGGATAATTTCTTTATCGCTAAAGCTAAGGATGCCGTTAAATCGCAAGATTATTTTCTCTCTTTAGTCGAGCCGCCGGTGCTTAAATGCCTTGTATTTCCGCTGGCAGAATTTACCAAAGCGGAAGTTAAAAGTTTTGCGGGAAAAAATAAAATTATTTTCCACAAAAGAAAAGAGAGCCAGGATATATGCTTTGTAGAAGACATGCCATATCCGGCTTTCATCAAAGGTTTTATCAAGGAAAAAGCAAAGTATCTTGGGCAGATAAAGCATATCCGGGGAGCTGTGCTCGGCGAGCATAAAGGTATTTACAATTTTACTTATGGGCAAAGGCACGGGCTCGGTGTTTCCTGGAAAGAGCCATTGTATGTTGTTGATATTGACAGTATAACCAATACGGTTTTTGCCGGTGAAAGGAAATATTTAAAGAGAAAGTTTTTTTATGTGAGCCTTATCAATTTGTTCAGCTCTTTAAAGGATAGAAAACATCTTAAGGTTCAGATTCGCTATAATTCACCTTTATTTGATTGCAGCATTAAACAGCAGGGTGATTTCTGTAAGGTTATACTGGACAATGAAATCGAAGGGGTTGCGCCGGGTCAAGTTGCTGCGTTTTATCATGACGATATGATTTTGGCCGCCGGCATAATAGAGAAGTCAGATATCAGAAAATAAATGGCGTTGTAGTGGCCGGGCCTGCCCGGCCCTTTACAGCCAGAGGTCAGAGATGAAGAAGAGCATTGATTTATCGAATATACCCGAAGAAGAATTGCTTGAGCTAAGAATATGTGATTTACCTATAAAAATATCAGGCTCTTGGCTTGAGGCTTGTATTGATGAGCTATATAAAGAACTTGATTCTAAAGGAATTTTATTTAAGCCTTTTTGCTATCTTGCAGATGAGTGGTTGTCTCCTGATAACGAGCCCATAATCGGGCTGCCCTTTTATTTAGCCCACCCGGCGCTGGTGAAACTTGAAAAAAAGTTTATGCTAGATGTCGAAGGCTCAACTAAGCCCTGGTGTATGAAGCTCCTTAGGCATGAAGCAGGCCATGCCATAAATTACGCTTATAAACTGTACAAACGCAGGAAATGGAAAGAAGTTTTTGGAAGTTTTCAAGAGGAGTATGCCGAAACCTATAGATTCCGCCCTTACAGCAGAAGTTTTGTCAAGCACTTAGAGGATTATTATGCACAGTATCATCCCGATGAAGATTTTGCTGAAACATTCGCCGTATGGCTTGCTCCAAATTTTGACTGGGAGATTCAATACCGGGGTTGGAAAGCTTTGAGCAAACTTCGCTATGTCGATTCTTTAATGCGGGAAATAAGCAGTAAAGAACCTCTTCTCAAGAGAGGCAAAAAATACTGGCAGGCTTCCCGTATGAAAATAACTTTGATGAACTTTTATAAAAAGAAAAGGCGCGACTACAGAGAAGATTTTCCTGACTTTCACGACATTAACTTAAAGAAAATATTTCAGGCCCAACCGCATAACAGTAAAAACCAGAAAGCCAGCGAGATATTGAAGCGTTATAGAAAGGAGATTTTAAGCAGTGTGTCGGCCTGGACCGGAGAAAAAAAATATATAATTGACGATTTAATGCGCAAGCTTATTTGCAGGTGCCGTGGTTTGCGCCTGGAAACCGATGACAATGAACCTGTGACTGTGCTTAAGATTTCCGCCTATATTACAACCTTAGTTATGAATTATTTGCATACAGGGTGGTTCGGAGGAGACAGGTGAAAAAGAAATTAAAAGTTTTATTTGTTTTTGACTGTCCTTTCCACGCGGCGCGCGGTTATGATTTTAAAGAAGAATTTAAAGATTTAGACTGGGCTGCCGAAGATGAGGTCAGCAAGGCTCTTAAGGCCAACGGCCATCAAGTAATCCTGCTCGGCTTATTTAAAGATATTCGTATTCTTCTTGACGAGATCAATGAGAGTAAGCCGGATGTAGCATTCAATCTTACCGAAGTTTTTAAACAGCGTTCTCAGCTTGATAAAAATATCGCCTGGCTTCTTGAAATACTCGGTGTTACTTACACGGGGGCTTCTCCGGGGAACCTTTTAATCTGTAACAATAAAGCTCTTACTAAGAAAATACTTACTTATCACCGTATAAAGACCCCCCGTTTTTATACATTTTACCGCGATCACAAAGTATGGCTGCCTAAGAGGATAAAGCTTCCGGTGGTTGTTAAGCCTTTAACCGAAGAGGCTTCGCGGGGGATTTCTCAGTCTTCGGTTGTTGATAGCGAAACAGCGTTTATCGAGCGTGTGCGCTTTATTCATGAAAACATGAAGTTAGATGCTATAGCCGAAGAATATATTGAAGGCAGGGAGTTTTATGTAAGTTTGCTCGGCAATAAAAGAATTAAGGCGTTTCCGATTCGAGAGATGAAATTCGGTCAATTCTCCGAAGATGAGCCAAGGATTGCTACTTATAAAGCAAAGTGGGATTATGATTACCGCCAAAAGTGGGGGATTAAGAATGTATTTGTGGGCAGATTGGCCGAGGGGCTTGAGAAAAAGATATCGGAAACGTGCAAGCGTGCTTACCGTGCTTTAGACATTAAGTGTTATGCGAGGTTTGACATACGTGTCACTAAAGATAATGCCGTATATATAATTGAAGCGAATGCTAACCCTAATCTTGATAAGTATGACGAGCTTGCTCAGTCTGCCGAGAAAGCTCAAATGCCCTACCCTAAGCTGATCCAGAAAATAATACGCCTTGCCTTTCAAAGAAAAGAGTGATACTGCTTATAGAGATATTTTTTCGGTAGAATAATTACCGTGGCAGTGTTTTAAAAAGCTTGCAGTCGGCTAAAACCATAGTAAAATAAATAACTAAGGAAATAATCATTTTGTTTGTTAAGAAATACGAGGAGGTAATAATGGAAGAGGTATTGGATCTTCTTAAGGAGGTAGGGAGTATCGCTTCATGCCATGGCGGGATTGCTTTGTCGGAAATTTTAGGTAAAAAAATTAAGTTATCCGTTCCGGCTATAGATCTTATTCCCTCGCGCCAGAGGCCGGAAAGTATTAATGTAAAACAAACAGGATTAGCAGTATTTTGTAAGATTTTAGTAGGCCTTGAAGGAGAAGTTGCCTTTATTCTTGATGAGGCCAATGCGTATAAGCTTATAACTTCTTCTTATAAAATGAAGAATGAATCATCAAGTATAGGCGTTATTACTGAAATGGGGCTTTCAATAATAAAAGAGGTTGGGAATGTCGTTATCGGGTCATATCTTAATGCGCTCAGCCTTATGTTAAAGCGCATGATTATCCCGCCGATGCCTACCCTTATCAGCGGTTCGATAGATGATATTCTTGATATTGTTTTTTCTCCGTACGGACAGGATGATCCCAGCTATCTTATAGAGGCTGTTTTCCAAGAATTGGGAAGCGGTTTAAAGGGAAGTTTTTTTCTTGTTTTAACTCCTTATGCAGCCAAAGATATCGAAGAATCATGCAGGAAGACGCTGGAGGATTTAAGAAAATAGTGCCCATACGGTTTCACGCCTTAAGCTTTAACAAAACCAAAGGTTAAAGACAGAAAATCGATAGATTAGCTATCTTTTGTTTCTTGTTTTTCAATTTTTGGTTTTTAATTTTCCGTTACATGAATGACCTGCGTTTATTTGAATCAATACCAATACCGGCTGTTGAAGAACGTATTTTTAAGAGATTAGGTTACGTAAAGAAGACAGCTGATACCGCAGATAATATTATAAGCATTGTTAAGAAACATATCGAAGAAACAAAATTGTTTATAAGCCCGAAAGGGTGTGTTAAACGGATGCAGTTTACTGTAAGCGGCGGCGATACAATAATTATTCCTTCAGGAGTTTCGATAAAAAGCAGGAGCATTTTTAATTTTTTAGAAAGTTCTCGCGAAATTATTTTCATGGGTGCTACTTCAGGGGCAGAGATTTCAACAGCTATTGAAAGGGATTGTAGAGAAGAAAATGTTACTCGGGCCGCTGTTTATGATGCTTGCGGCAGTGAAATAGTAGATGCTTGTTTAGACTGGATTATAGGTTATATCGGTAAAGAGATTTCCAGGGAAAGGTGTTTTCTAACCAGAAGGTTTTCTGCAGGATATGGAGATTTTTCACTTTCTAACCAGAAGATTATATATGATGAACTTGAATTCGGGAAATTAGGTGTTAGGTTAACCGATAGTTTTATGTTAGTGCCTGAGAAATCGGTACTGGCTCTGGCTGGTATATATGAGGAGCCGGACATATAAGTGATGAAGCCAAAATCAATACAGAACATTCTGAAATACAGGCCGGTTGTGCTTGACGGTGCAACAGGAACAGAGTTGTATAAAAGAGGCATGCCTTGCGGGATTTGTCCTGAAATTTGGGCACTTGATAACTACAGTATTGTTTCATCCTTGCAGCGTGAATATGCCGATTTAGGGGCGGATGTTGTATTTGCACCGACTTTCGGCGCTAACCGCATTAAGCTGAAGAATTACAAATTAGATAAAGTAGAAGAGATAAACAAGAATTGTGCATTGCTTTCGCGCAAAGCTGTAGGGAAAAATACCCTTGTTGGGGGTGATATCGGCCCAACAGGTAAATTTATCGAACCTTTCGGCAGCCTCTCTTTTGACGAGGCTGTCGATATTTTTAAGGAACAGGCCCGCGGCCTGCTAAAAGGCGGAGTCGACTTTTTTATTATCGAAACCATGATTGATATACAGGAGGCGCGTGCAGCGTTACTGGCGGTAAAAGAGCTGACAGATAAATTTGTCATGGTAAGCATGACGTTTGAGGCTGACGGCCGTACATTAAACGGAAATTGCCCTGAAGCAGCGGTTGTTACCCTTCAAGGGCTAGGTGCAAACGCAGTAGGGTGTAATTGCTCTGTGGGCCCGCAAGCCATGGTTTCGATTATTAAGAGGATGAAACCTTATTCAAAAGTCCCTCTGCTGGCAAAGCCTAATGCCGGCATGCCAAAAGTAATGAAATCTAAAACAGTTTTCCCTATGGGGGCCAAAGAATTTGCATCATTCGCAGCGCCCATTGTATCATCGGGAGCCGGCTTAATCGGAGGCTGCTGCGGAACTACCCCCCGGCATATCTCTCTGCTAAAAAGGGCGGTTTCCCGCAAGAAGCCAAAAAAAGTTTTTCCTGAATTCTTAAGCGTGTTAAGCTCAGCAAGCAGCTTTTTACCTTTAGACCGTTCAGCTGCCTTAGGCATTGTAGGCGAATGCATTAACCCAACGGGTAAGCCCCGCCTTAGGAAAGAGCTTTCTAAAAGGAATTTTTCTTATGTCCGGGAAATTGCTGTTGAGCAAGAGAAAAATAACGCATGCCTGCTTGATGTTAATGTGGCTTCCGCCGCAGGGGATGAGGAATCGTTACTTTGCGAAGCTGTTAAGAGTATAGCGCAAATAACCGGACTGCCTCTTGTCATTGATTCTTCTAACATAAGTGCGGTTGAGAATGCTTTAAGGGTTTATCCGGGCAGGGCCTTAATTAATTCTATCCCCTGGCAAAAAGGAAAAACCGATAAATTACTTAAAATTGCCGCTAAGTACGGAGCAATGTTTATTGTGCTTCCCATTGATCACAAAAACGTTCCCTTAACCAGCACCCAACGTCAAGAAGTAGCCCGGAAAATACTCGCTAAAGCAAAAGATTACGGATTAAATAAAGAGGACGCAGTTGTTGATGCTTTGGTGATGGCTCTTTCAACCAGCCATGATTCGGCAAAAGAAACATTGAGTATGATTGAATGGTGTTCCCGCAAGCTGGGTATGTTGACAATAATCGGGCTTTCGAATGTTTCTTTTGGTTTGCCCGGGCGGCAGTGGTTGAATGCGGCTTTTATGGCAGCAGCTTACTCAAGGGGTTTAAGGCTTGCTATAGCTGACCCTTCTCAGTACGAGGTTACAGCCATAAAAACAGCATTAAATGCAGCGTATGGGTTAGACCCGGATGCTAAAGAATATATTGATTTTTTTAGAAAAAGTTCCTTAGATAAAGGCGCGGCTTCAGCGAATAAAGATGCAAAGCAAGGTTTATTCGATGCTATTTTGCATGGAGACCGCCAAAGGGTTAATTATTTTATAGATAAAGCCATAGCCCAAAATCATTCTCCCTCGGATCTTGTAAGCAATACGATGATACCTGCCATTAAGAGGGTAGGCGAGCTGTATGAGCAGAGATCATATTTTCTTCCTCAGCTAATCGCAAGCGCAGAAACCACCAAAAGAGCCTTTTTGCATTTAAAGCCGCTTCTTTCAAAAAAAGAGAGAGATAAAGATCATTTTATCTGCCTCATGGCGACTGTTGAGGGGGATGTCCATGATATCGGTAAGAATATAGTTGGGTTGATTCTTGGCAACCACGGTTTCAAAATAGTTGATATGGGTAAAGATGTAAGTGCTAATAAGATTGTCAGTGAAGCTAAGCGCCTGGGCGCTCATTTGGTCGGCCTTTCTGCGCTTATGACTACAACTATGCTTAAGATGAATGACGTCGTTAAGCTTGCCAAGAAAGAAGGCCTTAAATGTAAATTTATCGTAGGAGGAGCCGCGGTTAGTTCTCATTACGCTGATTCAATTGGTGCAGAATACGCAAAAGATGCAATTGAGGCGGTTAAGGTTGCAAAGAGGATGATTGGGAAGAAGGGCTAACATAGGCATTACCAAGGTTAATTTTCGGGTATTGATTATTCAGTTTGAAAAGTAGGGTTTTAAGATCTCTCGCTTCGCTCGAGATCAATTCGGACATATGACTTATGTTTGCTCGCTTCGCTCGCTCCATAAGTCAGTCCTCATGGAGGTAATCCAAAATGTTTAGGGAGAAGATTAAGGTTTTTGATTGCACAATTAGAGACGGAGGCCTTATAAATAACCATGATTTTGACGACCGGTTTGTCAGGGAGGCTTATAAAGCGCTCTCTGCATCGGGAGTTGATTACATGGAAATTGGCTATAAGAATTCAAAAAAGTTATTTTCGGAAAAAGAATACGGTAAATGGAAATTTTGCGATGATGATGTTATCAAAAGGATTATCGACGGCATTGAATCCAAAACGAAAATATCCGTCATGGTTGACGTGGGGCGGGTTGATTTAGATGAAGTTAAGCCGGCCCAGCAGAGCCCCGTTGATATGATACGCGTTGCTTCATATGTAAAAGATATCGATAAGGCTATTTATATGGTTAACGACTTTGCCGATAAAGGATATGAGACCACAGTCAATATTATGGCAATTACCAGAGCTTTAGACAACGAATTAACAGAAGCCCTTACGCAGCTTGAAGAGGAAAGTAAAGCTAATGTTATTTATGTGGTTGACAGCTTTGGTGCACTTTACCAGGAGACAACGGAATTCCTGGTTAAGAAATTTAAAAGTATTTTAAAAACCAAAGAAGTAGGTATCCATGCCCACAACCATCAGCAGCTTGCTTTCTGTAATACCATCGAGGCTATAATTCATGGTGTTAATTATGTTGACGGGACCGTTTATGGCATAGGCAGAGCTGCGGGAAACTGCCCCCTTGAGCTTCTAATTGGATTTTTAAAAAACCCCAAATTTGACATACGGCCTATACTTGATTTGATATCAAATGAGTTTATCCCTCTTAGAAATAAAATCGAATGGGGCTATATTATCCCTTACGCAATAAGCGGCATGTTTAATGAACATCCAAGAGCCGCAATAGCCTTAAGAAGCAGCGACAAAAAAGAGAATTACAGGGAGTTTTACGAATCTTTAACCGGCACAGATATGGATTAACATGGATATTAAAGAATTTAAGAAATTACCTTTGCTGGCGATAGTAAGAGGAGCCAGCTCTGATTGTATTGAGCCTATTATTGATTGCGCTGTATCGGCAGGCCTTAAGACGCTTGAAATAGCCATGAATACAGATGGCGCGCCTGATTTAATTAAGAAAGCGGTTAAGGCTTCAAAAGGCAATTTAACCATAGGGGCAGGCACGGTTTTGTCCCGCGATTCGCTAAACCTTGCCTTAGATGCCGGTGCCAGTTTTATCGTAACTCCGGTTTTGGTTAAAGATGTTATGAGGCGCTGCCGGAAAAATAATATACCCGTATTTGCCGGCGCCTTAACGCCCAATGAGATATGGCAAGCCTGGAGCGAAGGGGCAAGCATGGTAAAGGTGTTTCCCGCTAAAGTTTTTGGGCCGGATTATTTCAAACAGGTAAAAGCTCCCATGCATGATGTTGAACTACTTGCCTGTTCAGGGGTAACTGCGGAAAATCTTTCTGAGTATGCAACTTGTGGCGCCAGCGCTTTTGCTTTTGGTTCCAGTGTATTTAAAAGGGAGTGGCTTTCTCAAAATAATTTTTCTGCTATTACAGGCCGCATACGCCAGTTTATAACTGCTTACCAGGGTTGGGTTGGCAACGCCTAAGAAAAAAGCATGAGTTTATCCAGCAGGCCAGAAGTATTCTCACCAAAAAACCGCATTTTTTCCTTTTGAATCATTCAATCTTTCGAAATAAAGCCTTTAAGCGCTAATTAATCTTGCATATTAGCCGGATGGATTATAGAATATTATAATCAGGCATCAGACAGAATATAGCCATGATTGATGGTTCAGGGCTGCCCAGCAATGACAAAATCCCAATGGTTAAACGCAATACTCAATACGGGTTTTCGTTCGTGGCAATTTGTTTTTAATTCGTGATTAAGGAGAGTAAATGATATTATTCGTATGGATGGGGTCTTTTGTTTGTATAGCGATACTTGTTGCTGTATCTTTGCCTTCCGATAAAGGCCGTATGGAAAAAAAACTAGAAGAAGCCGAGCAATATTCCAAGAAGCAAGCCCAACGCATGCAGAGTAAAGTTTATTCTTTAAAAGGGCATATGTCCGGCCTTAAGCAGGAACTAAGTGCCGAGAAGGACAATATTATAAGCCTGCAAAATCAACTTAAAGCCGTTCAAGAGAAGGAAGAAGAGCTTAAGGAAAAATTACGCAAGCATAAAACATGGGTTGATGAGAGCCAGGAGCATGTCGATAAGGCAAAATCCAGCCGCGAAGAACTAAGACAGCAGTTAATTAGCAAAGAAAAGGAGCTTGAGAATGAGTTTTCCAAGAATGTCGCCTTAACCAGGCAGATCGAAGAAAGCCATAGGCATTTTGATGAATTGGAGAAAAAGAACGGGCGTTTGCTTGATAATATTATGTCTCTCGAGAAGAAGATAATGGGCTTTGAGTCAAAATTAAAAGAAAATAAAGCTGAGTTGAACAGGCATATTGATATAGCCGCGCAGCTTAAGAAAAAGGAAGAAGAGAGTGAATGGGTAGCTAAAGCAGAGTACGTAAAATTAGCTGAACAGTGCAATGAGCTCAAAAATAAGCTTGAAACAAGAAATAAAGAATTAGAAATTAAGGAACAGGCGATTAAAGATCTCGATATCGAAAGAATCAGGTTTAAAAACAAACTACGCGGTATAGGCCTTATGGAGGGTTTAGAGGATCCTTTTGATTCTACGGCTGCTCTTGAAGTGCCCGGGGCCGGGGAGCAGATATCCGCAGATCAGGCAACGAAAGAGGAAGCTGGGGGGATTGAAGAAGAGCCTAAAGCAAATGATTCGAGTATTACCGAGTCAGAAAAAGAGGATAAACCCGAAGATTTTGAAGGGGTAACGGCCGCTGAACCTAAGAAACAGGTTAAAGGGAAGCTGCTTGTCCACGAAGTACCTTCCGGTATAGATTTATCGAAAATAAGAAATATAGGAATCATAGCCCATATTGATGCCGGAAAAACCACTTTAACCGAGAGGATTTTATTTTATACCGGCAAATCTCACAAAATCGGAGAAGTCCATGACGGATGCGCCCAGATGGACTGGATGAAACAGGAGCAGGAAAGGGGCATAACAATTACTTCCGCCGCCACCATGTGTCAGTGGAACGGGTATAATGTGAGCATTATCGATACTCCCGGACACGTTGATTTCACGGTTGAGGTTGAGAGAAGCCTTCGGGTTCTTGACGGGGCTGTTGTTGTTTTTTGTGCAGTATCAGGTGTTGAGGCTCAGTCTGAAACTGTCTGGCGCCAGTCCGATAAATATAAAGTTCCCAAAATTGCATTTATTAACAAGATGGATAGAGTCGGCGCTAATTATTTCAGTGTGTATAAAGATATTAAGGAAATGCTCCGGGCCAATGCCGTCCCCATCGAAATACCAATGGGGTCTGAGAGTGAATTTAAAGGGGTTATAGATCTAATTAAAAAGAAGGCTTATTTTTATGAAGATGAGTCTTTGGGGAAAGATTTCCGCGAAGAGGAGATTCCGTCTCAATATACGGAGCTGGCCACAGAATATTATGAAATTATGGTTGAAAGAACTGTTGCTTGTGATGAAAACTTAATGCAGAAATATCTTAAAGCAGAGGATCCGATTACGCCTGAAGAATTGATGGCAGCAATAAGAAAAGGCACGCTTTCTAATAAAATAATTCCTGTTCTTTGCGGTTCGGCATTGAAGAATAAAGGTGTTCAAAAATTGCTCGATGCGGTTACTCAATATCTGCCTTCTCCCTTAGATATTCCGGCTATTGAGGGCAATCTTGCAGATGATCCTCAGAAAAAGATCCAAAGGCGCCCTGACCTGCATGAACCTTTTTGTGCCCTTGCTTTCAAGGTTCAGGCTGATGCGCATATAGGAAAGCTTGTTTATCTCAGGGTTTATTCAGGTTGTGCTTTTGCCGGTTCGTATCTCTTTAACGCTACCAAGGGAAAGAAAGAACGCATATCAAGGATTGTGCGTATGCATGCTAATCAAAGGGAAAGCCTGAAATATATGTGTGCCGGCGAGATTGTTGCTTGCATTGGATTAAATCACACGGTAACAGGCAACACTATTTGCGACCCGGAAAACCCGGTAATTTTAGAATCAATAGAATTTCCAACGCCTGTTATTTCGGTAAGCATAACTCCTGCCAGCCGCTCTGATCAGGATAAATTGAACAAGGCTCTTTTTAAGCTGTCAGAAGAAGATCCCACGTTTTCTGTTGATACCGATTCCGAGAGCGGAGAAATTATCTTATCAGGCATGGGAGAACTTCATCTTGAAATTATTGCCGAAAGGCTTAAAGATGAGTTTAAAATTAACGCCGAGATAGGCAAACCAAAAGTTTCCTACAGAGAAACAATTCAATCTGAAGTGAAACAGGAATATAAGCATGTAAAGCAAACCGGCGGCCACGGCCAATACGGCCACGTAATTATGGAAATTTCGCCAAAGGCAAGGGGTGAAGGGTTTGAATTTAAGGACAGTGTTACAGGAGGAAGAATACCCAAAAATTACATATCTTCTATTGAAAAAGGCATTATCGAAGCATTAAAGAAGGGTTCTTTTGCAGGATTTCCCGTTGTTGATATTAATGTAAACTTAATTGACGGATCATTTCATGAGGTTGACTCATCAGACATTGCTTTCAGGTTGGCTGCAATAGGCTGTTTCAGGGAAGCTATGCTTAAAAGTTCTATTGTATTGCTTGAGCCTTTTATGTCGCTTGAAATTTCTACTCCGGAAGAATATACTAGTAATATTGTGGGCGATATATGTTCGCGCCGGGGCAGGATAATCAATATGGAGCAGAAAGTAAATCAGAAAATAATATCCGCAGAGGCCCCTTTGACGGAGTTATTCGGCTACGTTACCAGTGTCCGGTCTTTAAGCAGCGGCAGGGCAAGCTGTTCCATGGAGTTTAAGAAATATACAGAAGTCCCCCGCGAACTTGCCGAGAAGATCGCCGAAGAACAAAAAGAAAAACGTGCTAAACCGTAGGTTTATAGTCCATATAGACATGGATGCGTTTTTTGCGGCTATTGAACAGCGTGATAACCCCTCATATCGTAACAAACCGGTTGTTGTAGGCGCAGACCCAAAAGGCGGCTGCGGACGCGGTGTTGTTTCAACCTGCTCCTATGAAGCGCGCAAGTTTGGTATTCATTCAGCAATGCCGATTTCAAGCGCTTACAGGCTATGCCCCAAGGCTGTATTTATCCCTCCTTCTATGGATAAATATTGCAGAGTTTCCCATGAAATTTATACGATATTAAATGATTTCAGCCCCATTGTTGAGCCGGCCGGTATTGATGAGGCTTTTTTAGATATCACAGGAAGCTTTCACTTGTTTGACACACCGCTTGAAACCTGCGAGCTTATTAAATCAAAGATACTTAAACAAACAAAATTAACCTGTTCGGTTGGCCTTGCCCCTACAAAAATGGCGGCAAAAATCGCCTCTGATTTAGAGAAACCCGATGGATTGGTCATTGTAGCCAAAGAAGGGTTAAATGATTTCTTAAATCCGCTTGATATTGGTAAGCTCTGGGGCCTGGGCAAGAGAACAAAAGCTATTCTAAATACAAGAGGCATTCATACTGTAGGCGGCCTTGCCCGGAGAAATCCGGTTGAACTTACTGCTTTGCTGGGGAAAAACGGTCAGCATCTGTGGCAGCTTGCTCAAGGTATAGATAACAGCCCGGTTTGTAATAGCGAAGAGGTTAAATCTCTAAGTAATGAGCATACATTTAGCGAAGATACCCGAGATTACAATGAAATAAACGGTGTTTTAATTTCGCTTTGCGAAAAGGTTTCCTGCCGCCTTCGCAATGAGGCGGTTAAGGGCCGCACAATCACCTTAAAAATCCGCCTTGAAGGTTTTATGACTTATAGCAGAGCGATGACTCTTTCAAAAGCAACTAATTATGCCGATGTTCTTTATAGGGCGGTAGATAAGCTTTATAATAATTTTGATAAAAAGAAAAGAAAAATAAGGCTTTTGGGGGTAAAAGTTTCAGGCCTGCTTCCTTCCCTGCAGAGAGACAGTATTTTTGACAAGAGCCCGGACGTAAAAAGGGAAAAAGTCCATTCAGCCGTCGATAAAATAAGAGGAAAGTTCGGCGATAACGCTATCAAAAGGGCGGGGATGATTTAGTTTATTGATACAAGTATTGTATGAATCAAAATTTTATCCCGCAGGAATCATTTTCCGCCAGCTTTCTTAAACCACAAAAATCCCCCGGCGTATCCGGAATAATCATCTGCCAGGATATAGCCTTTTAAGCCTTTATCTGCTATTGAGGTGATTAATTCATTTTTGCTGAAAGGATAAAGTACGAATATGGATTCATAATCTGTTAAGCGTATTTTATTATAGAAGCCATTCCTGTTTGAAAATTGTAAGATTTGATGCCCTTGATTGTAGTAACCGGCGTAATCAAGAGGCAGGCTTGTCGCGACAACAGAATTCCCCCCAGCCTTAGCGCATAAAGTACCCATAATGTTTCTAAATCTGTTTTTTTCGTTTGCGATATAGGGATACAAAGGTATGATCCTTACGGAAAAGATTAATGCAATTAACAGGAGTGTTATATAAGGCCTGATTCTTGGGCTATACTTTGTTATTCCGTAACCCGCAAGAATAATCATGGGAATGTGTATGAAGCCAATGTATCGCAGTGTGTTTTTGTGAATAATCGGAAATAAGGACAAGTTAATTATTATATATATTATGGCCGGAATTATTATCCAGGCAATGAGTACAAGGTGCGGCTTTGAAAAATATAATTGTATTTTCTTTCCGGTATTTTTTGAGAAAGTTAAGAAGGATGAGGCGATAAGAAGATAATACGCTATTATGTCGTCAAAAACATGCCCTATAGGGATTTTTATTATTGTTCTTGTAAATATGGCGCCCATTAGTGCTGTGTAATTTGTCGTTTCTTTAATCCATTCGATGCCTGTCCCTCGGTAAGCGTTATATAGAAATATTCTTATCCAGGGCAGATACATTACCAGCAAAACTAATTGTGCAAAAACCCACCATTTTATTTGTTTTTTCTTATGATAAAAAAGAATAATCGCGTTCTGGATTATAACAAAAATGAACCCTATGTACATCGTATAGAGAGATAGCGAAGTAAATATAATATACTTTGTTAGATGGCGCCGGTTGCAAGATATTAAGAATTTATGGAAATAGAGAAAAGATATAATCATAAAAAACCACAGCATAGAATACATTTTTGCTTCTTGAGCATAATAGATGCTGAAAGGGCATATACTTAAAAGGGCCGCTGAAAACAGCCCCGCGTTTCTATCGAACATTTCTTTCGCGAGATTGTAAATTGCAATTATTGACAAAACAGAGAATATTAATGATGGCAGCCGTATTGCCAATTCGCTTCTGCCGAAGACAGGTTCCCAAATATTCATTAGCATATAATAAAGAGGAGGGAAAGAAGAAGTGGACAGATTTCTTATTACGGTTACGAAAGGATAGCTGATTCTGCTTATTGTCATTAACTCGTCATGCCATAAACCTGCAGCTTCCAGGCGGTATATCCTGAGAAGAAAACCAAAAGCAAATATCGCAAAGAGAACAATATTATTTCTTCTAAGAAGACCGGCAAAGAAATATTTCATGCTATTATACTTTCTGTTATAATTAACTGTGCAACGGTAAATTACAAAATTAATATGTATTTTCTAAAAAAAGGCGATTATTTAACGCTTATCAAATCATTTTTTTACCCGTTCCTTATACTGTTTTCATTTTACCTTACCTTTAAGTCAGGACAAAGAGGTTTTTTTCCTTTTGACCAGTCAATTGTTTTTGACGGTGCTTACCGGATAATTTGCGGCCAAATACCCTACCGCGATTTTGTCATTCCAATAGGGCCGGTAACATTTTATATACAAGCGTTGTTTTTCCGAATTTTTGGTGTCAACTACTTTTCTTATATTTTAAGTGCCGCATGCCTTAATGTGGCGGGCGCGGTTTGCGCGGCGCTAATCTTAAGAATACTTTTCCCCGAAAAGCGCATACTTTCCTATATCGCCGGAATTATTACGTCGATATGGTTTTGTCCGATACACGGAACATTTTATTATGACCAGCTTGCTTTTTTCTTTTGCTCATTAACCGTGGTTATCATGCTTTATATATCGAAATTGTCAGACATTAATCTGGCACAAAAAAAAGTTCTGGTATTTCTCTGCGGGTGCATTTCTTTTATTGCATTTATCACCAAGCAGAACGCCGGCCTAATATCTCTTATTTTTTGTATAATATTTTTTGTGGCTATTTCTTTCCCTTTTGCGAAAAAATCCTGCAGGAACATTTTAATATTCTTTTCAGGCTATGCATTGAGCGCAATAGTTTTTATAGTTTGGTTGTTTCGGGTAAGCCGTATCGATATCTTTATGCGCCATTTCTTCGCCATACCTGCCCGCACGGGCTTTCTTAGGATTTTTGACAACCCTTACGATTTCTTAAAAATTGTTATATTCGGCGCCGGCCAGTTACTAGCCGCCAATATTATTTTTGTATCGATGATTATTTCAGTATTTATAATATTTTATCATTTTAAAATTCCCGGCAAGCATTCAGCTAACCGCCGGCGCAATATAACCGCATGTTTTATTTGCATTTATTTTGTATTATTTCAGAATTTATTTATTGCAACAACCTATAATGAGCCGGAAAATTCCCTTGTCTTTATGGGTATAATCTTTGCCGTTGCACTCGGGGTTCTTATTGATAATTATTCTTTGTTAAGCAGTACCCGGAAGGATACAAGGCCGGTGCCAGGTTTTATAATTATCGGGATACTGGTTTTAGGTATTTGTGCCGAGGGCATGTACGTGTCATTAAGCCGCTATGTTCAAAATGGGTTCAAGGGGTCAAGTTTCCCTAAAAATGTTGCAATTAAGAAGTTATCAAATTTGAAGTGGGGCAAGCCTACCCGGATTAACGGAGAGGGCGTTACCGTAGATGAAGCAGATTTCCTTAATACCCATAATTTTTTAAAGAAAAGCAAAAAGAATTTCTTTATTTTTCCCGACTACACAATTTTTTATGGATTGTTAAATGTCCCTTCTCCGCAGCCGCTTGTTTGGTTTCACAGGGGGCTTACCTATCCGTTTGATTATGATGTGAAAGTTGATAATTGGATTGTTGGCGGCTTGAAAAACAATAGCATAGAATTTATCATTATTGAAGAAGATTCGTTTATAGGGTCGCAAAAGAGGCTCAGCCATTTCCCTGAACTTGCGCGATATATAAGCAGCAAATTTACCAAGGATAGAAGTTTTGGGATTTTCTCAGTTTACCGAAGGAAAAGATGAAAATCTTTAGAAATAAGCTGCACAGTGTTTTTATCGATTTAATATTTTACGTTTTGGCAGGTTTGTTTGCTTTTGGTTTTGTTTTCTTCTGCGGGATGCGGGGATTCTTCGCCTTTGACCAATCCATTGTATTTGACGGAGCATGGAGGGTTTTAAGCGGGCAGGTGCCTTATAGGGATTTTGTTATTCCGGTCGGGACGGTTAGTTTCTGGATTCAGGCGTTATTTTTTAAGATTTTCGGGGTAAGTTATTTTTCTTACATTCTGCCGGCGGCTTTATTTAACGCAATATGCTCACTGTGCAGTATTTATATAGTCAGGTGTTTTTTCCCGGATAAAAAGCTTCTTTATTTCTCTGCCGGAGTGCTTACTGCGATATGGCTTTGGCCGCCCTACGGGACTTTTTACTATGATAATCTTTCATTTTCTTTTATCTTATTAAGCCTGGCTGTAATTGCTCCGCTTCTTAAAGATTTTAGCGGCTCTACAAAAAAACAACTTGTAAGAATATTCCTTTGTGGATGTTTGGCGGCACTTATATTTCTAACCAAGCAGAACGCAGGGCTATTTGTTTTACCCTTTTATTATATTATTTTACTTTCGGCTTGCAGGAGCAACCGCAAAAACATTTTCTTGGCCTTTTTTATTTTTTCTATGGGAATGCTTACAGCCGCAGGTTTATTCATTTTATGGTTGTTTGTTTTCTCAAATTCAGAGCTTTATCTTCGCTACGGGATAAGAATTCCAGCAGATCTTGGATATTTGCGCTTTTTTAAGTATTTCTTCTATACGGTAACTTCTAAGCTTGCCCTTGAGAAATATCCCTTTGTTATGACTGTTTTGTCCTCCGGATTCATTGCCGCAGTATTTATTTTGCTGGTTAATATTTTTAGTAAAAATAATAATCGAAACAATATAATTAACGCATGCACCGTTACTATTTATCTTTACCTATACCAGTTTTTTTTCATTGTAAGCACAAAAAATGAAGCTTTTAATTCATTGGGTTTTGTCGGTATCATCTTTTCTCTTAGCGCTGCATTGTTAATTGATTTTGTCAAGCAGCAGCATGGTTCTTTTACTTATTTATCTAATAATTTAAGTTTTAAAACTCCCTTGCTGCCGCCGGCTGGAATAAAAAGTTTTCTAAACAAAAGGTTTTTAATATTATTAATCGGCTTTGTTTTTGTTATTTTATCTATACGGGGCGGCCAAATAGCACTGACGCGGCAAGTTCATTCCGCCGTTAAAGGCGCCGCTTCATATGAATCATTTGAGATAAAACCCCTTAAGTATTTGAAGTGGGCAAGCCCAACACGTCTTTATCCAGAAGCTATGCCTGAAATTACCGTAGACAAAAGGCATATTGATGAACTCTACCTTTATTTAAAGCAAAAAGGCAAAAACTTCTTTATATTTCCCGATTTTACTATTTTTTACGGGTTGTTAAAAAAAACCTCTCCCGGGCCGCTGGTTTGGTTTCATGAGGGGTTAACTTACAAGGAAGGAGGAGATTCCTTTCTCGATGGATGGTTGGTTGAGGGCTTAGAAGGCAAAAGGGTTGAGATTATTATTCTTGAAAGCAGGCCTCCTTATGGGTATGATGTAAGGTTGGGAGATTTCCCATTATTCCGAGATTATGTCTTTGATAATTTTGACCTGGTTAACGAAATAGGTATATTTCACATATACCAGAAACCGGAAATCATAAATAAATAAAAAAACGTAGGGGCGGCCCTTGCGGCCGCCCGTAATAAAATAAAAAATAGTGGTAATTTGTGATTAAATAAATGAAGAAACCGGGAAAACGCAGTTCGCATATGATCTTGTACGGTAAGAATTCCGTATTTGAGAGGATTAATGCCAGGCCGGAAAGCATAAAAAAAATAGTTCTTGGGGAAGATTTTGACGACAGTGCTATTTTAAAAGCGATAAAAGATAAAAGTTTATCCTTTGAGCGGGTATCTGTTAAAAAACTCGCTAAACTAAAACACGCTAAGGATCTTCAGAAAATAATCGCCTATATTGATAGTTTCACTTACGCTTCGCTGGAAGATTTATTAGACGTTGAAGAAAACCGGCCGAATATTATATTCTTAGATAGAATAAATGACCCTCAGAATTTAGGGGTAATTATACGAACAGCGGCGTGCCTGGGCAGGTTTGCAGTTGTTATTCCAGCGCATCAAGCCTGCTGTGTTACAGAAGCTGTCCTTCATGTGGCATCCGGAGGAGAGAATTATGTGCCGGTTGCATTGGTTTCAAATCTTTCCAATGCACTAATTACAGTAAAGAAAGCCGGTTATTGGATTATCGGTGCAGTTGTTGACGATGGCGCAAAAGAGCTTTGGGGGATTGATTTGCCGCCGCCCTTAGCTATTGTTATGGGGTCAGAGGCAAAGGGGCTTCGTTATGGGATTCTAAAACACATTGATGTAAAAGCAAGGATCAATATGGCTGGCGCCCCTTTATCTTTAAACGTTGCGATGGCAACAGCAATCTTTTGCTATGAATTGTCTAAGAAAATAAAGAGATGACAAAGCCTTTAACTAGGGGAAAAGCCTTGAATTTTTCCGCCATGTGCGCGATACTATCAGGGTAAGGTTATTGAGTTAATTCATGAACAAAGGAGGTCCAAATGATCATATTAGTTGAGTCAATCGGGATTGTCATGATGATTGCCGGCATTGCTTTTTTGTTCAAGCCAGAGGCTATGAGGAAAATGATTGATTTTTGGGCAAAGGGAAAGCGCCTGTATTTGGGCGGTATTATCAATTTAATAATAGGCATACTTCTTTTGTCAGCGTCTTCTGTATGCGCGATTGCATGGTTTGTAAGGTTAATAGGAATTATAAGCCTGCTTAAGGCAATCGTTATCTTTGTCCTTGGCCCAAAGAAGCTGTTTCCTTTGGCCGAGCGGCTTCTTGAAGGCTCATCTTCATCGCTTCGTTTCTTTTCTGTATTGGCAGTTTTACTGGGAATTTTGTTAATTTTCACCGCATAGCCCCTAACTTGACAGATCCTTTCCGAAAGATAATAAAAAGTTAGTTAAGATGGTTAAATTTCGGTTTCATATATTATTATTTTTCCTTTTGGTTGCTTTGGGTTTTATTGCCTATGGTAATTCTTTAAATGGAGAATTTATATGGGATGACGATATTTTAATAGAAGACAACATTTTAATCAGAGACATATCACACATACCTGATATTTTTACAAAAATAAATATAAGCGCCTCAACCGGCAAAACCTTTCATTTTTACAGGCCCCTGCAAATATTAACCTACATGTTTGATTACCATATCTGGAAATTTAATCCTTTGGGGTACCATTTAACTAATATTTCCCTCCACATATTGACTGCTTTGAGCCTTTATTTATTTGTTCTTATTCTTCTAAAGGATAAAGCGGTTTCTTTAACGGCAAGTATTTTATTCCTTATTCACCCTGTGCATACTGAGGCTGTTGCTTATATCGCAGGAAGAGCCGATCCTCTTTCAGCCCTATTTCTTTCTTTATGTTTAGGCATGTACTTGAAATATTTTGAAACCAATAAATTAAGTTTTTTTGTTATCTCGCTGTTCAGCTATGCCCTTGCCCTTATATCAAGAGAAAACACTATCGTTATTCCGTTTTTAATATTGGTTTATCATTTTTGTTTTAGGAAAAAGATAAACTGGCTTAGGTTCGGTTTTTATGCAGGGATATCGGCGGCATATATTATTCTAAGAATGACGCGCTTAAGCCATCTCTTAGCTGCAAGCTATGGCTCAGGTGCAACAACGGTAATTGAACGCATCCCCCGGTTTCTTTGTTGCAATCACAAATTACGCCAGGCTTCTTCTGGTGCCTGTCAATTTACATATGGAATACGGCGATAAGATTTTTAGTTTCTCAAACCCTCTGTCAATTACAGGATTTTTCATTTTAGCGGCTATGCTATTCTTCGCTTTTAAACTTCGAAAGAAATTTGCCTTGATTTCTTTCGTTATTTTCTGGTTTTTGATAACTTTGTCTGTTCATTCCAATATTTACCCCATAAAAGCGTATATGGCTGAGCACTGGCTCTATATACCTTCGGTTGGTTTTTTTATAGTAACAGCGAAAGGGCTTTTTTCCGTTAAAAGAATTAAAGCCTTACGCATTCTGCCTTTTATCGCCGTATCTTTTCTCGTAATTTTCTATATTTTCCTAACAGTCAGGCAAAATAATTACTGGAGAGAGCCTATAGCTTTTTATAAGAGGACATTGGAGTATGCGCCAAAGAGCCGCAGGGCCAACAATGACCTTGCGATTGCTTATCAGAAAGAAGAGCGCTACGGCGAATCGATAGAAATATACAAGAAACTGATAAACAGTTTCCCCGATGAATCCGATACTTACGTTAACCTTGCCGCCGTATATGTAAAGACAGGAAATTACAAAGAAGCTCTCCTGTTGTGTAAAAAAGCAATTGAGATTGAACCCAACAACGCAACCGCGCATAATAATTTAGCAGTTGCTTATTATACACAGGAACTTTATAATCTTGCAGTTAGTCACTGCGACATTGCTTTAAGGCTTGGTTACAGGGTAAAGCCGGAATTTTTAGAATTGCTTGAACTTTACCGGGAACAAAATGCTGGTAAATAAATACTTTTTTTGGTAATATAAAACACTCAGTCCTTAGGGGGGGGTTTTTATGGAGGAAAAGCGTAAATTTGTCAGGCTTGATGTTGGGGTAAACGTCAAGTGGAAGAAGGTGCCGCTCTTTAGTATGGAGAGTTCTTTAAATTTAGACGTAACAAAGGATATTTCACGCGGCGGAATACGTATAAGTTCGGATGAAGTGTTACAAAAGGATGATATACTTCAGCTCGAAATAACTTTACCCACCGATAAGATTATTCACGCAACCGGAAGGGTCGCCTGGTCAAAAGAATACGGCAGTTTTAAGGGCAAACGAAAGTCTAAGTATGTCGCAGGGATTATATTCGTTAAGATACCAAAGCAAGATAAAGATGAACTCCATAAGTTTATGTTTAATTCTATTAACCGAGGTTAGGTTATAAAATTATGAATTATAGCCAGAAGTTGGCCCGTGCACGAATTCGAAAACAAGAGCGGAAGATTGCTTATTTTTCAATGGAAATAGGCATCCACCCTAAGATCCCTACTTACAGCGGAGGCTTGGGAATTCTTGCCGGGGATATGATTAAATCGTGTGCTGACTTGAATGTTCCTCTGGTAGCAGTGTCTTTGCTCTATAAAAGCGGGTATTTTTTTCAAAAACTTGATCAGTGGGGCAACCAGCAGGAACTTCCTTATAATTGGGTCCCAAAACATTTTCTGCGGCTTCTTAATGCCAGGGTAACAGTAAAGATTGAGAATAGAGATGTTATTATTAAGGCTTGGCAGTATATGGCAAGAGGAGCAGGCGGCCATCCCGTTCCTGTTATCTTCCTCGATACCGATGATGAGCAAAACAGTGAATTTGACCGCGGCCTTACAAGGCATCTATATGGAGGAGATCAGCGTTACAGATTTGCCCAGGAAATAGTTCTCGGTATAGGCGGTGTTAGAATCCTTAAAGAATTGGGCTACCACCGTATAAGCAGGTATCACATGAACGAGGGGCATGCCAGTTTGCTTACCCTTGAACTGCTTAAGCAAAGAAAGAGAGAGCAAAATCCTAACTGGGATATTGAAGGGGTAAAGAGGATGTGTGTGTTTACAACGCATACTCCTGTTCCTGCCGGGCATGATCAGTTTGCTTACGATTTGGTATCTCAGATGTTAGGTGATTTTATACCCTTGGATTTTCTTAAGAGCATCGCCGGCCAGGACCGTTTAAATATGACTTTTCTTGCTTTGGAATTGAGCCACTATGTAAACGGAGTCGCCAAAAAACACGGTAAGGTGTCACAGCAGATGTTTCCGGGATATCAAATAGATTCTATTACAAACGGTGTGCACTTAGCCACATGGGTAGGGGAATCTTTTAAGAAGCTCTATGATGATTATATCCCCGGTTGGAGCAATGACCCTTTTGGCTTAAGGTATGCTTTAAGCATTCCTAAGGATGAAATATGGAATGCGCATCAAACAGCAAAGAATTCTCTTATAGATTTTATAAATGAGTCAAGGAGCGCGGGGTTTGATCGTAATGTTTTAACAATAGGGTTTGCCAGAAGAGCCACTGCTTATAAGAGAATGAATCTTATTTTTTCCGATATCGGCAGGTTAACGCATATAGCTCAGAATGCGGGAAAATTGCAGTTTATTTTCGCGGGAAAAGCACATCCTTACGATTGGCCCGGTAAAGAACTGATTAAGGGAATTTATTCCGTGGCTGAGCAGCTCAAAGACCAGGTTAAGATAATTTATCTTGAAAATTACGATATGGATTTAGCCAAGCAGATTATTTCCGGGGTAGACCTCTGGCTGAATACTCCACGTAAGCCCAAGGAGGCATCCGGCACATCAGGCATGAAAGCCGCTCTTAACGGAGTACCTTCCTTTAGCATACTTGACGGATGGTGGATCGAGGGCTGTATTGAAGGCCTTACGGGATGGTCAATAGGCTCTGCACTTGATGCCGAGAATATTGACGAGAGAGATGTAACTTCACTGTATGATAAGTTGGAAAGAATTATTATACCCAAATTTTACGATAACCGTGAACAATGGATTGATATTATGCGCCACTCAATCGCCATAAACGCCTCCTTTTTTAATGCCCACCGCGTTGTTCAGCAGTATGTGCTTAATGCGTACCTGTATTAATATCACAGGTTACACAGTTTAAGAACCGACTTCATAAAGCAAATCCAGCGGATTCTTTGGAGCATTAGACATATCCCCTAAAATATACCTCCAGCCGTACATCTACCCAACAAATACCAAAATAATTGAAAGAATCCCGGCACCTTACCCGTCTATATTATAAAGAGGGCAGGATGCCGAGATTATGCAGTAGCCGCAATAGAAACCGTATTCCTCAACATAATTATTCATTAAATGGTTATTATTTTATAACCATTTGTTCAAAAGACAGGAAAGATATATTCGGCGAATATAAAAATATTGTAGGGGCAGGCCCGGCCCCTGCAACGAAGATTTGATAAAATATTAATTATTGGATAAATAACACATAACCTCTTCATCCAGCTGCTGATGCCGGTGTTATAAATAAAAAACAAGAATCGACCTTGACAAATTGTACATAATATTGTACAATATAAATGGAGGTAAATATTATGGATTATATAGTACCAATCTCAGAAGCAAGAGGGAAGCTGCCGCAATTAATCAAGAAAATAGCGCATATGGGAAAGCATTTAATAATAACTAAAAATGGAAAGCCAGAGGTAATTATGTTATCCCCTGAGGAACTCGAGACCTTAGAGATTAAAGCTGACCAAAAACTATTGCAATCAATTTTGAGGGCCGAAGAAGATATACAAAATGGCTTGCTTTACCCTCACGATGAAGTATTTAAAAATGTATAAAATAGCCTATGCTAAAGAAGCGGTAACGGCGATAAGAAAACTATCCCCAAAAAATCAACGCCAAATTAAAGAAGCTATTGAACGAATAGCCGAATATCCCGAAATAGGTAAACACCTGACTCACGAATTGAAAGGATTAATATCTTATAGGTCTGGAATATACCGTATTATCTATCGTATTCTCCATAAGGAAATATTAGTAATTATATTGACCATTGGGTACAGAAAGGATATTTATAAGCAAGCTATCCGAAAAGTTAAATAAGAACATCTAACGATTCGCTTCAGCCGACAAAAATCCACACCTTTTTATTTCACTCAGGGCTTGGTTCTTGCGGCTGAGCTCGGATGTTGAAGCTGTAGGAAAAGCCCCATTAAGACCATAGCTGTCTTCTAAACCCCCCGCATACTTATACCGGTCAAGAAAAATCTTTTAGTTTTCTAAATCAGGGCCTGTCACAATACCTTTAAAATAAGCATAAACCAATGTAAACCGGATTAGGATTCACGTAAAATGGGAACTTTCCCTTAAACAACCTCTTTAAATAACTCGATACAGAAATCAGAATAAAGGATATAAAGACAGTCGCTAAACTAACGATAAAGCAAAACACATAAAATAACACCCTAACTTAATCTCGATAGTGAGCATTAGGCATCTGTATATACGCCAACACTAAACACCTGACTGTAGGGAATCCTGAAAGTCAAGAAGCCACCGCTGTCGAGCGGTGGAGCTCCACTGCTCTGTAGCCATTAACAAGATTAATCCTCATTCTAGTTCACGTATCTGTGGGTTTCTCTTCATAAAGTACATCCAGCGGGCTCTTGGGAGCATTCGACATATCCCTTAAAACATGAGTGTAAATCATGGTTGTTTCAAGGTGCTTATGGCCAAGAAGTTCTTGAATCTCGCGGATATTTACCCCGTTAGCTAAAAGATGAGTGGCAAAACT
>JBDRDJ010000029.1:0-43322 GCA_043820815.1 Candidatus Omnitrophota bacterium
AATTAACAGATCTTCTCACGGCATATCCTCCTTGTTAAAAAGGTTGTTATTTAGCGATTACACACCTTTTTGAGGATATGCCTTTTTTATTTATCTGTCAATCAGCTCATTTAGAATTTGCGAATAATAGTTTACACTATCTTTAAAAAAATAATAAAATTGTTGACACTAAGCTTTTATATGTTAAAATTTTATACTTATGAAAAAGAATATTAAGACACCGACTAAATTAAAGGGCAAAAAAAAGCACGGTTTTAGATCAAGAATGGAATCCGCTAACGGAAGAAAGGTACTCAGCCGTAGAAGGAAGAAGGGCAGACATAAAATTTCGCTTTAATACATTCTTTTAAACCGCCCAGCATATTTCGTTTCTTAATGAAAAGATTAGCGATTTTACTGATTAAATTCTATCAGAATCGGCCATTATTACGGCCTCCTTGTTGTAAGTTTTACCCCTCGTGTTCCGAATATGCCTGTTCAGCAATTGCAAAACACTCTTTTTTGAAAGCTATTTTTCTTGCATCCTTACGCATTTTAAAATGTAATCCATTTTCTAAAGGAGGCTTTGATCCTTTAACTTAGGAAATTATTTATGCCTCGAAACCTGAAAATAGTTTTATTAACCTTTGCGGCTCTTATGGTTTGGACTTTTTTTGTCCACAATCGCTTTCCTCAAAAAGCTCCTCTTTCTGAGCCAACAAATCAAATTGCCGATAACCAGGGTTTATCCCAGACAACCGAACAGGAGCAACCGCTTAATAAAATTGCAACATTTGCCGAAGTAACCACGGAAACAAAAGACTTTGAAATTGGCGAATATTTTGTAAAGGTTTCTGAAATGGGCGGTTACATAAGCGAGATATCATTTATTAATGACCAGAATCCTCTAAATATTTCTTATATCGGTTTAGTTCCTGGTGAAGAACAAAAACCATTTACAGTGGCTAGGGACGGCGATTCACTAATTTTTGTATCTGGCGAAAACACTACAAAAAAATTCATTTTCGAAAACTTTACAATCTCCTTACTCCTAAATTACACCCCTGAATCAATTATCTTTTTCCATAACTATCAGTCTAAGAATGGTTTAGACCAAAGATATCAAGAAATTTTTTATGGGCAAGGCCCTCAAATTATACGCAATCCGCACCAAAAACAGAAGCAATCCTTACTTTCAAACATCAATTTTATCGGCACCCGCGACAGATATTACTGTTTTTCACTTTTAAAAGGTAATTACACAGTTAATCTTTTAAAGGATGCTAAACGCGGCGTTTCGGCTTTGTTAAACTTTCCATCTTCTGAAGTCCAGTTTTTTGTTGGCCCCCAGAAAAGCGAAATTCTTAACGAATATGGACTGTCCGAAATTATTAATTTTGGCTTTTTTCACACAATTGCTCTCTTCCTCCTTAAAATTATTCTCTTTTTCCATTTTTTAACCAAAAATTTTGGTTTTAGTATTATTTTATTTACAATCTTTCTATACGCCGTATTTTTACCTCTTACCATTAAGAGTACTAAGGGTATGAAAGGAATGCAGGATTTCCAAGCTATTCATAAATCAGAAATTGAGAAGCTTCGCCAGAAATATAAAGATAATCCTCAAAAAATTCATAAAGAAACCATGGATCTTTATAAGAAGCATGGGTTTAACCCTTTAAAAGGGTGTTCAAGCGGATGCTTGCCTATGTTTTTTCGGATACCGGTAATTTGGGCTTTTTGGAGCATTGCTCCCCGTTTTTGGGGCTTCAAAGGAGCTAATTTCTTGTGGATCAATGATTTATCTAACCCCGATCATTTATTTAAGTTACCCTTTACCCTTCCTGTTGTAGGCAATTGGATTAATATTCTTCCGATATTGACCACGGTACTTCTTTTTTTACAGATGAAAATGTCAAATCCCAATGTCGATCCAGAACAAAAACAACAACAACAGATGATGGCTACAATTTTTCCAATTATGTTAGCTGTTTTTCTCTACAATTTGCCTGCCGCTCTTCTTTTATATTGGTTTACTGATTCAATTTTGACTTTCTTTACTCAAAGAAAGCTCATGAAAGTAAAATCTACAAATTAATTTTTTCCCAATATCAATCTAATCCCGTTCTTTGTCCCATAGTACATTATTTTTCTAAAAGCTTAAAAAGCATTGATAAACATAGGTGTTTCGCACCGTTTTCACGTGAAAACGCGAGTGGTTTGTCCAATTATTTTTAGATTAAGTTGATTAAAAACCACTTTTATGGATTCCGCCACTTGCAACTGCATGGAGGGAATCTGTGTCAATTTAGGGACCACGCGCATGCGCGGGACTCCACCAAAATTTAGCTTGACAAATATATTTGAATTCGTGTAAAATATTGATATAATATAAAGTTAGAAACCGTTTTCACGTGAAAACGCGTAACCAACACTAATCACATGGGCAAGATTATTGGGGTTTGTAATCAAAAGGGCGGTACAGGAAAAACAACCACAGCTATAAATCTAAGCTCATTTCTAGGGCTTGCATCCAAAAAAACCCTTTTGGTAGACATGGACCCTCAGTGTAATGCAACCAGCGGTTTAGGTTTTGACCCGGAAAATAAGTATTCAATATACGACGTATTGTCACAGAGCACCCCTATTCAAAAAGCAATTTATCCAACAAAATGGCCACAGCTTTTTATTATACCTTCAAATATATCACTAACCGGCGGGGAGATAGAACTCGTTCAAATCGAGGATAGAGAATACCAGCTAAAACTGCAGTTAGGTAAGATTTCTAATGAATTTACTTACATAATTATCGATGCACCGCCGTCTTTGGGTTTATTAACCGTCAATGTTTTAGTGGCTTCCGACAGCCTTATGATACCAATTCAATGCGAGTATTATGCTTTAGAGGGCGTTTCAAAACTCGTAAATACTGTTGATATAATACGGGACAGATTTAATCCGGCTTTAGACATAGAAGGGGTTTTGTTAACCATGGCCGATTTTAGAACCCGTCTTTCTCTCCAAGTGATAGAGGAAGTAAGGAGCTATTTTAAAGAAAAAACTTTTAATTCAATTATACCTAGAAACATTAAGCTTGCCGAAGCTCCAAGCTTTGGTAAACCGATTTATTTTTACGATAGGTTCTGCGTTGGGGCAGGTGCATACAAAAATTTGACACAAGAATTATTAAAAGAAAATTTCTCAATATCGGAAGCTTTGACTGAGATTAAACTGTAATTTCCGCAATTCTTTTCATAACTCTTAGTTGCCCTTATTGTTACAGACGAAAAATGCAGAAGCATTTTCGTGTTAAGGAGGTAAATTTTAATGGAAAGAAAAGTTTTAGGAAAAGGGTTAGAAGCCTTAATGCCAAAAAAATCTTCAGCATTAAGCCCTCGTGAGTTTATTTATATTAAAATTGATAATTTGAAGCCGTCACCTTATCAACCCCGTAAAACAATAGATGTTTCTGAACTAAACGATTTGAAAAAATCAATCAAGGAAAAAGGGCTTATCCAACCAATCGTAGTTAGAAAAACTAAAGAGGGGTTTTATGAAATAGTAGCAGGGGAGAGGAGGTATCAAGCGGCTAAGTCATTGGGTATCAATGAGTTACCATCAATGGTAAAGGATCTTTCCGACAAGGAAACCTTAATAATATCTGTTGTTGAGAATCTTCAAAGAAAAGATTTAAATCCATTAGAAGAAGCCAATGCTTTCAAGAGATTAATGGATGATTTTGAATTTAGCTTAGATGAAGTTGCAAATGTTATCGGTAAAGACAAAACGACAATCTCTAACACTATAAGACTCTTAAAGTTACCAACTAAGATACAGGAAGCATTGGAAAAAGGGATAATTAACCGCAGCCAGGCAAGGACTATTCTTACCGCAGAAAGCCAGAATGACCAATTTATAATTTTCCAGCAAATTATAAAAGAAGGACTTTCAGTCCGTGAAATTGAAAAAAGAGTAAACCCTAAACCAAAACGAAAAAGCAAAAAAGACCCTTATGTTTTAGAGATCGAGGATACCCTTCAAAAAGCCTTAGGGACAAAAGTTAAAATTTTAAATCTAAATAATAATAAAGGTAAAATTATTATTGAGTATTATTCGTTGAATGACTTAGATAGGATAATAGGAAGGTTTGTTGAAGGATAGGTTTCAAAAGGAGGCTATGCTTATGGAGAATCAGGCAACACTTGTTATAATTAAGCCCGACGGCCTAATAAAGTCTCTAACCGGTAATGCGCTGACCCGCCTCTCAGAAACGAAGCTAAAAATTATTGGAGCAAAAATTGTTAGTGTAGACAACGAACTCGCACACAAACATTACCACCATTTAAGAAATGAGCCCTTTTTTCCCGAATTGATTAAATACTTAACCGGTAAATTACATCATGAAAACAGAGTAATGTCTTTGGTCTACTGGGGCCTTGATGCTATCACAAAAGTCCGTATAATATCAGGGGCCACCAACCCCGAAAAAGCAGATCCCGTAAGTATACGAGGTGCCTACGGCAGGATCCTTACCACCGGCCTTTATGAAAATGTTGTTCATGCCTCAAGCAGCCCAGAGGAAGCACAGCGGGAAATCAAATTATGGTTTCAGCCGGATGAAATCGTTTATGATTTATATGAAACAGAGATCAAAATCGAAACTAATTTTAAAAGGAGAGTCTGGAAATGAAGTCAATGACAGCTTACGCCTACGTTACAAAAAAAAGCAATTCACAGCTTCTTAATTTAATTTTAAGGTCAACTAATTTCAAGTATCTCGATATATCAATCCACAATTTACCGACCGAACATATTTTTTTAGAGGAGAAAATTAAAAAGCAAATTAAAAAGTTAATTAACAGGGGCAAAATCGAAGTTTTTATTTTTTTTCGAAAGCAAAACGCACGTACAGTGAAAATTGACGAAAATTCTTTAGGCAATTATATCCGCCAAACCCGTAAGCTGGCAAAAAAATTTAATTTAACTTATAATTTAGATATCGGACAATTTTTAAGTTTACCGAATGTCGTGCAATACGAGGAAAAACATACCGGCGAAACCGATATAATTCTCTCCGCCGTTAAGGAAGGCCTCCAATCTCTTTTACGTTTTAAAAAAAATGAAGGCAAAGCAATCGCCCGCGAAATGTTAAAAAATCTCAAATCATTAAAAAAGAACGGCGAACATATAATGAATAAAAGCCCCCATGCCAATAACTCAGAAAACAACAAAGAAGCCATAGAGGAGGAGACCGCTTTAATTTCTTTTTACTCAATTATGTTAGAAAAAAAAATCCATTCTAACGATAGTGAACCAAAAGGTAAATCAATTGATTTTCTAACTCAGGAACTTTTGCGGGAACTTAATGCGGCGTCGAGCAAGACCAAAGATAAAACCTTAGCAACACTTATTGTTGAGTCAAAGAATTATTTGGAGCGCATAAGAGAGCAGGCGCAGAATGTAGAATGAGTATCAGTAACCATAAACCAGGCCTTCTACAAAGCTCGGGAATGGACATGAGTAAAATCGAAGGGCCGGTAACCAGAAACCTGAAAAAAAACAGAAATAAACACGGCATAAAGGTGTTTATTGTTTCCGGCCCGGGAGGAGCAGGCAAGACAACGATTATTAAAACTCTTTTTAAGAAGAAGCGCATCAGGGATAGATTTTTAAAGGCCATATCCTATACAACAAGGGATAAGCGTTTGGGAGAGAGGAACGCTATAGACTATTTCTTTGTAGATAAGAAAAAATTTGATGATCTAAAAAAACAAAATTTCTTTCTCGAAAGCGAAAAAGTAGTTAATAATTATTACGGCACGCCTAAGTTTTTTTACAATCGCGCAAAGAAAGAGAAAAAAAATCTAATATTGTGCATCGATGTAAAAGGAGGAGCTTACCTTAAAAAGACTTTAAACCCGCAAGAGATAAGTACTGTTTTTATTTCGGCTCCCAGCCAAAAAGAGCTTATTGGGCGCTTGACAAAAAGGGTCGAGAAAAATGCCACAATAAAAACAAGAATCGAACTGGCAAAAAAAGAGTTGAAATTTTCAAAAAAATATGATTATGTATTAGTTAACCACAGCCTGAAAAGTGCTGCTGAAAAACTTGCATCTATTCTTTTTCAAGAAAGCTTCCTTTAATGAAGCAGAGGGGGATTTAAATGGGGTCAAATCAAATTCCGGTAGAAAAACTTCTTTATGCAAGCGGCGACTCAATTTATAGGTTAACAATTCTTGCTGCAAAAAGAGCCTTACAGCTTTCAGACGGGGATAATCCCTTAGTTGAAAATCCCGGCAAAGCTTTAAACGCCGCATTGAATGAAATTCTGGAAGGAAAAATAAGAGCAAAATCCCCTGAGAAAAAAACTTGAATTTTCCAATGCCTGGCTATACGGTAATGGAAGTATTTGTAATCCTGAGTTTGTCACCATAAACAATGCAAGCTGCATTTTTATGGCGCGGTAGCCAAGTGGTAAGGCAGCGGTCTGCAAAATCGCTATGCGCCGGTTCAAGTCCGGCCCGCGCCTCTACTTGCAAATGGCAAATAGCCATTCGCCATTAAGCCGGGGTGTTGGAATTGGCAGACAACACAGACTTAAAATCTGTTGTTCCGTAAGGAGCGTGCGGGTTCGAGTCCCGCCCCCGGCATCAATTAGCCAGTTATTTTCCGAGGAAAAACCTGAAAAAATAACCGGCTAATTGATCTCGAGCGAAGCGAGAGATCTTATAAAGGCATCTCGCTGATGTCAGCTCGATGCCGATGAAAAATAAGGAATAACCCTTAATAATTGCTTTTTCATCGGGCGGTTAGCTCAGTTGGTTAGAGCGCAACGTTGACATCGTTGAGGCCACAGGTTCGACCCCTGTACCGCCCATTTTTACGAAGCTAAGCCTCGAATTTTTCCTGAAAATCATCTTTTTTATTGCATTTTCCTCTGAAAAATGTTATTCTTTACTCAGGGGTTCCAGAAAAAACACCAATGTATATTAATTGTTATGGCAAAATATCAAGAAAATATAAAATGTGTAGCGGCTGCTTTTATAATCACTATAATTTTTTTTAATATGGCAGATAAAACTTTTGCTAATTCAAATGAATCCGAAAAAATTCCAAAGGATGTAGTAGAGTTTCAAGAGCGTCGAGATTTATGCGACCATTTTCGGGGTGAACCACCATATGATGAAAAAAGGCGTAAATTTCTTATAATAAAAATGAAAGAAACTTGCACCGGAGCCGATACTGAGTTAAAAGCCTTAAAGAAAAAGTATAAAAATGATGCCGAAGTTATGAAAATTCTGAGAACATATGAAGAAAACATTGAAACCGAATAACATAATGTTAGCCATAATCCCTATAAAGCCCCGTTGTCAAGAGAAAATAGCACTCCTTAAACAACCTCTTTTTCTAAATTTACCTTGACATTTCCCGGTAAATAAGTTATATATTAATGAACCTTTAAGCTGGTCCAGTGAGGCCAATAAGGAATAAAAATGAAGAAAAGAATAATAAAATCCCGTTTTCATCAGATAATGGAAACGGGATTTTTTCATGGGCTGTTGTATGGTAAATAATTCAAAAATACTTTCCTGTGATGATATACGCAGGGTGCTATACCGCCTCACTCACCAGTTGATTGAGAAAAATACAAATCCCCAAGAGCTTGCCCTTATAGGTATTCAGACAAGAGGCGCTTACCTGGCAAGGCGAATCCAGGGGCTGATAAAGGAGATAGAGGGCACCGAGATACCTTTAGGCGTGATAGACATTACGCTTTACAGAGATGATTTGACTGCTATCGGGCCAAAACCTCTGGTAAAACAGACTGATATCGGTTTTGATTTAAGCGGTAAAGTTATTGTTCTGGTTGACGATGTTCTATATACCGGCCGAACAGTAAGGGCGGCCTTAGATGAAATTATGGATTTCGGGCGGCCAAAAAGAGTCGAGCTTCTGGTGCTGATTGACCGGGGATTTAGAGAGCTGCCAATAAGGGCTGACTTCGTAGGTAAAAACATACCGACTTCTCAGGATGATTCGGTTGAAGTCCGCTTGAAAGAAGTTGATAGTGAGGATTGCGTTATAATCAGGCCTCAGGCTCAAGGCTCAAGGCCGCAGGCGGGATATCCATAGTCCACGGCCCATAGTTTTGGAATGCGTATCTAGGGGCAGAGGCCAGACTTATTCGGTTTTCGGTATTCGCTTCTCGGTATTCGTGTTATGCAAGAGTGGAATAAAAAACACATATTAGGAATTAAAGAATTGAGCCGGCAGGAGATAGAAACCATATTTTCTCTTTCCGGCTCTTTTAAAGAGATTTCGGAAAGGGAAGTTAAAAAAGTCCCTGCTCTTAGGGGAAAAACAATAATAAACCTTTTCTTTGAAAACTCAACGCGCACCCGGACATCGTTTGAGCTGGCGGCAAAGCGTTTAAGCGCCGACGTAGTTAATTTTTCCTCTTCCGCCAGCAGCCTCAAGAAAGGTGAAACAGTAGTCGATACGATTAAAAACCTTGAGGCATACCACCCCGACATCATGATTATCCGCATAGCACAAAGTGCGTCTTTGAGCACTCTTTCAAAATATACTCAGGCAAGCATAGTAAATGCCGGAGACGGAAGCAATGAGCATCCCACCCAGGCTCTTTTAGATATGTTTACCGTTTTTCAGGAAAAGGGAAGCCTTGACGGTTTAAACGTTCTTATTGTCGGTGATATTTTGCACTCGCGGGTAGGACGGTCTAACATTTTCGGATTTAAGAAATTCTCCTGTCAAGTCGGCGTTTGCGGGCCGCCAACCCTTATTCCATACCAATTCCAAGAAATGGGAGTGAGTGTTTCATATGATTTTGACAGCGCTTTAGAAAAAGCCGATGTTATTATGATGCTTAGAATCCAGAGAGAAAGGCAGATGTCATCATTCTTTCCCACTGTTCGCGAATACGTAGATAATTTTTCGTTAACAAAAAAGAGAGCAGGCCGGCTTAAAGAAAATTGTCTTATAATGCATCCCGGCCCTATAAACTGGGACGTTGAAATCAGCTCTTCACTCAAAGAAAAAGTTCACCCTTTGATTCTCAGGCAGGCTGAAAACGGGCTTGCTGTACGTATGGCAGTTTTGTATCTGGTAGGCAATAAAAAAGCATAAGATTTAAAGATATATTGAGGGAAAAACCGAAATGAAAATTCTTATTAAGAACGGAACAGTTGTTAACCATGATTCAGAAGCCCTTAAAGATGTCCTCATTTCAGACAGTAAAATAATCCTCACTGACAAGAATATTACTGAAAAAGCAGATAAAGAAATTGACGCAAAAGGCAAACATCTATTTCCCGGTTTTATCGATATGCATGCGCATTTGCGCACCCCCGGAAGAGAAGATGAAGAAGATTTATCAAGCGGCTCGGCGGCAGCGGCAAAAGGAGGCTTTACTACCCTTTGCTGTATGCCTAATACAAACCCGGCCATTGATACAGAAGGCCTTGCAAAATGGATTGTTTCCGAGTCACAAAGATTAGGGACAATAGATATCTACCCCATAGGAGCTATTACTAAAGGCAGAAAGGGCAAGGAATTGACAGAATTCGGAGCCTTAAAAAAATCCGGGTGCGTTGCTCTTAGCGATGACGGTAACTCTCTGCCTGACAGCTTGATTCTCCGGAGAGCCTTAGAGTATGCGAGAATGCACGGGCTCCTGATTATTTCTCATTGTGAGGATTCACATCTTTCAAATAAAGGGGCTATGCGTGAAAGTTTTGTTTCGTCAAAATACGGGATGCCCGCGATACCCAATATCTCCGAAAGCTTGATTGTTGCCCGTGATATCGAGGTTGCGAAATATTTAGACAGCCGGATTCATCTTGCCCATATAAGTTCGGCTAAAAGTATTGAGGTAATAAGGAACGCAAAAAAACACGGAGCCAGCGTAACCTGTGAAACCTGCCCTCATTATTTTTCACTGACCGTAGAGGACATAGAAAAGCGCGCTTTTGACGGTAATCTAAAAGTAAACCCTCCTCTTGGGACAAAAGATGATATCGAGGCGATAAAACTGGCGCTTAAAGAAGGGGTAATTGATTGCATTACAACAGATCATGCTCCGCATTCGCTGGCCGGAAAGGAACTTCCTTTTGAAGAGGCACCTTTTGGTGTCATCGGTTTAGAATTCGCATTTTCACTCTCTTATGAAAAATTAGTAAAAACACGTTTCTTAAAACTACGGGAACTTGCGGAAAAGCTGTCATACAATCCCGCTAAAATTTTGAACTTAACCAATAAAGGAAAAATAGAGCAAAATTATTGTGCCGATATTGTGATAGTCGATCTTGAAAAAAAATGGCAGATTAAAGAAGAAGAGATACTTTCAAAATCCAAGAATACCCCGTTTTTAAATTACGAACTGAGCTCAACCGTAGAAATAACTATCCAAAAAGGAAAAATAGCCTATAGCCGGCAAAGCTAGGCTAAAAAGAAGAACCATTAAGTCAATTAATTTAATAGTAGGATCATAAAACATGCAATTCGTAGCCGATTTTCATATCCACTCTAAATATTCCCGGGCAACCTCAAAGGATATGAACGTTGCTAATCTTAGCCATTGGGCAAAGTTAAAAGGGGTAAATCTATTGGGCACAGGAGATTTTACCCATCATCTATGGCTGCAGGAGTTAAAGGCCAACATTGTGCCGGAAGAAAAAAAAGGATTGTTTTCTTATGAAAGAGTGTCTTTTATTTTATCCGGAGAGATATCAAGCATATTTTCTCAAGGGGGGAGAGGCTACAGGGTTCATAATTTAGTAATGGTGCCGTCGTTTGGCATGGCTGAAGAAATAAACGATATGCTTTCACACTACGGCAATCTGGCTTCCGACGGAAGGCCTATTCTCGGGATAAGCTGCATCCAGCTGGCAAAGGAATTATCGCGAATATCCCCGGATATAATGCTTGTTCCGGCGCATATCTGGACTCCCTGGTTCTCGGTGTTCGGGTCAAACTCAGGATTTAATTCTCTCGAAGAAGCTTTCGGGAAATATACAAATACAATAACAGCCTTGGAAACCGGCCTTTCATCGGACCCCGCAATGAACTGGCGGTGTTCTAATTTAGATAAGTATTCTCTGATTTCAAACTCTGATTCCCATTCTCCTAACCGCATAGGGCGCGAAGCTAATATTTTTGACTGCGGGCTTGATTACTGGGAAATAAAAAAGGTTTTAGAAACAAAGGATAGAGAAAAATTTTTATATACAATTGAGTTTTTTCCGGAAGAGGGAAAATATCATTATGACGGGCACCGTAATTGCAATATCCGCTTTGAGCCAAAACAAACAAAAGAGCATAAGGGAATATGCCCCCAGTGCAAGAGGGCTCTTACAAGAGGAGTGCTTTATAGAGTCGATGAGCTTGCCGATAGAGAGGATGGTTTTATCCCCGAAAGTAGTATCGGTTACAAGAGTTGTGTTCCCCTCGATGAAATTATAGCTGAAGCCAAAGGTTTAGGTAAACAGAGTAAAGCAGTATCAAAAACTTATTTAGATTTGGTTTATGCCTTTGGGTCAGAATTTAATATATTAATTAATGCCGGCGAAAAGGAACTTTTTTCAAAAGCACCTGAGCAGATAGCCGAGGGAATAAAACGCATAAGAAACAAAGAGCTCAATATTATCCCCGGTTACGACGGAGAATACGGTATTATAAAGATCTTTGATAAAGAAGAAAAGAAAACCAACGAACAACTTATGTTATTTTAATTGCAGGGAACGGCCGCGGCCGTTCCCTGCAATCTTCGGTCCCGAGATAGTCCCTATAGCTCAAACGGATAGAGCGCTGGCCTCCGGAGCCTGAAGTGCAGGTTCAATTCCTGCTAGGGACACGTTTGTAGAATATGCAGGGGCGGCCCTTGCGGCCGTCCGTAACACCGGTATGTTCGTTAATTCGTGTTATGAATGTAGCAGTAGTAGGTGGATATAGATGTTCCAAAAAAGCCTATAAGACGGCATATGAGGTAGGTAAACTTATTGCCCAAGAAGGGTGGGTTTTAACCTGCGGCGGGGGCAGCGGCGTTATGGAAGCTGCCTGCCGCGGGGCAAAAGAAAAAGGCGGTTTGACAGTGGGGATTCTTCCCGGTTATGATGTTAAAGAAGCCAATAAATACCTTGATGTAAAGATCCCTACCGGTTTAGGGTATGCCCGGAATATTTTGGTTGTGCGTTCAGCAAGCGCAATAGTAGCAGTCGATGGAAAATACGGGACATTATCAGAAATAGCATTCGCTTTAAACGAGGATAAGACAGTCATAGGAATTGGCTCATGGGATATACCCGGAGTTGTTAGAGTAAAAACTCCCTCTAAAGCCCTGGAGCATATACACCGCGCTATCTTAAGAAATAAAAAAAATGCTTAACAGGAAAGAAATAAAAGAATTAATCGAAAAAGAAAACCTTATCCAGGATTATATTAACTTAGAAATTCAGATTACACCCAACGGGTTCGATCTAACAGCAGCAAAAATTTTTAAGTTTGAATCAAAAGGGAATCTGGATTTTTCAAATTCAGAACGTAAACTTTCAGAGGCAAAAGAATTAGAACCCGTTAAGAACTCCTCAGGCGATAAATACGGATGGTGGAAACTTTCAAAAGGATCGTATAAAGTTAAAACCAATGAAACAATAAATATGCCGAATACAATATCTGCCTTGGCATTAAGCCGGACATCGCTTCTTAGGATGGGAGCGGCTTTGTCTACGGGTGTTTGGGATGCGGGGTTTAAAGGTAAGAGCGAATTTATGTTAAATGTTGCAAACCCGGAAGGTATATGCATAAAGCAAAATGCCCGCATTGCCCAGCTTGTTTTCTTTAAAATTAATGAGAGCAAAGGCTACAACGGCATCTACCAAAACTCGAAATAGCATTCATTGAAAAATGGAAACAGACAATTTCGATTTTAAAGATGATAGCGAAGAACCAGAACAGCTCGATTTTAGCAAAACTACAAACTGCCCTCATTGTATGAAACCGATACCTAAAAACTCAACCATGTGCCTGTATTGCGGCGATGAGGTTGATTTAGCAGAAAAGACGCAATGGATTAAGTGGGCGGTCACAGTTATTGTAATTATTTTCCTAGCCGCTATTTTATTGCGGTGAATTGGGCGAGGAGGTGAAGGTGGTGGATAAAGAGTTTGGAGGAACAGAGAGAAGAAAACATGTGCGCTGGGCCGAGAAATTTCCCAGCGAATTTATTTTCTGCAGCAATTTTGTTGCGCCTGGGCTTCCTAAGAAATTGAAGGGGACGATCATAAACATATCATCTTCCGGGGCTTGTGCAAAAGTTGAGAATTTTGAAGAGAAATGGAAAGAAAGCTTGCGTTCCGGGATTATAAGAGTGATAATAAAAGCTGCGATTTCAAAAAACGAATCCCAAATCAAAGCTTTGGCTAAAGTCGTGTGGGTTAAAAAACATGTTGAGGGGGGCTCTATTTTTGATATGGGGATGGAGTTTATCGATATTACCACAAGGGACCGCGACATTCTTACAGAAAGTATATTAGATTCATTCTTAGAAGGCGTTTAAATTCAATAAGACAAGTGTAATATGAGAACAATAGATATAACAACAAAAAACAGAAGCGAACTTATAGATATTACATCCGAATTAAAGCAGTCGGTTAAAGCAGAGAAAATAAATAACGGTATTTGCGTTGTTTTTTGTCCCCATACAACAGGGGCGCTGACAATTAATGAGAACGCAGACCCTTCTGTTAAATCAGATATTCTAAACCACTTAGAAAAACTCGTTCCTGTAATCGGGCCTTATGAGCATCAAGAGGGTAATTCCGATTCTCATGTAAAGAGCGCTTTAACGGGAATTTCCCTGATTCTTATTGTGAATAAAGGCGAACTGGTTTTAGGCACCTGGCAGAGCGTATATTTCTGTGAATTTGACGGGCCCAGGCGCAGGAAAATATATACCCAGACCATAGGATAAAATAGTAAAAAGATTAAATACCCTTTTTAAATAAAGTAACACAATGCCTGAACTTCCGGAAGTAACGACAATTGTCAACCAGCTGAATAAAGAAATACTGCTAACTAATATAAAAAAAGTTACTGTTACGGATAAGCGCCTTATTAAGGATGTAGAACCAAATGAATTTATCAAAAAAGTAACCGGTTCGACAATCAAGGAAGTTTTACGCCGGGGAAAAGTAATAATCATAAAGCTAGAGGATAAGCTGTTTCTCATTTTTCATTTGAGAATAAGCGGATGGCTGCTTTTACACTCCGAATACCAGAAATCGGCACGTGTCAGCTTTGAACTTTCAAACAACCTTAAGCTTAGTTTCTGTGACCAAAGAGTTTTAGGAGAGATACGCCTGGTAGAAGACTGGCATAACCTGCACATAATCAAGAGCATGGGGCCTGAACCGTTAAGCCTTTCGGGGGAAAAATTTATTGAATTATTTAAGGGGAAAAAATTAAAAATAAAGCCACTGCTTATGGATCAAACTTTTATAGCAGGAATAGGGAATTTATATGCCCAGGAGCTGCTTTTTTGCGCCAAAATTAATCCTGAGAAAAGAGCAGATTCGCTAACCAAAGATCAACTGGAAAAACTATACAGTTGCCTTATCAATATCCTGAAAGATGCCATTGAAAAAAAAGGTTCATCAGTTGATACTTATCGCCAGGTTAGCGGAAGCAAAGGGGCATATGCAGAAGTGTTGAAAGTTTATCAGCGTGAAAAGGAGCCTTGCTGCCGGTGTAATCACCCGATTGTAAGAAAAACTATCGCAGGCCGGGGAACATATTTTTGTCCGGAGTGCCAGAAATAAACGCCTCGTCCTTCGGCTCATTTCATTCGCTCAGGACGACCCTGAGTCAAGCCTTTAAACAGAGTGTAGAGCGAAGCCGAAGGGTCGTTACCCTAACCGAAAGACGTTACCAAAAGTTACTAAATCATGGATATTTCGGCGGTTGTTCCGGTATATAATGAAGAAGAATCCGTTCCGGTACTGAATAAACGCCTTTTTGATGCCTTAAGCCGCAGTAAACTAAGTTTTGAAATAATTTATGTCAATGACGCAAGTTCTGACTGTTCAAGGGAAATACTTAACAAGATAGCAAGCAGCCAAAAAAACACACGCTGTATATCATTTAAAGAAAACAGGGGCCAGTCAGCGGCCCTTAGCTTAGGGTTTAAAGAGGCGCAAGGCATATGGATTATTACCCTTGATGCTGATTGTCAGAATCCTCCTGAAGAAATAGATAAGCTTTTAAAACTTAGGAATTCCTATGATTTTATAACAGGAGTCCGCATGCGCAGGCAAGATACCATAATGAAAAAACTATCTTCTAAGATAGCCCTGTTTTTTAGGAAATTAGTCCTTGGTGATTCAACGAGAGATACGGGATGTTCTTTGCGCCTGTTTAAAAAAGAGATTGTTGAAAAAATCCCTCTCTTTATAAATTTTCATAGATTCTTTACCTTTCTGGTCAGAGAGGCAGGATTTTCGATTGTAGAGGTGGAAGTGGGCCATAACAAGCGGGATTTCGGAAAGTCAAAATACAACAATTTTCGCAGAGGTAAAGAAGGCTTGTTTGATTTATGGGGTGTATACTGGTTAAGAAAACGTGTCATTAAGTATAAAATCCAATGAATTCTGAAATAGTATGGATTACTATCGGAATGTTAGGGCAGTTTCTTTTTTTCTTGCGCTTTTTCTTTCAGTGGATTGCTTCCGAAAGAAAAAAAGAAAGTGTCATACCGGTTTCATTCTGGTATTTTAGCATTTTAGGAGGGGCTATCCTTCTTACTTATTCCATATGGCGGCGCGACCCGGTATTTATTTTAGGCCAAAGCTTAGGCATTATCATATACGCACGCAACCTTTATTTTATATACCGCCGCAAGCGTAAGAATCTTGCTCAGTCATAAATTTGATTAGAGCTGGGCCCTGTGTGACAAAATTCCCAAGACTTGTCGGTTTTATGTCTTTAACCATACATATAAGAGGCTTGTTCGAAAAAATCCGCAAAACCAACCCCTATATATTTCTCCTTTTATTATGCGCGTTTCTGTATCTACCGTCTTCTCTTGCCCGAGACCCGCTTGCCCCGGATGAGATTCGAAATATTTACATAGCCCAGAATATGGAAGAATTTAATGATTTTCTTTTCCCTAAATATTACGACGAAACTTACTACGAGAAGCCCCCTTTGTATTTTTGGATTCTTAAAGTTCTTATTTTGCCGGGAAGAAATTATACGTTGTTTTTGACAACGCTTTTTAATGTTTTTGTCGCATGGGGGATATTGTCTTTAAATTATACACTGTTAAAAAAACGTGCCTCGGCCCTCACTGCTATGGTTTCCTGTATTGTTCTTGCTACAACCGCGATATTTCTCGGTATGAGCGTTTTGATAAGGATGGATCTTCTTTTTGTTTTTTTTATTTATTTGAGCCTTTTCTTTTTTATACGGGCAATTGAAGAAGAAGATACCTACTGTTTGTTGTTTTCGGGCATTTTTAGTTTTCTGGCCGTGTTTACCAAAGGCGCTTTAGGAATAATTTTTCCCATAGTTATCGAATCGGCCATGGCGGTTGTACTTTTATTGCGGCAGAGAAGGGGTATCTTTGAGGACAGAGGAATTACCCCGCAGCAAGTTATATCGTTTTCTGCTTTAGCAAATGCTCTGGCTATAGTTCTTGTTTTCGCATGGATAACCTTTTTTGCATCAAAAGACCCTTTGTATTTCAGTAAGATGTTTTTTGAACAAACATATTCGCGCGGGCTCAACCCGTCAAACCACACACAGCCGTTCTTTTACTATATACCGGTTTTTTTTCTTCTGTTTTTGCCCTGGTCATTGGTGGGAAGCGGGTATTTTCTTATAAAAAATAAAAATAGCCGGCCTTTGTGGGAAACCTTTTTCCTCGTATGGTTTATAGGCGGCCTTGTTGTCCTTTCATTAATCCGTTCTAAATTGCCGATGTATCTTCTTTCGCTTACCATTCCTTTCAGCGGCCTAACCGCTAAGTTTATTTTAAGTGAAAAAAAGAAAACAAGAAGGGCGCTGTTTATTATAAGTGTTTTTTTCTTTTTCTTTACTTGGGCTGCAGGATTCGTTTACGCGGTTACACAGAAAATAGGAATACCCTTATTTGCATATTTTACTATACCGCTGTTTGTTGCAATGGCTTGGGCTGTTATTGTTTTTCCTAAGGAACAAGTCAGGGTTTTTTGTATTTTCTGGATAATATTTATACAGGCTTTAAACATTTTCTGCCTTTCCGTGGTGAGTAACTCCTCAAAATATAAAAGGATAGTAAATATAATAAACGAATCAACACTTCCTTTTGACAGTATTATTGTTACTGAGAAAAAGCTTATGTTTTTAAACGCTTACCCTTTGAAGAAGCCCATTGAATACGTTTCCAGCATAGAAAAAGTATGCCGGTCCAATTCTTTTATGTTAATAACCAGACATGATCAATTTCCCTGTGAATTGGAGAAAATTATTAAAATAAAAAAATTTTCACTGATGTATAAAAACCATGACTAAACCGCTTGTTTCCGAAAGCAGGCTTGAAAACTGCCTGCTGCCTTTAAGTGACCCACAAGTTTTACTCGAAGGTGATTTTTGCAGTGAGCAAAAAGCATCCGCTTATCTATTCAGGGATTTCGAAAAAGTCATTTTGTTTTACGGTGATGATAACCCTAAGAAATTTTTTGCTGAAATCGAAAAATTCTTAAAGAAAGGGTTTTGGGTATGCGGATATTTTTCTTACGAATTCGGATATTGGCTGGAACCGGCCCTGCGGTACCTTAGGCCAAAAATAGAGCAGCCGCTTGTTTGGCTCGGGGTCTGTAAGAGGCCTTTTTTGATTTCTAACAAACAAGAAGCTCCTGTATATAAAAACTCTATAAAATACAGTCTGTGTAACTTGAAATGCAGCTTAAGCTTTCCAGAATATGAGAAAAAGATAAAGAGAATAAAATATTACCTGGAAAACGGATTAACATACCAGGTAAATTTAACATTCAAATTAGAATTCGAAATATCAGCAGATGTATTTGATTTTTATCTGGCATTAAGGAGAGCTCAGCCTGCTCCCTACAGGGCTTTTATAAATACCGGAACGCAATATATACTTTCTCTGTCTCCGGAGCTGTTTTTCCGCATAGACGGCAAAAGAATTATGAGCCGGCCCATGAAAGGGACGGCTGCACGGTCCGCATCCATAGAGAGAGACAGGCGTAATAAGGAAGCCCTTTTAAAAAGCAAAAAAATTCAAGCGGAAAATGTAATGATTACCGATTTGCTAAGAAACGATTTAGGCAAGATATGTTCGAATGTAACTGTTGATCAATTATTTAAGGTTGAGGAATACAGCACCTTGTATCAGGTAACTTCTACTATTTTGGGCAGCCTTAATAACGGCACTGCTTATAGTGATATTTTTACATCTTTATTTCCCTGCGGTTCGGTGACCGGCGCTCCTAAAATAAAAACTATGGAAATAATAAAGATTCTTGAAAAGCAAAACAGGGGTATATATACTGGAGCCATAGGGTATATTTCGCCCTCAAAAGATACCTGTTTTAATGTTGCCATAAGGACGGTTGTGCTAAACAAAAATCATGGCGAGATCGGTATCGGAGGAGGAATCGTATATGATTCGGTTGCTTTTAACGAATACAAGGAAGCACTTCTTAAATCCGAATTTTTGACAAAATTTTCTTATCCGTCTGACAAAAATGTCTCGCCGGTTATTAAACAGGGCGGGTATTTTTAGCCCAATATCTGCCTTGCTAATTTATAAAAAAAGTGTAAAATAAGTCAATCGATTATCAAAAATGAGGCTTATTTATCAGCAGGAACTGCAAGTTTAAAAGGAGTAAATTTTAATAAGGATAAACTTCTGCAATGCGTGAATTTAATGTAAAAATAAGCACCACCAAAAAGATAAAAACAGATATATACTTACTGGCCTTTAAGCATGCCTATGTTGCTAATCGTATAAAGCCGGGGCAATTCTTACACATAAAGATTGATGAGAATCAAACCATACTGCGCCGCCCCTTAAGTGTTCACAAAGTCAAAGCCGGAACTGTTTATGTTCTTTTTGAGGTCCGCGGAAGAGGCACAAAGCTCCTTTCTACTTATAAAAGAGGCAAGATACTTAATATTATAGGGCCTCTGGGCAATGGATTTAATTTAAAGCCTTGGGTCAAAATACGAAATACGAAACACGAACCGCAAACCACAGCATCTTCAGCAAATATTCTGATAGGCGGAGGAATTGGTGCTGCCCCATTATTCTTCCTGGCTCAGAAATTAAAAAATGAAAACAATACGGTATTAATTGGCGCTCCGGCAAAAGATAAGATTGTCTGCGTGGAAGATTTTAAGAAGCTTGGGTGCAATGTTCAAATAGCAACTGACAACGGCACTAAAGGTTACAAAGGCCCTGTCACCGGCCTGCTAAAAAAGTTGTTGCCAAACACGAACCACCCTTCGGCTTCGCTCAAGGGCCGCTCACCACGAACCGCGATATATGCCTGCGGGCCAAAAAGTATGTTTGCTGAGATATATAAAATCATAAAACCTTATAAAAATATATACTGTGAGGTATCCTTTGACCAATTTATGGGCTGTGGTTTGGGTTTTTGTTATACCTGCGTTATAAAAACAAAAGACGGTTATAAAAAATTATGTAAAGAGGGGCCGGTTTTCAGGATAGACCAAATCTGGTGATTGCAGATTCTTGATGAATGCCAAACGTTAAAAAATAAAAAGGAGGTCTGATGCAGCCGCTTATTTCAATAATTGTACCTGTAAGAAACATGGAAAGGACCATTGGGACTACTTTTAACTATCTGATGAATGTTGATTACCCGCGCAAAAGAATGGAGGTCATTTTCGCTGACGGAGGAAGTAATGACAGTACGGTTTCCATTATAAAAAATTACCAAAAAGAGCACCCCTTCATAAAACTGGTTGAGATTCCAAACTGTCCTTCTCCGGGGTTTGCCCGCACAAAAGCCCTTAAGGAAGCCGAGGGAGATTATGTATTCTTTACCGACGGGGATTGCGCTCCCTGCGGGGACTGGATTTATAAGATGTTAGAGGTTTTTGGAAAAGACCCTAAAATAGGCGCAGTGGGCGGAGAAATTCTGACTTTACGCGTAGACCCTGACAATCTAGTTGAAATTTTTTGCGAGGCCTTTGGGTTTAACCGCGTTGCCTGGCGTTACGGTAACCTGCAGGAAGGTTACTATCCTGATTTAGACAATTTTACCCCTGTTGAAATCTGCGGACACAGGGCTTATTTCTTTGTAACGGCAAATGTCGCATACAGAAAGGAAGCTATTGAAGAAAATGAAAGAAGATTTTGGGACCTTCCTACAGGTGAAGATATTGATTTTGGCATAAGGGCAAGAAAAAAAGGCTGGAAGTTTTATTTTTTACCTTCGGCATCAGTTGAGCATATGCATAGGGCGGATTTAAAAGCATTAGGCAAAGTATGGGCTTCATACGGTGCGGCGCACCCGCCTCTCATAGGGGCACACGCAAGAAAATATTTTGAAATTATCCCGCAGTTTATAGGCAGCTGGCCCAATCACAAAATCATAAAATTCCCTTTTATTGTTAAAGGGTTTTTATATCTGGGCAATTTTCATTTTATGCACCTTTTCGGCTTGTTATTCTTTATCTTTTTCGTGCTGCAGTGGTTTTTGCCTGTATTGTGGATTCGAATCTTGGCCTGGGTATTGCTGCCTGTATTTTCATTTTTTGTGTTTAGATTTTTCAGGACCGCTTTTAATATCCAGCCGTACAACAAGTGGCTTGAATATTCCAAAATGAAATATCTCACAAACCTTTATTTCATAATAGGCGGAATGAAAGGATCGATTAAGCATAAGACATTTTGCATAGAACCCAGCTTTTAAATGAGGCAGCATCTTTTGCCGAAGTGTTGCGAGAGCAAGAGTGCTTAGCCTAGCGTGTAATTTTTCAGAATGCAGGTAACAGTTAGGGTTATGGTGACGTAAATAAATTAAAAATCAAATATCAAAAATTTAAATGGCAACGTAAAATTTTAAGAGTTAAATCTAAACATTTTGAATTTTAATTTGTCGTTTTGATATTTACATTTTTATTTTTGATTTTGCAAAATGAACACTTAATAAAGGAGAGGTTTATGCTGGCAGCTTATATTGCATTAGGTTTAATTGCGGGGATATCGAGCGGATTTTTAGGAATCGGCGGAGGCACAATTTTAATACCGGTTTTAGTCTATGCTTTCGGCTTAACCCAGCATCAAGCGCAAGGCACAACGCTTGCGTTAATGGTGCCGCCGATTGGGCTATTGGCGGCAATAAAATATTACGCAGAGGGAAATGTAAAAATATATACCGCAGCATTTATCTGTCTTGGTTTTTTTATCGGCGGTTTAGTCGGAGCGCATTTTGCCCATAAAGTACCCGACCTCGTGTTAAAACGCGTTTTCGGGTTTTTTCTTATGGCAGTTTCCATAAAAATGATTTTAGGAAAGTAAGATGAATTTAAATATACATATAGGAAAATTAAAACTGAAAAATCCCGTTGTTTGCGCCTCGGGAACCTTTGGATTTGACGAAAACCTTAAGGGCATTGTTAATTTTAATAAAATTGGGGCAATAACCACAAAAACAGTAACTCTTAAGCCCCGTCAGGGCAATCCCCCTCCGCGTATTTTCGAGACCAGCTGCGGAGTAATAAACTCCGTCGGTTTGGATAATCCCGGGATAGAGGCATTTATTAAGGTAAATATACCCCGGCTTGCGAAACTAAACACAAAATTTATCGTTAGTATCGGAGGATTTTCTAAAAGCGATTACACCAGGGCAGTAGAAAAATTAGACAAAATAAAAACATTAGAGGCATTTGAAATAAATCTTTCCTGCCCTAATTTAAAGATGAAGAAGATGATTTCTCAAAACCCGCAGGCTACTTACAGGCTTATTAAAGCAATAAGGGGCTTAACACAAAAAACTATTATTGCCAAGCTTACGCCCGAGGTAACTGATATCGTCTCTGTAGCAAAGGCCGCAAAGGATGCCGGCGCAGACGGCCTGTCTTTGATAAATACATTCTATGCCATGGCTATAGATGTTTGTTCCCGCAGGCCTTATTTGGGTAATATATATGGAGGTTATTCAGGAAAAGCAATAAAGCCGTTGGGCATATATAGGGTGTGGCGGGTGGCAAAGAGCGTAAAAAATATACCTATAATCGCCGGAGGCGGTATCCAGGGGCCGGTTTGCGCCTTGGAATATATTCTTGCCGGAGCATCGGCAGTAAGCTTAGGAACCGTTAATATGGTTTACCCGAATACTTCCCAGTCTGTTGTAGAGGGCATAATTAAATATCTGAATAGGCACAAGATTAAAGATATAAACGAGCTGCGCGGCAGCTTGAAGTGTTGAAGGTGTAAATGCAAGGGTTTAAAAAATTAATTGTTGCTTTAGATATTGAGGACAGAAAGAAAATAGCAAGGGTCATTGACTCGCTTTATCCGCATGGGGCAAAATTTAAAATCGGCTCAGTTGCTTTTACAAAATTCGGACCCAGATTAGTAAAGGGCCTTGTTAAAAAAGGCATAGATATATTCCTTGATTTAAAATTGTACGATATTCCCAATACTATGAAAAATACGGCAAAGATTATAACCGAACTGGGCTGCTGGGCATTTACCGTGCATATTAGCGCCGGCCCTAAGGCCTTAGGGCAGGTAAGAGAGGAAGTTTTGTCAGCATCTAAAAAATTGAAGGTAAGGAAACCCTTAATTTTAGGAGTTACCGAGCTAACAAGCAGGAATACAGATATTAAGAAAATTATTAAACTTTCCTCTTTGGCAGAAAGCGCTAAGATTGACGGCGTCATTTCTTCGGCATTCGAAGCCGCTCAAATAAAGGAGAAATATAAAAAATTAAAGGTTATAACACCGGGGATCAGAAACCAGAATCAGGAAAATATGGATGATCAAAAAAGAGTGGCAACCGCTTCATTTGCTTTAAAAAACGGGGCAGATTATATTGTTGTCGGCCGGCCCATAATCAATGAGAAAGATTATGTTGCCGCAGCCAAAGCAATCTTGTCATCAGGCCGAACACCGAAAATGAAAACAGGAGAATAAAATGGAAGTTAGTTTGGATAGTTTAATCGAGAAGATAAAAAAAGAAGGTGTAGATGAGGCAAAGAAGGCCCAAGAGTCAATAGTTAAAAAAGCCGAAAAAGAAGCCAAAGAGATAATTAATCAAGCACGCCGGCAAGCCGAGCAATTAAAAGCTGATGCTAAAAAAGAAGCGGACGGTTTGATTGCGAACGGGAAAAGTTCGATAAACCAGGCGTTAAGAGATACTGTGCTTACCGTGCGCCAGAGGCTTAATGAGGTTGCAAACAGCGTTTTAAATAAAGAAATTTCCGGCACGCTCAGCCCTGAATTTACAAAAGAGCTGATACTTAAGATAATAGATAAATGGGCGCCAAAGCAAAACTTAGATTTGGAATTAATTATAAGCGAAAAAGATAGGGTAAAAATTGAAGAGATGATCCTTGAAAAAATAAAAGAAAAGGCAAAACAAACCTTGAATATTAAAGTAAGCAAAAATATAAATAAAGGGTTCCTTATCGGCCTGCGTGATAATGATTATTATTATGAGTTTACCGATGAAAGCATTACAGAGGCATTAAAAGAATTTCTTAATGCCTCAACCCTTGCGCAGCTTAAAGATAAGAATGGATAAATTTTATTATTTAGCTGCCCAGCTGCCGGCTGTTAAATTTTCAAAGCCGTCACCAATTAGCTGTGAAGCCTTTTTAAAAGAAGCTTCTAAGCGGCTCGATAGAAAAGAGTATTTACAGTTGGCAAGCGCAAAACTCGGTAATATTGCGGCCGAGCCTAAGGGTTCGAAAACCGCTAAAGAATTCTTTCGGTTTGAATTGAACTTACGCAAGGAGCTTTTTGCCATAAGGCAGGCGCGCATTGAATTGGGGCAAACCGGCAGAGATTATTCAAAAGAAAAGGTAAACATAAGTAAACCGCAGGGCTTAAATTTATTAGGCCAGGAGCTTATTTCCGGTAATCCCTTGGAAGTTGAGAAAAATCTTCTTGGATTTAGATGGAGGTTCCTTGGCGATTTAGAACCCGGCCATTATTTTGATTTAGATTTCCTAACTGTTTATTTCCTGAAATTGCAAATTTTAGAACGCCTTTTTTCTTTCGATAAAGAAAAAGGCATAAAGGTTTTTGATAAGATGTGCGAGGTTAAATTATGAGAGAAACCTGCGGCAAAGTAGTCTTGGTGCAAGGAAATATGATATCCGTTGAAGTGGATGGGAGAATTTTTCAAAACGAAGTAGGCTATGTTATATCCAACGAAGAACGTATCAAAGCGGAAGTAATCAAAATTCAGGGGCCTCTTGCTGACATGCAGGTATTTGAAGCAACAAAAGGGTTAAAAGCCGGCGATAAAGTCGAATTTTCCGGTGAGATGATTTCAGTAAGTTTAGGCCCGGGTTTGCTTGGGCAAATATATGACGGCCTTCAAAACCCCTTGCCGGAATTGGCAGAGAAGTTTGGATTTTTTCTTCCCCGGGGGGTTTCTCTCAATGCCTTAAATTCAGATAGAATTTGGCATTTCACGCCTATGGTTAAACCAAAAGATATAGTTAGGCGGGGAAATCCCCTTGGTTATGTCCAAGAGGGAATCTTTAAACATTATATAATTGTCCCCTTGGATTTATACGAAGAATATTCTGTCCAGGAAATTAAACAGGAAGCTGATTATAAGATAAATGATATCATTTGCACCCTTAAATGCCCCCGCGGAAATAAAATCGAACTCGATATGGTTTTTGAGTGGCCGATAAAAATACCCATTGACGCTTACAAGCAGAAGTTCATACCCACCGAGCCTTTGGTAACAAAAATACGGATTATCGATACTTTTTTTCCTATTTCTAAGGGGGGAACTTATTGTGTGCCCGGGCCGTTTGGAGCGGGAAAAACCGTTCTGCAGCAGCTAATCAGCCGTTTTGCCGAAGCAGACATAGTTATTATCGCTGCCTGCGGCGAGAGGGCAGGTGAAGTTGTTGAGACTCTGCGCAGGTTTCCCGAGCTAATTGACCCGCGGACCAACAGGGCTTTAATGGAGAGGACTATAATTATATGCAATACCAGTTCTATGCCGGTTGCCGCTCGTGACGCAAGCGTCTATACGGCAGCGACACTGGGCGAGTATTACCGCCAGATGGGTTTGGATGTTCTTCTTCTTGCTGATTCGACTTCACGCTGGGCGCAGGCTATGAGGGAAATTTCCGGAAGACTGGAGGAAATACCGGGAGAAGAAGCTTACCCGGCCTATCTTGAATCCCGCATTGCTGAATTTTATGAGAGGGCAGGGGTGGTTGAGCTTTTTTCCGGCGAGAAAGGGAGTTTAACCATAGGAGGCACCATAAGCCCGGCCGGAGGAAATTTTGACGAGCCGGTAACACAGTCCACGCTTAAAGTTGTGGGAGCTTTTGTGGGATTGTCCCGTGACCGTGCGGATGCCCGGCGGTTTCCTTCAATAGACCCTCTTGAAAGCTGGTCACACTATAACAGTTTTGTTAAAGAGGAGAGTGTTAAAAACGCAAAGGAAATTCTTTCATCCGGAAACGAAGTGCGCCAGATGATGATGGTTGTAGGAGAGGAAGGGACTTCCATAGAAGATTTTATCAAATACCTGAAAGCGGAATTTCTCGACAGCGTGTATTTGCAACAAAACGCTTTCGATAGCGTTGATGCTGCAACAACTCCCGAGAGGCAGAAACATGTCTTTGACACGGTAAGCGGTATTCTTGATGCTGATTTTGTTTTTGATAAAAAAGAGCAAGCGCGGGATTTCTTCTATGAGTTAAGGCAGCTTTTTGTCGATTGGAATTATAAACCATGGGATTCTGAGGAATTTAGAAATCAGCAAAAGGCGGTTGAGGATTTTCTTGAAACCAATACAGATAAAAACAATGAAAAAAGTTTACAGTAAGATATTAAGCGTTATCGGAAATGTTATCACAGTGCGGGCAAGCGGTATTGCTTATGAGGAGCTTGCAGAAATAACTTCGTACCGCGGTAAATCTTTAGCCCAGGTGATTAAACTCCACGGAGATACCGTATCGCTTCAGGTATTTTCCGGAAGCAGGGGGGTTTCTACCGATGATAATTTAAGATTTCTGGGGCATCCCATGAGGGTTTCTTTTTCAGAAAATATGCTGGGAAGAATCTTTGACGGAAGCGGCGCCCCCCGTGACAAAGGCCCACACTTATTAGAGAATCTTATTGAAATTGCCGGGCCTTCAGTTAACCCTTCAAAGAGAATAATACCGGGCAGGATGATAAGAACCAATATCCCCATGATAGATGTTTTTAATTCTTTAGTTGTATCTCAAAAACTGCCTATATTTTCAGTATCGGGTGAGCCTTACAATGAACTTCTTGCCCGCATTGCTCTTCAAGCCCAAGCCGACTTAATTATTTTAGGAGGCATAGGACTTAAGTATGATCAGTACATGTTTTTTAAAAATGAGATTGAGGCCGGGGGGTCACTTTACAAGTCTATATTCTTTATGCACACGGCATCGGATCCGGTTGTTGAGGGGTTAATGGTTCCTGATCTTTGTTTGGCGGTTGCCGAAAAATTTGCCCTTGGCGGCAAGGATGTCCTTGTTTTGCTGACTGACATGACAAATTTCTCCGACGCCCTTAAGGAAATATCGATAACAATGGAAAAGGTTCCTTCCAATAGAGGTTACCCCGGAGATTTATACAGCCAGCTTGCCGCCCGATATGAGAAAGCTGTTGATTTCGAAGGTGCCGGATCAATTACTATTCTCGCTGTTACTACCATGCCCGGAGATGACATAACGCATCCGGTTCCCGACAATACCGGCTATATAACCGAAGGGCAGTTTTATCTTCGGGGAGGAAGAATTGAGCCTTTTGGCTCTTTGAGCCGTCTAAAACAGCAGGTAAATGACAAAACAAGGGCTGATCATCGTGCGATTATGGATGGAATGATTCAGCTCTATGCTCAATATAAAGAATCTGAGGAAAAACGGGCTATGGGCTTTAGGATGTCTGAGTGGGATCAGAAACTGCTTAAGTACGGCAGCCTCTTTAAAGCGCAAATGATGGATTTATCTGTAAATATACCTCTCGAACAGGCCCTTGATAACGGCTGGAAGATTTTAGGCGAGTGTTTCCGCCCTGAAGAAACAAGTTTTCGCACTGAGTTAATAAAGGAATTCTGGCATGGCAAGGATTAAACTAACAAAGAACGAACTAAGACGGCAAAAGGAGGCTTTAAAAAGGTTTAGAAGATACCTGCCCATGCTTTTATTAAAAAAACAGCAGCTGCAGGCCGAAATTTTTAAGATTCATAAGAAAATAAATGAGCTGGAAAAACAATTTAACGGTGTTCGGGAAAATGTTTTTATCTGGGCGGATGTGTTTGCCGAAGATGCCGGCATTGATAAAATAATTTCCGTAGAAGATATTCTAACCGAGAACGGCAACATTGCCGGCTTAGATATACCTTTGTATAAAGGCATAAATTTTAAAATTGAATCTTATGATCTTATGCTTACGCCTTTATGGGTGGACAGCGCTTTAGTGGAAATCAAGCGGGCAGCAGAGCTTAATGCCCGGCTTATTATAGCTGATAAACAATCAACCATCCTGCAAGATGAGCTTAGAATAACAACCCAGAGGGTAAATTTGTTCGAGAAGATAAAAATCCCCGAGGCAAAGGAAAATATACGCTTTATAAGTATTTATCTGGGAGAACTTCAAACTCAAGAAGTGGTGCGAGGTAAAATAGCCAAAGCTAAAATCGAGCGTACCCGCGTGTAATTACTAATAGTAGAAGCGGATATCCGCCTATAATCTTGGTTTTATAATATGATAGTTCCGATGCAAAAAATAACATTGCTGGTTTCCGATGGAAACAAAGATGCATCCCTTACAAAGTTACGAAAACTCGGCCTTTTACATATCACTCATCTTAAAAATCCGCAAAGCCGGGAGATAACTAACCTTGAAAATAAGTTAGAGGATATTGATGGAGCCCTTATAATCCTTGATTCTAATAATAAAAAAACAACCGCAGGGAATATAGATGAAAAAGAATTAACTAACAGCTTGCAGCAAGTCCTTGCCCTTGAGAAAGAAAAACAACAGCTTCTCATGCATGTTGAGGAATTAACCCGGGATACTGGCTGGTTCAAGGAGTGGGGCGATATTAATCCTGCATCGCTTATTGAGCTAAATAAAGCCGGTATTTTTATTAAATTGTATATTGTTAGCCCCGCGGAACTTAAGAAAATAGGTAAAGACAAAACAGTTAAGGTTCTCAAAATAAAGAAATCTAAAGTGTGCCTGGCGTTTATAGCCAGGCAGGAATCCCAAAAACTTAATTACCAGCAGATAAATATACCTAAGAAGAGCCTTTTATCTATTGAAAAAGATATTGTCCTTTCGCAAAAAAAACTTCGGAAAATAAACGAAAGCTTAGATAAATTAGCTGATTTAAAAGCCGTTTTTCTTGAGTACAAAGAAGATATAAAAAAACAACTTGAATTTAACAGGGTAAAATCAGGCATGGCAGATGAGGAAGGTTTCTCTTACATAGAGGGCTATTGCCCAAGGTATTCATCCAAGAAAATTAAAAATGCCGCGGCCTTAGAGGGCTGGGGTATATTATCTCAGGAACCCGATAAGCCCCAGGAAACACCCACTCTTATAAAGAACCCCGCCTGGATTAAAGTCATAAACCCTGTTTTTAAAATCATGGGCGCTATTCCGGGATACCGTGAATTCGACATCAGCTTTTGGTTTTTGTTATTTTTTACTGTTTTTGTTGCAATGCTGATTGGCGATGCCGGGTATGGATCGTTATTCTTAGCCGCTACATTTTTTATGCGTAAGAAATTATCCTTTCTTAAGCGAGAGATGATTTTTCTTATTTATATATTAAGTGCCGCAACTGTTTTCTGGGGCGCTGTTACCGGAACATGGTTTGGTTTTGAGAAAATCGCCCGGCTGCCTTTCTTAAGAGGAGCCGTTATTCCTAATATTGCGAGTTTCGGCCACGGGGACAACCAAATATTTATGATCCATATATGTTTTATTATAGGGTGTATTCATCTTACGGTTGCCCATTCATTAGCGGCATTTCGCTGCGGCACTTCTTTAAAAATGTTATCGCAGGCCGGATGGATAGCTATTATTTGGAGCCTGTTTTTTTATTCGGAAATGTTTGTTTTGGGAAAAGAGCTTCCTAAACTGGCAAATTTCCTTGCATACGCGGGATTATTCTTAGTTTTACTTTTCTCAAATCCCGAAAAGGGCGTAATCAAGGGTATTTTAACTGCGTTGGCAGATATTCCCTTGAAAATAATCGGTTCTTTTTCCGATGTAATGTCATATATACGTTTATTTGCGGTTGGTTTTGCCACAGTTGCCATGGCAGTAAGCTCAAACGCGATGGCAGGGGAGGTTTTAGGAAGCACGGCTCATGTAATCATTAAAGGTTTTCTTTCGGCAATAATTTTATTTTTGGGGCATACTCTTAATATAGCATTAGCAGTCATAGGAGTTCTTGTTCACGGGGTAAGGCTTAATTTACTCGAATTCTCGAACCATCTCGGTATGGAGTGGTCAGGGAAAAGTTATGCGCCGTTTAAAGAATAATTAAGAAAATTAGATTTTTCTTAAATTGCGGCCTTATCGGATTAAAAGATTTCTCATCCCGCCTGTTGCGGGATTCGAAATCAATTCGCATCAGTGACTTATGTTCTCTTTCGATCCATAAGTCACGTGCTCATTGAGGAGGTTTGTCATGATAGGAGGTTTTGGCGATTTAAATTTTTCTTTAGCTTTTTCAGCCATTGGCTCAGCATTAGGAACGGGAGTGGCAGGGATGGCTGCCGTGGGCGCTATGAAAAAAGCTTTTCTTTCAAAAAAAAGCGTTCCTTTCCAGCTCATCGTGTTCAGCGGTTTTCCCTTATCGCAGACCCTATACGGTATGCTTTTGAGAAACGCAATAAAGAGCGCGGCATTGCCGGCCACATGGGATAATTATATATTAATGATGCTTGTTGGCCTAATAGGCGGCAGTGCCATAGGCATGAGTGCATTTATGCAGGGTAAAGCAGCTGCTTGTGCATGCGATGCTCTTGTTGAAACCGGAGAAGGGACAGGCAAATATATAGCAATCCTCGGTATTATTGAGTCTGTGGCAATTCTTGTTATGGCCTTTTGCGTTTTGGCAATACCCAAGGCATAGAGCAGCTTAAGATTACTGATAATTTTAAGTGCTTGATTTTTTGCGTAAATTTGATATTATTGGTCTTTTCTTATTGACCTTGTAATTAATAATTATTCTTGATAAACTTGTATTCAGATAATGACGCAATGGCTTTTTAATGGTATTATAGCCATATTGCTATTTGCCATAAGCTATTTGCAATTTGCCATTTGCTATTATGGGCGGTTGGCGCAGCGGAAGCGCATCTCGTTTACACCGAGGGGGTCGTGGGTTCAAATCCTACACCGCCCATTTGTATATTTAATAGCCTTAGTGTAGATTAAAGAGTTTGGAGACAGGCATGAGCGTAAACACTCCGGCCCTTGCTTTAAGCATTTGTTCTGCCTTAGCGATTATTATTTTTGTGAGTGCTTATCTTCGCACGGTCTTAAGGTACAGTGCGCTTTTAGAATCAGTCGCTTCTCTTATAGAAGGTAAGGTTACAGCAGGAATATTTTATTCGTCAATCCACTTAACAGGCAGTTACAAGGGGAGGAAAATAAAGTGCAGCCTTGAGCAGCTTAAAGAAGGGAGTAATGCGTTTCTTCTTAAGGCTAAACCTCATAAGTTTCCCCTCATGAAAAAAAGCTTAGGCAACCAGCCTTATGTTTTCGGTGATGCTATTCTTTATGAAGGCTGGGTAATGACGAATTATTTCCTTTCTCCCAATACGTTCACGAGAAACTCTTTTTTAAGTGTCCTGGAAGAGCTCAGCACAATTTGCGAGAAAGTAGAAAGAAGAAGCATTACCGCCAGCGTTGAGTATAAAGGAGATACTCCTCATATATAATATCAAAAATCAAAAATTAAAATGATATTGATTTTTGATATTTAAAAGGCAAATATGATGGATTTAAACACATTACGGCATTCATGCTCGCACATAATGGCTTCGGCGGTTAAAAGGCTTTTTCCCCAGGCCAGCCTTGGTATAGGGCCGGCTATTGAAAATGGATTTTACTACGATTTTCTTATACCCGAAGGCATAAAAGAAGAGTATTTAGAAAAAATAGAAAGCCTTATGAAAAAAGTTATAGAAAAAGATTACCCTTTCAAGCATGAAGAATGGAATGCCCGGGACGCAATCGATTTCTTCAAAAAGCAGGGAGAACCTTTTAAGGTTGAGTTAATAGAAGACTTAGGCCAAGAAAAAGTTTCTGTTTACAAACATAACGAGTTCACCGATCTTTGCAAAGGGCCGCACGTAGCTGCAACCGGAGGTGTTAAGCATTTTAAGCTTCTTTCAGTCTCGGGGGCGTATTGGAAGGGTTCCGAGAGCAACCAGCAGTTCGTGCGTATTTACGGGACCGCTTTTTACAATGAAGAGGATTTAAGAAAGCATCTCGATAATTTAGAAGAAGCCAAGAGAAGAGACCACCGTACATTAGGCAGGCAGCTAAATCTTTTTGAAATATACCACAATCAGGCCGGCGCCGGCCTTGTTTTCTATCTTCCAAACGGCGCAATACTTCGAAGAATTATTGAAGACTACGAGATTGCCGAACACCGCCGCCGCGGATATCAAATGGTAATAACTCCTCACATAATGGATAAAAAACTATGGCAGAAAAGCGGCCATGCGGATTTTTACCAGGAATATATGTATTCGGTTACAAAAGATAACCAGGAGTTTATTTTAAAACCAATGAACTGCCCCGGGCATATCCTCATTTATAAATCGCAAGCTCATAGTTTCCGGGACCTTCCTTTGAGAATGTTTGAGCTTGGCACGGTGTATAGATTTGAGAAAAGCGGGGTTTTGCACGGCCTTCTTCGTTTAAGAGGTTTTACTCAAGACGATGCTCATATATTTTGCCGCAAAGAAGATTTATATTCTGAAATAGAAGGCGTTTTAGATTTTGTAGATTCGGCTATGAAAAAGTTCGGTTTCGACCATTTCGATGCCGAATTAAGCACGCGCCCCCATGATTTTATAGGAGACAAGAATGATTGGGACTTGGCAGAAGAAGTTTTAGAAGGCGTGTTAAAGAAAAAAAATTTCAATTATAAAATTAACAGAGGCGACGGAGCTTTCTACGGGCCGAAGATTGATATAAAACTTAAAGATGCCCTGGATAGAGAATGGCAGTGTGCAACAGTCCAGTTAGACTATAATATTCCCAATAGATTTGACTTAACTTACAGGGATTCTTCCGGAAAAGATGAACGGGTGATAATGATTCACAGGGTAATTTTAGGAAGCCTTGAGCGGTTTACGGCAACTCTTATCGAACATTATGCAGGCAAGTTTCCTTTATGGCTTGCGCCTGTTCAGGTGAGCGTCCTCAATGTCACTAAAGACTCAGCTGGGTACGCCTGCCAAATAAGCGGCAGCCTTAACAAAAATGGTTTTAGGGCCGAAGCCGACACAGATAATGAAACCCTGCAGAAGAAAATACGAAAAAAAGAGCTTTTAAAAATACCTTATATGATTATTGTCGGCAAAAAAGAACAAAATGAGGGCACAATCTCTGTAAGACGCAGAGGCATGAAAGATTTAGGAAAGATGGCAGTGGATGAGTTTGAAAAGATGTTGAATGAGGAGCTGGAAAAACAATAAGTTATTTGAAAATATTTATTAGAGATACTTCGCCCGTTTATAGCGGGCTCAGTATCAATTCGGCCAAATGACTTATGTTCGTTTTCGCTCCATAAGTCATGGCCTCATTGAAGGAGGTAGATAAAATTTGAAGTTTGTAAGGGTAAACGAAAGAATATTCGCAAAGACTTTGCGCGTTGTCGGCCCGGAAGGGGAACAGCTGGGTATTTTTCCCAAGGCCATGGCTCTTAGTAAAGCGAATGAACTTAATCTTGATTTAGTTGAAGTAGCACCCGCGGCGAAACCACCTGTGTGCAGGATTATGGATTTTTCTAAATACAGGTATGAGCAGGAAAAAAGAGAAAGGGAAGTAAAGAAACACCAGAAACAGTCTCAGCTTAAGGAAATACGCCTTAGGCCGCGAATAGGTAAACACGATTACGAAGTTAAATTAAAGCATATAAAGGAATTTCTGGAAAAGAAGCATAAAGTGAGAATAAGGATGATGTATAAAGGCAGAGAAATTGCACATAAAGATATAGGGGATAGATTGATAAGCCAGCTTATACAGGATATCGATAAAATAGGAAGGGTTGACCGCGACCCTCATATGTTCGGTAAAACCCTGGTTATGGTGCTGGCACCTAAGTGAAATCGAATAGTAGGGTATGTGAAAATCTCAAAAAGATTTTGAATTGAGATATTTTACAAATAATAATATAAGATACTTCGTCCGCTTATTGCGGACTCATTGAAATGACCTAAATAAGATTCTTCGCCTGCCATTGGCAGACTCAGGATCAATTCGGCCTTATCCCGCTCCTTTTGGAAAAGGGGCGGGATGGCCTCATTGAGGAGATTTGAAAATGCCAAAATTAAAAACAAAGAAAGCATTAGCAAAAAGAGTAAAAGTAACCAAAAAGAGAAAAGTCATCCGCGCAAAGGCCAACAGGAGGCATCTTCTAAGCCACCGTTCCAGTAAAAGAAAGCGTAAGCTGCGCCACGGCGGTTTAGTCTCAAAAGCTGATAAGAAAACTATTTTGCGCGCCATGCCTTATTCTTAAAAATAAAAATAAAGGAGATGGATTATGAGGACAAAACACGCTGTACCTAAAAAAAAGAGAAGAAAAAAGATTCTTAAAGCAGCAAAGGGGTATTGGGGAGACCGCTCGAAAAATTACCGGCGCACCATTGAGAGCGTGCGCAGGGCGTGGGCTTATTCTTACAGGGACAGGCGGGCAAAAAAGAGAGAGTTCCGTTCTCTATGGATTATGCGGATTAATGCGGCCGCACGCGAAAAAGGCTGGACGTATCGCGGATTAATTAATGGGCTGAAGAAAAACAACATAATTTTATCGCGAGACATACTGGCTCAAATCGCGGCACAACACCCTGTAACTTTTGATAAAATAGTTGAAACCGCTAAAAATTAAATCATGAAATATATAATAGTAGTTGGATGCGGCAAGACAGGCAGAGAGCTGGCTTTTGAGCTTTCAAAAACAGAGAACGTCGTTGTTGTAGACAGGAACCTTCGCGCCCTTGATGCGCTGGGGGATGATTTTAACGGGAAAAAGATTTGGGCTGATGCTTTGGACATGAATGTTCTTGAAGATGCCGGGATAAAAGAAGCAGGCGTGATTTATCTTCTTACAGGCAACGATAATCTCAATTTAGTTATCGGGAAAGTTGTAAAAAGAAAATACGGTGTTCAGAAAGCCATCTTGCAGGTAAACGACATAACTAAAAAGAAGATTTTTAAAGAGGAAGGTTTAACTATTGTAAGCCGCACTTACTTGATAGTTGAAGTTCTTAAGAAGTGCATTGCATAAATTACAATTACGGTAACGGTTATGTAAATAAATCAAAAATTAAATATCAAAAATAAAAATGACAATGAAAAAATTAAAAATTTAAGATTTAAATCTAATCATTTTGAATTTTTATTTGTCATTTTAATATTTACATTTTGATTTTTAATTTTGCAATCTGGATATTAATTTGGGGTAAATTATGTATATAGTAATAGCAGGAGTAGGCAGGCTTGGGCTAATTTTAGCCAGAAAGCTTAGAGAAGACAAACATCAAGTCTGTGTTATTGATAAAAGCGAGAGCCTTTGCAACAGGCTTGCCGCTGAATTAGAAGACATTTTGATCATTTGCGGCGATGCCACTTATCCAGATATTCTGCACCAGGCAAAGATGGAAAAAGCCGATGTATGCGTAAGCGCAACATCTACCGACGAAGATAATATTATTATTTGTAATTTGTCAAAAGAGCTTTTTGGAGTAAAAAGGGCGGTTTCCAGAGTAAATGACCCCAAACACCTCCCCCTTTACAAATATATGGAGGTTGATAATCCGGTAGATTCCACTTCTATTATTGCCCGCATTGTAGAAGAGGAGGCTTCTTTTACCGATTTTATGAATTTGCTGAGCATAAAAAAGGGAAGGCTCTCTATAGTCCGCGTTGATATACCTGAAGATTCCCCCGTTGCCAAAAAGATCCTTAAAGATATTCGCCTTCCTTCCAATTCCGTTCTGGTTTCGATAATTAGAGGGCCGGATATTATTATTCCTTCAGGGTCAACGCAGATTTTACCCGGAGACGAAGTAATAGCCGCGACTCTTATTGATGTCGAAAAAGATCTTATCAAGGCTCTGATCGGAAAATTATGAAGGTAATCTCAGGGATAATTGTTGAAATTCTGTTTTGCCTTTTTATTTTTGGTCTGAGCTTTGCCCTTTCTTTTCTATTCAATTAAAATATGATTATTTCCCCCGACAGAAAAGATTTCTTTACCATTCTTAATATTCTGGGAAGGCTTATTTTAGGTTTGAGCTTCTTTTTGGTTATCCCTATAATCGTAGCTCTAATAAGAAAAGAAGCTTCTCCCTTCTTCGATTTTCTTATAACTTTTTTTGTTACATCTTTTTTGGGCATGTTTTTGGTTCTTCTTTTCCCTTTAAAAAAAGAGCCCGGATGGATTCATGCCTTTTTTACGGTAAGCGCGGGATGGCTTGTCTCATCTTTACTCGGGGCAATACCTTTATACCTATCGGCACATTTCGGCAGCTTTATAGATGCATGGTTTGAAGCGATGAGCGGTTTTGCTACAACCGGCCTAGTTCTCATTCAGGACCTCGACCATCTTTCTTACTCGCATAATATGTGGCGCCACCTTACCATGTTTATCGGGGGCCAGGGAATTATTCTGGCAAGCCTTTCGATATTGACCCGCGCACGTTCTGCAGCTCTTGGTTTTTATATCGGCGAAGCCCGCCAGGAAAAAATACTCCCTAACGTATTGGCCACATCACGGTTTATCTGGAGGGTCAGTTTTACTTTCCTAATTATCGGAGTGTCAGCCTATACAGCTATTTTATTTTATAAGGGGCTTAATATCGAAAGGGCATTTTTCCACGCGATCTGGCTATTTTTTGCATCTTTCGATACAGGAGGATTTGCGCCGCAGGCCCAGAACATTGCCTATTATCACTCGCGCTTGCTTGAGGCGGTAACCGTTGTGTTTATGATTATGGGCGCGATTAATTTTAATCTGCATTTCTGGCTTTGGACTAAAAGAAAACGGGAAATTTTTAATAATTTTGAAATTCGCACATTCTTTCTTACGTTCTTTTCTTTGCTTATCCTTGTGTACCTTCCTCTTAAAGGGCTGGGTAATCTTTCAATGTTTCACAAAGGATTTTATCAGCTGATCTCTGCCCACTCAGGCTGCGGTTTTTCTAATATGGGAACAATTGAGTTAGCGGGTTTTCCGCCCTTAGCGCTCTTAGCTGTTATTTTTGCGATGATGATAGGCGGCGGAGTATGCTCTACAACCGGCGGAATAAAATTAATGCGCATAGGGATAATTTTAAAAACATTTATCATGGAAACAAAAAGATGGATGATGCCGTTTAAAGCGGTTTATAAAGACAGGCTGCACCATCTGCAGGATATTATACTTTCCGAGAAAAGAATAAAAGAAGCTTATGTCTTTTTCTCGCTTTTTCTGTTTACCTATGTTTCAGGAGCAATTATCGGTATGATTTACGGCTACCCGGCATTATTTTCGCTTTTTGAGTCTGTATCGGCAACAGCAAATGTAGGCTTGTCAGTCGGCATAACCAACCCGGCAATGCCGGCGGGATTAAAGTTAGTATACATTTTTCAAATGTGGGCAGGCAGGTTAGAGTTCCTGTCAATCTTTGTTGCTTTAGGATTTATAGTCTCTGTGTTTAGAAAGTAACCAGAAAAAAACGTAGGGGCAGGGCTTGCCCCTGCCCGTTTAATATACAAAATGTTAAAAATAATGAAAACCAGAAATATTTATGCCTTATGCGTTGTGTCTTGTGTCTTGTGTCTGGGCACAGCTTACGCTGAAGTAACCAGCATCCAGGAAGTGCTTAGCTCGCCGGCGTTATTCGATAAGAAGCAGGTCGAAATCGAAGGCGAGATAATAGGGGAGCTTTTGAATGATAAGGCCGGAGCCTGGGTAAATATTTCTGACCGGGGAAATAATATTGGTATTTTTCTGCCCGGGCAGGATATGGTTAAAAATATTTCTTATTGGGGAAAATATGGGATAATCGGTGACCGGGTAAAAGTTACAGGAACTTTTTTCAATAATTGTTCCCAGCATCAAGAGATTGATGTTCATTCTGAGAAAATAGAAGTAATAAAAGCAGGCTTCAAGGATATTAAGCCTCCTTCCCCGCGCAAGATAGAAATTACTCTGGCTTTATTTATTATCTGGTTGACAATAACCATAGTTTACCTTATAAGATTATACATATCTAAGATATAGGTTTTTTCGTTACAAGATGGAACAGGAACTAAAACAATTAGAAGAGCAATTTAACCGGGATTCTCAAGGTGCCAAAACTCAAGAAGACCTTGAGGTTCTAAGGGTAAAATATTTAGGAAGGAAGTCTTCTTTTAACGAGCTGTTCTCACGGATTCCTTCGTTGCCTAAAGAGCAGAGAGGTTTGTGGGGCAAAAACCTCAATATTCTTAAACAAAAGATTACCCGGGCGCTTTCAGACAAAGGAAATCAATTTAATTCTCAAGAAAAGAAGATTGACCTTAGTTTTCCTCCCGTTGAAATTGATAGAGGATCAATCCATATTTTAAGGTCAGTCCTTGCCCGCATATGCAGAATTTTTGAAAAATTAGGATTTGCCGTAGTTGAAGGAGGCGAAATTGAGGATGAATGGCATAATTTTGAAGCGTTAAATATTCCTCTCGAGCATCCTTCGCGCGATGTTTTTGATACTTTTTATCTGCAAACCCCAAAAGGCACACACATACATAAGTCAAAAAAGGAGAAACCCCAGGGAAGTTATCTTCTACGAAGCCATACCTCACCTTCTCAGATAAGAGTTATGAAGGAGAATCCCCCCCCGCTCGCCGTTATCTCTCCGGGAAGGGTATACAGGCCTGATCAGGTTGACGCAACCCATTCGTTTATGTTCCATCAAATAGAGGGTTTTGCCGTAAGCAGGGAGTTAAATTTTGCTCATTTAAAAGGAGTTTTGCTTTATTTTGCCCGTGAATTTTTTAATCCCGGGGTAAATTTGCGTTTACGTCCCCATTTTTTCCCTTTTACAGAGCCTTCAGCAGAAGTTGATATTTCTTGTTTTATATGTTCCGACACCAGAAGTCAGAAGCCAGAGGTCAGACGTCAGAAGTCAGAAAAAAATAACGCAATACGAAAGTGCAGTGTATGCAAAGGCAAAGGATGGCTTGAAATTCTTGGCTGCGGGATGATCCATCCAAATGTCCTTGAAAGCTGCGCAATTGACTCGAAAAAATATAAAGGTTTCGCCTTTGGCATGGGCGTTGAACGCATTGCCATGCTGAAATACGGTATAGACGATATACGTTTATTTTACGAGAATGATGTCAGATTCTTATCACAATTTTGATTGTAGATGCTGATTCTCGCAGATATCCGTTTCTAGAGAAAAAAGCGACATGAAATTTAGCTTAGATTTTATCAAAGAGTTTATCGATGTAGAGATACCGCCGGAAGTGGTAGCTGCCCGGCTTACCATGAGCGGTATGGAGGTTGAAAAATTAGAGAGGCATCAAGCTGACTGGATATTTGATATAGAGGTTACCTCTAACAGATTCGACTGGCTTTCTATGCATGGGATAGCCAGGGAATTATCCGCATGTTTAGGCAAAGCCTTTAAAGTTAAATATCCCGCGATTACAAAGAAACCTCTTTTAAAAAAGCCGTCAGTTGTGATAGAAAACCTTAAAGATTGTCCATATTATGTGGGCAGGTCTTTAAGCGGAGTAAAAGTTTCGCAATCTCCCCGCTGGCTTAAAGAACGCATTGTTAATTGCGGTATAAACTCAATAAATAATGTAGTCGATATTACTAACTACTGTATGCTTAAATGGGGTAACCCTCTGCATGCTTTTGATCAAGATAAAATAGAAGGGAACGTTTATGTAAGAAGGGCGTGTAAGGGTGAGAAGTTTATAGGAATCGATGAAAAGGAACGTGTTTTAACGAAAGACAATTTAGTTATAGCTGATGACAAAAAGATAATAGCCTTAGCAGGTGTGATTGGGGAAAAATTTACCGAAGTCACCGAGTCAACGACTAATGTTTTCTTAGAGGCAGCAATATTTTCTCCTTTAACCGTAAGGCGTTCCCGGAGGCTTGCAGGAGTAGACACAGAGTCATCTTACCGGTTTGAGAGAATGGTGCACCCTGATTGCCTGGAGTATGCATCATCTGAGGCTTCTAAAATTATTGAGCAGCTGGCAAAAGCAAAACAAAAAGGATATTGCCAGTCCGGGAAAAAGCCCCTTTTAAAAAGAAAGGCAATTGAAATATCGCCGGCAAAAGTTTCAAGTTATCTGGGAGAAGAATTCTCCTTTAGCATACTTACCAAAATTCTTAAATCTCTTGATTTTACCGTTATAAATCAGGGTAAAGGAGAATTAAAAATTAGCCCCAGCCGGTTCCGTTTTGACATAGACCGGGAGGTTGACGTTTATGAAGAGATTTCCCGCATACACGGATATGAGCATATAAGGCCTAAGATTCCTTTCTTGCTTTCAGGCGTAAGGCAGGATGAACTTTACGAGTTTAAGAACGCCCTCAGGCTTTTTCTCTCTTCTTTGGCCTTACGTGAAATCGTAAGCTTTAGCATAGAGGCTCAGGAGGAATTAGGTAAATTAAGCAAAATAAAGCCTATTATGATTGCTAACCCCCTGCGAAACCAGGAAAACGCAATGAGGGCAACTTTACTTATTGGAATGCTAAAGAGCATAAAAAATAACTTAAACCGCAACCAGACAAGGCTTAAATTTTTCGAGATAGCAAATGTTTATTCCATGAAAGATAATACAATATACGAGGAGCCTTTCCTTTCGATGGGTATATGCACCCAGGATAAGGGCCTATTCCTTCTTAAGGCTTATTTGGAAGAATTGCTTCGATATTTAAATATCGAACAGGTAGAAATCAACGAGAATGCCCGCGATAACTTTACCAATTGCCTTGAATTTATCAGTGAAAAACAGGAATTAGGTTTCTTAGGAAAGCTTAATTGCCAGACAGCTAAAGAATTTGATATTAAAGAAGACGTTTTTTATGTTGAGCTAAACATTAATATTTTAAACAAAATTAAAAAAAACACATTATTTGAGCATTTCAGCCCATACCCGGCAGTATCCCGGGACATAAGCCTTACAATAAGAGAGGATACCAAATTTGCCGAAATAGAATCTCTTATGCGAAAGCAAGCCCCGGATTGTCTGGCTAACGTAAAGGTGATTGATGAGTATGAGGGAAAGGATATCCCCGAAAACGTACGTGCGTTTACACTGCGGGTTCTGTATCAATCCAAAGAGCGTACGCTCACCTCTGCCGAAATCGATCAAATTCATACAAACATAAGAAATTCCTTAAACAGCCTCGACGGCATCACCCTCCGCTAAATATATCAGTTAAAAATAAATCTCCTGATCGCACTATCATGATAGAAATCAGTGCAATCTGTGGTTTAAAAAAGTCCGGCATATATTATTAATCCCGATATTCCTGTCAAAAGAAATTTGATATTTTCTAGAATAGCCGGCATTTAATTACGTAACTCATTCATAGATAAAAGGAAGCAAATTCGGCATTTTATTCAAAATAAGGCTTGCTTAGATTGACATTTTGGATTTGGTATGTTATACTCAAAATGAAGAAAACAAAACCCTGCATGTCGCGTAAGCAGGTACAAGTGCTACAGCCAATATTTACTAAAGGGAGCCAAATTTTTCTTCCGTTGCGGCGGACAGAATGCGGTGCCCACCTGTATGAGAACAGGACTGTATGCAGCATACCTGCGACGGACAAGCGCAGGGTTTTTTTAATGAAGCAGCACTTTTGCCGAGCCCTTCGGCAATACTCAGGGTAAACTCCGCGAGAGCAAAAGTGCGTAGCTGAATTAATCCCGTTACGAGCGAAGCGAGTTTACGGGATTAATGAGGCCGTAATCTAACCATGCAAAATCAAAATACCCCTCTTGCAACCCGCCTTCGCCCAAAAACTCTCGATGAGTTCGTAGGCCAAAGCCACCTCTTGGGAGAAAATAAACTCCTAAGGAGGGTAATTATATCAAAAAAAGTCCCTTCTTTGATTCTTTATGGCCCTGCCGGCTGCGGCAAAACCACCCTCGGTTTTATTATCGCATCAACAATAGATGCAGGCTTTGAGTATTTGAATGCCGCCTTCACCTCAACCCAGGAAGTGAGAAAAGTATTAAAGCAGGCAAAGGATAAACTCAACAAAGAAAGCCGCAAAACCATTCTTTTTATTGACGAAATACACCGCTTTAACAAGCTTCAGCAGGAAACTTTAGTTCCCGACACAGAATCCGGCGGTATTATCTTTATCGGAGCAACTATATACAACCCCCATTACTACCTTATTAACTCAATGATTTCCCGCTCAATTGTCGCTAATTTCAAGCCGCTTTCTAAAGAGGATATTCAAGCTCTTATAAAGAGAGCTTTAACCGATAAAGAAAATGGCTTAGCAGCTTATAATGTGGATATTACAGATCAGGCACTCGATCATATAGCTATAATGGCATCAGGCGATGCAAGAAAAGCTTTAAGCGGCCTCGAAGTTGCTGCTTTTAGCACGCAAAAAGATTCCAAGGGACGAATTATAATTGACCTTTCTGTTGCCAAAGAAAGTATCCAGAAGTACGCATTCTATGACAGAAAGCAGGACTATCACTACGATACAATATCTGCCTTTATAAAATCAATGCGCGGAAGTGATGTTGACAGTGCGCTTTACTGGCTGGCTAAAATGCTTAAATCAGGAGAAGACCCGCGTTTTATTGCAAGGCGAATGACAATACTCGCATCGGAAGATATCGGAAATGCCGACCCTTTTGCGCTTGTGCTTGCAACGAGCTGTTTTAAGGCGGTTGAGTTTGTGGGGAGCCCTGAGGCAAATTTGATTTTAGCCCAAACCGTAATTTACCTTGCCTGTTCTCCAAAATCAAACAGTGTTTATAAGGCGATTTCAAAAGCTGAAAGTGACGTAGAAGCTGAAGAAACCCAGGAAGTTCCCTCCCATATAAAAACCCACGCAAAATCCTATAAATACCCCCATATGGCCCAAACCGGAAATACCCATATAGGCGGTTTTGCCTCTCAAGACTACGGCGCAAAAAACAAATATTATTTTCCTCTTGATGTCGGCCAGGAGAAGAAATTAAAGGAATTTCTGGAGAATATTGAGAATCTAAAATAGAATCAGGAATAAATAATAAAAAATAATGGGATTATGATATAATCAACATATATGGACAAAAAAAGCTTAGAAATAACTTCTCTTCGGGATGGAAATGGCAGATCCTACTGGAAAAAAAAGACTTATCTAGAAAGGATGTTTGCCTTAGAGCAGTTACGAATAATTATTTTTGGCTATGATCCATCTACCTCAAGACTTCAAAGAACTCTTACAATTACTCAACTCAAAGAAAATTGACAATGTTGAAGTAAATTTTATATCTCTTAAAGATTTAAAGGAAAATAAAATATTTTCTAAAGCATATCCAGCGGGCTCTTGGGAGCATTCGACATATCCCTTAAAATATACCTCCAACCGTACATCTACCCAACAAATACCAAAATAATTGACATTCATCAATAACCGCCCCTCTTATATAAAAGACGTATAAGAAACCCAAATTCTTTCAAATATTTTGCCTTTTTATTGCATTTTTGCCTAAAAAGCAATGGTATAAAAATAAAATTGAATGAAATTGGTTTAATCGTTGACGAAGAATTGAAAAATACCGAAAATATTCGAAATGAAATAAAATTGGACCGTTATATTATTATGCCAAACCATTTACATTGTATAATTATAATT
>JBDRDJ010000030.1:0-2711 GCA_043820815.1 Candidatus Omnitrophota bacterium
AATTTCTGCCTGTTCTTGTAAACCTTGGATGCGTCCATCTGCGAAAGCATAGTTTTAATCTCTTTTTGCAGTTTTTCGCCTTCTTCAGCTTCCTTCAAACCAGCTTTGCCTTTCTTCTTAGACTTAGCGAGGTTAATAAAAACACTCTGCTGGTCAAGCTGGCTAATCCGCTCCTTAGATATCTGAAAGTTAAGACGTAAAGGCCTTTCAACTGTTATACGAGTATAGCCAAAATATTCATTAGGAAAGATTTTGCAGTATTCTCCTTGCTTGAAATCTCCGTAAATCTTAGTAACCTTAGCAATATGCTCATCGCTAATTTCATTGCGTTTATTCCCAAGGCTGCGGGCCATTTTAACAAAAAAATCAACCGCATTGATAAGCTGGATTTTGCCTTTGCGCTCTTTAACCTTGCGATTGGTAACTATCCATATGTAGGTCGATATCCCCGTGTTGTAAAAAAGTTGATCCGGTAAAGCCACAATAGCTTCAAGCATATCATGCTCAATAATCCATTTGCGAATTTCGCTTTCACCGCTACCGGCCCCGCCCGAGAACAGTGGAGATCCGTTAAAAACAATCCCTAATCGCGCACCACCATCTTCCGGCCTCATCTTGGAAATCATATGCTGAAGAAAGAGAAATGAGCCGTCGCTGATACGCGGGAGCCCTGCTCCGAAACGCCCGGAAAAACCCAATTGCTCATATTCTTTGGTAATCTCATCTTTTATTTTCTTCCACTCCACACCAAAAGGAGGATTGCTCAGCATATAATCAAATTTCTCATCCTTAAGCCCATCTTGGGTGAAGGAATTGCCAAACTTGATATGCTCCGTATTCTGTCCCTTGATGAGCATATCCGAATTACAGATTGCGTAAGACTCCGGGTTAAGCTCTTGACCAAATACGCGTAAGTCTGCGTCTGGATTGAGCTCGCGCAGATACTCTTCTGCCACGGAAAGCATGCCGCCAGTTCCGCAGGCTGGATCGAAAAGCGTTTTAACAATGCCTTTCTTTGTAAGAATTCCTTTGTCGTTTAAGAAAAGAATATTGACCATGAGCCGGATAACCTCTCGAGGCGTGAAATGTTCCCCTGCGGTCTCGTTAGAAAGGTCAGCGAATTTCCGGATGAGCTCCTCAAAAATATAACCCATTTCGATATTAGCAACTGCTTCGGGATGTAACTCTACCTCCGCAAAACGTTTAACAACCATATACAAGAGGTTGGATTTATCAAGCCGCTCAATATGGTCATCAAAATTGAAATGTTCCAGAATACTGCGGGCGTTTTTGGAAAAACCATTGATGTAGTTTCTGAGATTGGCGGCGATATCATTCGGGTCGGCGACTAACTTCTGAAAATCGAATTTGCTTTTATTATAGAAAGACAGTCTTGCCTTTTTCTTAAGAACGGTTTCAGCAGCTCCCGGGGATAAACTTTTAACCTGTGGAAGATACGACAGAACCTTCTCTTTTGTTGGTTCAAGCACGCAATCCAGCCGACGCAGGACCGTAAGCGGTAAAATCACCCGACCGTATTCCGACTGCTTATAATCACCGCGCAAAAGATCGGCAATACCCCATATAAAATTGGCTCTCTCTTTAACGTTATTAACCATATCTTTTACGCCTTCCCATTCCTCGTCGTTTTACCAGCTGCCCTAAAACTCAAGATAGCCTCTTCGCTTCACCTAATAACTTCTTTATCTTATCATCGGATTTCAAGTTTAATATTTCGTTAGTAACATCTGCGATTCTAATCAAAAATGTTGCTGCCGCAGATAAGATTACCTTGCCTGTTTCTTCTCTATCTTTAAGCTTATATTCAAGCTTTCCATCTGCCTTCATGACATTTGTTTCAAAATCTAAAACATGAACAGATTTACTGCAATCTCTAAGAATATTCTTATATCTTTTCCAAAAATCTTTCGTGTTTGTTTCCTCATTGAATATTTTGTTTACCCCCTCAAGAAATGACTTATTTTTAATGCCTTCTTTTTCAAGAATCTTATCTGCAGACAAATCACGATATTGAGCGGATCGCTTGCGAAGCCTCTCCACAATAAAACTGTAATTATCTTCTACTACTTGTGTTTTCTGCGGTACCCTAATCTTAAGAAATTCCTTATCTTTCTCATTAATGGCCATTTTATCAATATCTACACCACCATATCTGTTTATGCCTTCTTCAGTATTTTTTTCTTCAAAAGCAGCTAAAGCCATAATATTCTCTGCAGCCTTAATATCTTTAGGGTCGATTAAAATATACTCGCAGTAATAGGCTATTTCAAACAATGGCCGAAGCAAAATTTTAGCATCGGTCATAAGTCCGGCATTACAAAGCACCAAAAGCCCCCGCGCTAATTTAATTGCCTTAACGTGAAAATGCAACACGACATACTTTGTAGGGCTGTATTCTTCTTTATTGACATCGTTATCCTTTAATAAAGTTTCTGCAGTCCTGATGACTTTTTTTAAGAATTTTTTTCTACGCCAAACGTAAGCTATTTGATTTAACTTCATCCCTTACTTACACCCTCATTTTTCCCTTCGTTTTTCTTCTCTTCCTTCTTAAACGCTGAAATAGCGGATGTGATCTCTTGAAACGAAACCGGATAGTAATTCCAGACTTCAACCGAAAGGTTTACAATCAAAGATTTTTCATTCAGGCGCTTTATCTTATAACGCTGATGCACATGGCCGCAGAAATT
>JBDRDJ010000031.1:0-117272 GCA_043820815.1 Candidatus Omnitrophota bacterium
CCGTCATTATGAGTTGAAGCTATTGCTGAGGCGTGGTAATCGCATTTTAGGGATTGCCGTGTCGTCCTTCGGCCTCATCGCAATGACGATATCATTCCATTCTTTCATCCCTTTTTTTCATAAAACTTTTGACATTATCTATGAAAACTTACTGGTTATAATATACTTTCAATATTTAATTACGTCAATGAAATAATTATTTTTTTAGAAAACATGAATCAGTGCTGCCTGACTTGTATGATTCCAAAAGCTAAAGTGTCTAGAATAAGAGCTACTCTTCCATCTCCTAAAATAGTAGCCCCAGTTACTCCTTTTACCTTTTTGACAAAAGAAGTTAAAGGTTTAACCACTACATCCTGATCTCCTATTACCTTATCTACGATAAAGCCGAACAATTCTTTCCTTCTGCCTTCAATAATTACTATCGAGATCTCATCGCTGCTGTTTCTTTTAGGTTTTAAACTAAGTTCTTTTGCCAGCCGTATAACAGGGATTATTTCATCCCTTCGCCTTATAACTTCGATATCTTTAACAAATTTTATATCCTTTTCCAGAACCTTAACAGTCTCTTTTACATTCATAAGAGGAATGATATAAATTTCCCCTCCCACCGAAATCAACATTGCTTTTATGATTGCAATGGTTAATGGAAGCGTTAAGATGAATTTCGTCCCCTTGCCTAACTGGCTCTCTAAGTCAACACTGCCGCCTATGGCATCCAATTTGCTTCTAACCGCATCCATGCCCACGCCTCTACCGGAAATAGTATCGGTTGTTTCTTTGGTAGAGAAACCCGGTAAAGAAAGTACGTCTAAAACCTTGCGCACGTCAACATTGGAAGCCTCTTCCGAAGGGATAAGGCCTTTTGAGGCCGCCGCTCTTATAATCTTGGTGAAATCAATACCTTTTCCGTCATCACTTATTTCGATTACGATATGGCCTTTTTCGCGTGATATTTTTATGCTTATCGTTCCTTCAATGGGTTTTCCCAAACGCGCCCTCTCATCCGGCATCTCGATTCCATGGTCAACGGCATTTCTCACTATATGGACCAAAGGATCGCCTATGTCTTCAAGAATTACTCTGTCTAATTCAATCTCACTGCCATAAATCGCTAAATCAATTTTCTTCCCTGTCTTCTTTGATAAATCTCTAACAATTCTCGGAAAATTATCAACGATATATGATATAGGAATCAAACGCAGCTCAAGGACCTTCTCCTGCAAAGAAGACACCAATCTATCGTTAATATAAGCTGTTTCCTCTAATGCTGAATAATTTTTTGTCTGAGCTATCTGCATAAATCTTCCTTTGGCCATTGATAATTCTCCAATTATATTCATAATAATATCCAATCTCTCTGCTGTAATACGCATACTGTATATTTTCTTCAATTGAGACGGTGAAGCCTTGTCTTTTTTAGCAAATTCTCCAAAGGATGCTTCTTCAAAAAGTTTAACGGTGACATCAAAAACATCGGTAATCTTCATTAAGTCACTGCGCAGCTCGACTGCATCCTTATCAGTGGTCATTATAAACTCAAAATTAATATCAAATGATTCATCTTTAAGCTTTTGTTCGGTAAGCGGGCTTTTTAATATCTCGCCCAGTTTTTTTGCGCGTTCAATAACCAGAAAAGCCCTTACTGCCTTCATTTGACAGTTCTCGACCAAAACTACTTCTATATTAAAAACTTTTTTACCTTCACTGATAAGCTGCCTAACACGTCTGACATCGAAAACATAATCTTTGCTTTCTTTATCACTTCTTACGGCACCACTGTTGCTTTTTTCGCTTTTTGCTATACTGTTAAGCTTACCAACAAATAATGTTATATCGGTTGAAGCTTGGCGGTTTTCTTTAAAATCGTCGATTAAAGCTATAAACACATCTACACTTTCAAAAATAAGGTCCATTATTTCATCGGTTATGATGAAGTCTCCCGAGCGTAATTTAGAAAAAACATCTTCCAAGCTATGGGAAAGATCAGAAAGCCCCTGATAACCCATAGTTGCGGCCATACCTTTAAATGTGTGCATCAGGCGAAAAATTATATTTATAGACTCGGTATCAGCAGGGTCTTTTTCCAGTTTAACAAGCGCCTGATTTATTGCCTTTAAATATTCCTGGGATTCTTCGAAGAACAAATCCTTGTAATTTTGGCTCATGGTTTACTGTTTTTTAGTAAAGATTTTTTTCCTCCGGTGAAACTTAAGCCTAAAAACAATGCCGGTGTGACTGAAAATTATTAGAACAAATTTGTTTAAACTAATGGCCGCTTTACGTTTTTATATCTAATACTTTCTTAACAACCCCCAGCAATCTTTCAGCGGTAAACGGTTTTACGACAAAGTCTTTTGCTCCGTAAAACAAAGATTCCTGGATGAGCCTCCTTTCGGCCAAAGAAGAAACTATTATAATTTTAGCATTTTTATCAAAAGCTAAAATTTCCCTAATTGCAGTTATGCCATCAACCTCTTCCATCTTGGGCATAATAATATCTAATGTTACCAAATCGGGCTTTAATTCCTTGAATTTTTCAAGCCCCTCAAGCGCGTTGGATGCCTCTGCGCATACAGAGAACCCTTCCTTTGTTAGAATGTCTTTTATTAAGCTGCGCATAAATAATGCATCCTCAATAATTAAAACACGTATTTGACTCATAATATTATTATACCTTGGGTAAATTATCACTCAAGGAAAAATTAACGGGAGTTTCCCCATTTTTGAAATCTAAGAAACTCCGGTAATCTCTGTAATCTGTCTTAAGTCTTTGTAATCATGGACATTCCCCAAAATACAGGGATTCAGATATTATTTTTCTTAACTGTTTATGGTTAGACTCGTTATGAAAAACAATATATTAATTTTGGGGAATGTCCAAAAAATTAAAATACTAAAACAGTTTTTAGCCGACTTATTTAATATCGACCTTTTGGTATATTCTATTATAAATATCTATCGATTTAAATATTTTATTTGCATCGGGCAGCATGCGCTCAGATACACCCATGACAAGATAACCGCCCGGCTTTAAAGATTTGTAGAAATTGTCTATTATCCTCTCCTGCAAAGGCTTATCAAAGTAAATAAATACGTTTCTACAAACTATTAAATCTGTATTTTGCACAAAATTGTTCGAGGTCAAATCAGAATATCTGAATTCGACAAGATCTCTTAAATCATTGCTGACTTCACATTCGTTTTCACGCCATATAAAATACTTATTGGGGTCCTCTAACAGGTCACCCTGGGCTATATTCTCAAACGCGCTTTTAATTCTGCTTTGGGCATAAATTCCTTCTTTAGCATGATCAAGGCTGCCTTTGTCAATATCTGTAGCTATGACTTTATAAAGTGTTTTGACACAGTATAATTCCAAACCCAGCATGGCCAAAGAATACGGCTCCTCACCTTTAGCGCATCCGGCACTCCAGATGACCAACGGCGCACCCCTAAGCGTAGAGGCTTGAACGATATTTCTTAAAGTTCCTTTGATTGCTTTCCATACGATAGGGTCTCTGAAAAACTCTGAAATATTTATAGTAAGGACATCAAATAGTTTTTCATATTCAGCGGGGTCAGATGCTAAAACACGCAAATAATCTGCATATGAATTGAGCCTGCGGGCGAATACTCTTAAACCAATTCTTCTTTTTAGAATATTTCTTCTATACTGAGAGAAATCAACGCCCCTGTCCAGGCGGATTTTTTCAAGAAGATTGTCCAATGCTTTTTCTTTATCTTCTTCTACGGGATGAGGTAAGTTTTTAGTTACCGTCTCAATGACACAAGTCACAGCATCAAATATCGGGCGCGAATAATGTTTATAGCAGGCACGCCTGATCTTATGAAAATTCGGATCATCGCTGGATAAACTCAACGGCTTAAACTTCAAACGCAAAAGATCCATCATGGTTTTGCGGCATTTTTGACAGGTACAAATGTCAAATTTTAAGCTTAAACTCCGGTCAAGATAAAAAGCCAGCATTTCCTGTAAAATATCAACTTCGTTGCTCATGTTGCGTGTAAACCTCCTTGTAAATCTTTCTCTTGGCAAAACACGGTAACAAAAGAAAGAAGTATCCAGAATAATATTGATAATTTAAGAGAAAAAAGCTGGGTGTCAAAAAAGGAATGAATCAGAAAAACCAAAAGAGCCGCGAACAGCCCTGAATAAACAGAATTTCTCTCTTTTATTAGCTGCCTGTATCCGGTTAGAATAATCTTTCCTAAAAATAATAAAAAACAGGCGAATCCGGCCAGGCCTGTTTCAGCTAAAATCTGCAAATAGCAATTATGGGTATATTGAGGCAACATGCCCTTCTCATATTCGGTAATATAATGCATAAAAGTCCCGAGACCCTTGCCCAGAAAAGGAGAATCCTTAAACATTAAAAGCGCTGCTTTCCAAAGCCTTAACCTGTCGGCATCGCCGCCGCTTTTTACTATTAAAAGAAACCTTTCTGTCAAAGTAGGAAAACTGAAGATTCCAAATATAAATACAAGCAGGAAAATAATGAAAATATTCTTGTTTTTTCGGTCGCTTAAAACAGCAAACATAAGCAAACAAACAACTATGAAAGAAAGCCAGGCTCCCCGCGAAAAAGTAAGGTAAAGGTTTGATAAAATTAAAATGGCTAATAAAAAGAAAGGGGTCTTCTGCCAGGCTTTCTTAAAGAAAATAATAAACCCGCAATTGATAAAAAAAGATACTGTCAGGAAACTTGCGAAATCGTTATAATTCTTAAGGCTTGCTCCTATAGCGGTAAAACCAGGACGTTTAATTACTTCAAAACCGCGGATAAAATCTACGCCGTTTATCTTCTGGTAAATCCCATCTATGCCGACAAGAACGGTTGAAACTAAAAAAGTTATAAGAAGCACCTTTATATGCCGTTTTTTCAAAAAAACCCTGGCGCAATAGAAAAGGGCAACGCCTTCACCCCAGTGGCATAACCATGTTTTAAAGCTTTTAGGTAGTAAAGGCCCGCTAATAAATAACGATAAACCTATAGAGATATAGAAAATAAGTACATATAAGTTTATCTGGCCGGTAAAAAATGTTTTAAAATCTTTTAGCGCCGGGCGCCTGATCGTCACCTTTAAAATAAGGCACAAAAAAATAAAACCAAATAAAGACTCAATAGCGGCATTAGATATTGGAATAAAAAAGATTAATAATGCAAAAAATAAAAGGGCTGCTCTGTCCAAAAATGTGATAATTCTTTCTTTATTCATATTTTACAAAATGAAGAATAGGGTATAGAGAATTTTATATTTTACCACAACTGCCCGGTTATTGCTATAGAAATCAGGGGGAGTAAAAGAGGTTATTTTAAGCAGGTTGTATTTTATAACTATATATTTACCAGTTGGTTATCTCATATAAAGCTATGCCGATTGAACCTCCGAAACAGTTAAATATAATATCGCGCAAATCAAATACACGGTAAGGAAGAATACCTTGGAATTTTTCATCTAAAATTCCTGTAAATACAACCAGCGCACAGGATAAAAGCATAGATTTTAGTTTAACTCTTAGTTTCAGAGGAAATTCAGAAGATAAATGTGATTTAATTAAATCGCCGGCTGCAAACCAGCCTAAAATAGCATACTCTAAAATATGTATGCGTTCCTGGGGCAGTTTTATCTTAAACCATAGAAATAAAGCAAAAAACAGAAAAATTAAAGTTAATGTAAATCTTTTAAGGCCTGTTTGTTTTCTTTTTAAAAAAGCAAGAAAAAAACCTAATGCACAAACCAAGGATAAAAGAATTAATATCCTTAAACCCCCGCGTCCAAACAACCTCTGCGTAAACTCCATAGCCTGCCTCATGAAAGAGGCCGATATTATTATGAAACCTGCCAGGATAATTGTACGTTTTGATATAATCACGAATAATCACAGATTTAATTTATTATTGTATCGGGTCGACACATCGGTCGACCCTTACAATATTTTCTATTATTTATCGTCCTTCGCCCCTCGTTTTGTCGGTTTCTCTCCCTTCTGGTTTCTGTACTCTGGTTACTACACTCAGTAGGCGCCCTTGCCGCGCAATACAGTTGGAAAAGTCCACCATAAAATCATTAAATCTAATCCGAACGACCAGTTATTTACATACCAAAGGTCCCATTTTACCCATTTGCGAAACGTTAACTCGCTTCTTCCCCGCACCTGGGAAAGCCCGGTCATCCCCGGCCGGATTGACAGCCTCTGCATATGTATATGACTATATTTTTCAACTTCATCTGCCAAAGGCGGCCTGGGGCCGACCAGGCTCATATCTCCTTTTAAAACATTAAAAAGCTGGGGCAATTCATCTAAACTGTATTTTCTTAAGAATCTGCCCACGGGAGTAATACGGGGGTCATTTTTAATCTTAAAAATCACCCCGTCTTTTACTTCGTTTTTACCAGTGAGGCACTTTCTGAGATTTTCCGCTCCGTCAACCATAGAGCGGAATTTATAAAAATTGAATTCTTTTCTTTTAAGCCCTGTCCTTTTTTGAATATAAAAAATACTTCCTTTTGAGCCTGATTTTATCAAAACAGAAATTATCAGAAATAAAGGAGAGAAAATCATTAATGCCATAAGGGAAAAAATAAAATCGAACAGGCGCTTTAGTGCAAATTCGGCTGGGTGGTGCCTTCTTTCTTTATACGTTAAAAGAGGTATAACGCCTAAATGGCTTATGTCTAAAACCGGCAAAGGCTCCTCAAGATTATTGGGCACGATCCGTACACCAAGACGCATTCTCTTTGCCTGGTTTATCAATTCTGAAATATTTTTTTTCTCGATAGGAACCGTTACAATTACTTCATCGATAAGATACTTATGCGCAATAACAGAGAAATCATTGATTTTACCCAGGACATCCAGATTATATAGCGGCCCTTGCAAATAATCATCTAAAAATCCTGCCGGCCTCAACCCCCACCAGGGAACCTTTCTTATTTCCTCTAAAACAACCTTGCCAACCCCTTGAGCGCCAACAATCAAAACATTTATATTGTGAAAACCTTTTGATATTAACAACCTTACAATCAATCTCTTAACCACCCTCCAGGCGCTTAAAAACATACAGAGCATAAAAAAACTTATCAAAAACACCTGGCGTGAGAAGAATTTATACTGGGCAAAAAAGATTATTGCCGAAATAAGCATTCCTGTATAGACAACGCTTATAATTACCCTAAAAATTTCCTTAGGGATTGTTAAATTTCTATCAGTGGAATAAAGCCCTTTTCTTTCCAGGGAAATTATTAAGAAAATTGCCCATAGAGAAAAAATAAAGAAGTGGTCTCTAAAATATGGAAGTTGTATGCGTGTAAAAATATCAATAAAAGAATTATATCTGAATAAATAAGAGAAAAAGAAAATTAAGGCAAAGAACATTAAATCAATAACAAAATATACCGGATATACCTTCCTAAAAGACCTAATCATATAATTTTAAATAGTTAATAAACGTATTTGCGCAACATGTAACGAGAAAAACAATATATAAACAGCTTGCCCCTAAATATAACGGCCTTTGTTTTCTAAAAATATTTATTCCCTTTATAATACCAGAAAAAACAAAAGGCGCGAAAAATAAAGTTATTCTCTCTCCCGTAAAGGGGTATTTCTTAATAAGACCTAAAAATACGAGTTCTAAAAATATAATCAGGCTTATTGCCTCAAGGCTCCATATATAAAGCTTATCTTTCTTAAATGACTTAAATCCCCCGGCAAATATCGATACCGCAAAAAAAGGAATAAAAAAACTGGCTGCTTTCCTAAAAAAAGAAGAATTGCCAAACCACCATACAGAAAGCTTTCTAAAGCCCTCAAAGAAAGATTTAACGAAACAATAAAAAGATTTAGTGCAGAGAAAATAATCGTCCCAGTAAGAAAAAAGGGCTTTTTGGCCCAAAGAATGCCTTAAGTCAAAATAATAAACAATTACAGAAAAAATTATGCTTAAAAATGTAAAGATAAGAAAAATGCCTGTTAGGTTTTTATGACTCCTCATTAAAAATAAAAAGTTATAAATAACTATCCAAAAAATAAAAAAACTGCTGTAAGAAAGAAAAAAAGTAAAAGGCAAAACAGCAGTTGCCACGATAAAGCGCTTAGAAGGCTTACCGCTTAAAAGCCTGTTTTGCGCCGATAGATAAAGGCAAAATAATCCCGCAACTAAAACATCCATTGAATAGTGCTTAAGCTCTGATGCATAGTAAGTTATATAATAAGCGCTGGCAAATGAAAATACTGCGATGAGCTTATGAAAATTATTTTTTAACTCCCTGCCATAAACTCTCTTCCAGACGAAAAAAGCCAAAACCATGAAAATCAGAGGAAGAAGCCTTAACGAAAGGGAGTTGTAATTAAACGGCCGGGAAACAAGCTTAACCAGCAAAAGATAAGCCCTGGGAAATGCCTGGTTATCTTTAAGGGGGCCGAATATTTCAGCGTAATTTAAGCTTTTAATATTTCCTAAAACAAAATTTTCATCGAGCCAAAGCGGCCTCTGTGAAAAATAATGCAAGAGGCACAACCCAATGAACCATGTTATGCAACTGATAGAAAGTACTTTGTAAAACTTCATGCAAATTATCAATAACCAAGATACAATAACTGTTAGAATTTATTTGTATCGTGCTTGTCCCTGATAGAGTATTTCTTGGTAATTTTTATTTTTGATTTTTGATTTTCTTTAGTAGGCTCCTTTCCCCTTAATCACAACTGGCAGGGTCCTGAAAATTATCACAAAATCAAGCCACAGAGACCAGTTATTTATATACCAGATATCCCATTTAACAAATTGGTGGAATGTGGTAATACTTCTTCCTCTAATCTGCCAGAGCCCGGTTATGCCGGGCTTTATCGATAAACGTTTAAGCTGAGAGTAATCATTTGTCTGCACTTGTCCCACAGGAAGAGGCCGCGGCCCTACTATACTCATATCGCCTTTTAAAACATTCCAAAGCTGGGGCAGCTCATCAATACTGTATCTTCTTAAGAATTTTCCGATTTTACTCACCCTTGGATCATCTTTTATTTTAAAAATAGGCCCGTCCTTTTCATTCTTGATTTTTAATTCATCAATCATCTTATCGGCGCCGGGAATCATGGTTCTGAATTTATAGAAATTAAAAGGAATGCCCTTCTTGCCGTATCTTTTAGAAACATAAAAAACATGGCCTTTATCATAAAGTTTAATAGCGGCGCTTATGGCAATGAATACCGGCCATAACAGTATTAACCCCGAACCGGATAAAAAGATATCCATAATTCTTTTACCAAATAAATCAGTTCCATGCAGTTCTCTTATTGAATAGTCAAAAACCGGAAGATGCCCTATTCTATAAACATTCAACACATCCATTGAAAGTTCAAACGGATCAGGTATAACCCTCATGCTTAAATTTAAAGAACTTCCTAATTCAAGCAGATTAGAAATTTTTTCCTTATCTTTGGCATAGGTTATTAACACCTCATCTACGAAATAACGCCTTGCAACGCCCTCAAGCTCTCCTGTGCTGCCTAAAACCTTAAAGCCGCCTACTGTTACGCCTTTTTTATTATAATCATCAAGGAAACCCACTATGTTGAGGCCAAAATAAGGATTTTTCTGAATTTCATCGATAAGCTCAAAAGCTATTTTTCCCGAGCCAACAATCAATACATTAAAATCATTGTAACCTTTAATGATCAATTTTCTAAGCAGAATTCTTTTAATGGCCCTCCATATACTCAAAAATAAACAAAGAAGAAGAAAATTTCCCATAAAGACAAGACGTGAGATAGCAACTGCTTTTATAAAAAACACAACCAGGCCTGTTATCAAGGTCGAATAAAGCACAGCCTTAAAAACCAAAGCTGTTTCCTGAAAAATAGAAGACAGCCTGTTGCTTTTATATAGATTCTGGTAATTCAAATAGGAAATAGTAATTATTCCCCAGAAAACATAAAGGCGCAAATAGTGTTCAAAAGAGGGTAGGATTATCCCTCTAAATTTTACTGTTGCAGGCCCTACATCCGTCCAGTTAAAAAATACATTCCATCTTAATATGTAAGGAATCGAGAAAGATAATATAATAAAAAATATATCGGTAAGAAGGTATAATACCCTGGCGGATAAACTTGAACCTTTTGGCTTAAACATTATAATATAATAATACTATTTATTCCGCTTTTTGAAACAAATTTATATTAAACTTAAGGGCTTTTTTTAACATCAAGAATATAAATATTGTATTATTGACCAGGTAACGCCTCCACAGACGCTTAGGCTCACATAACAGCCTGAAAAACCACTCAAGCCCTGCGTTCTGTATCCAGACAGGAGCCTGTCTTTTGTTGCCGGCAAAAAAATCAAAAGCAGCGCCAACCCCTATAAATACAGGGCACTTTATGCTGTCTCTATACTCATACATCCAGATTTCCTGTTTAGGATAGCCTAAGCCAACCCAGACGATATCAGCTTTTGAATTATTTATATTTCTTATCACTTCTTCTTTTTCTTTAGCGGTTAAATTCCTAAAAGGAGGCGAGTAACTTCCGCAAATCTTAAGGCCGGGATATTTACTTCTTACATTAATTACCATTTTATCGATAACATAAGGGGTAGAGCCGTAAAAATAATTTTTATATCCTTTGGAAAGGGAAATTTTAAGTATTTCATTCATCAAGGCAAAACCATACACTCTTTCTTTTAATTTAAAATTATTACGCCGTGCCGCCCACACAAGAGGCATCCCGTCACAAACGGACAGGTCCGAAGCATTGGTAATCTCTTTTAAATAAGGGTTCTTTTGCGCCTCAACAACACTGTTAACATTGGTAACGCAAATATATTTAGCAGGGCCCTGTTTATATGCCGATATCCACTGCTCGATGAAATCAGCTACCTCCTTAATTCCATAAGGGTTTAGTTTAACACCTAAAACTTGAAGATTTTTCTCCATTTATAACCTTCTTAGTAACAATTGGTTAACACGGTTTTAATGCTTTTTTATAAATAGCCATAAGGTTAGTATAGAATTTCTCATAATTAAATTCTTCTTCAACAAATTTTCTGGCATTTTTTCCCATTTCAACGATTGAATTCCTATCGTTGTAAAGCAGCCCGATTTTCTCAGATAATGAAACTGGATCCTGGGGATTAAAAAGAAAACCATTATAACCGTCTTTAACCAGAAAATTATTTCCGCCTATTGCGCTGGCAATAACGGGCTTGCCTAAAGAAAATGACTCAGAAATAACATAATCACTGGGAGAAAGCCAGAGCGGAGCAGAAATAACAAAACGAGCCTTAGAAATAATTTTAATAAGATCAGGGCCCCAGCGTAATTTTGCATCCAGCTCAATATTGTCCAATTTATTTTTGTCAATATAATTAGCTACTTTCTGATAATCAGGGCCAGAACCAAAAACTTTCAATTTTATGGTTCTCTGCCTTTTCATAGCTTCTAAAACAGTAAAAATACCCTTAAGCCGGCTGACGCGGCCGTAGGCAACAATATAATCACCGAAAGAATAATTCGGCTCATACATTGCGGCGTTAAAAGGATTGGAAATTATGTCTATCTTTTGATCGTCAATGCCCCATTCAGACATAAATTCTTTCATATCGCGATGGGGAACAGTAAACCTATCCACATAATTTAACTGTTTACCTCTAACTTGCAGCTTCTTTACAAGGTAGGCCATAAGGCTGGGCAAGAAGGCACCTTTAAAACACCGGTTAAAAAGCAAAAACCTATGGCGGTTATCCTTGCAAAGCTCGCAAATTCTTCCCTTCCGGAAAAGATAGCCGTTTGCGCACAGAACAGAATATCCGTTTAGAGCCATTACCATTGGAATCCTTTCCTCTTTTAGAACATCTATGACTGATAATGAAAGTTGATAAAATATATCATGGATATGAGCTATGTCGGGCTTATTTTCTTTAATGAGTTTTCTTAAATTCCTTTTTACTTCTCTCGAATAAATCCCGTTTATGAAAATTCTAGCCTTTTTTGAAAAGTTTAATTTAGAAACGGTATCTTCACTGTATCCGTCAACAAAATATTTAGAATAAGGGCTTGATAAATTGTTCTCTGATTTTGTGGAAAAAGTTATAACGCTATGGCCTTTACTTTCTAAAATATTAGACATAGTGAAAAAATAAACATCTGCTCCTCCCCTGCGGTAATAAAATCTGTTAATATTTAAAACTTTCATAAAAACTACCAGCCTGGCTTAAATGTAAATGCTCTTCTTAAGTGGTTTGTCTTTGTCCTGTACATAAAACGCCAGAGTACCTTTGGCTCAATAATCTTGCTAAACAATTTATAAGGCAAGACAAGAAAAGGATAAAACTGCTTAAGAAAAACGATGTCATTGTTTGAATTATGATGTATGCTCTCACTTAATTCATAATACTTCTTTATTATTTCTTTATTTTCCTTAGAAAAACAAAGGGTAGTTTCCTTGTTGTATGAGGGCATAGTTTCTGTTTTCTGAAGCAATCCGTCATTGTCTGCTATTTCATATAAACTGGTTTTAGGAAACGGACAAAACACCGAAACCTGGCTGCCGTCAGAGGGGCTTATCTCTTTAAGTAAATTATATGAATTTCGCATATTTTCTTCTTTTTCTCTGGGAAAACCGTATATTAGATAACCCCTGGCGGGAATGCCTACTTGCTCAAGAACGCGAAAGGCTCTCTTAATGTCAGAGTTAGACATCATTCTTTTTAAATATTTTTTGCGAAAATCTTCATCTCCTGATTCAATCCCTATGCATACTCTTCTACATCCTGCTTCTTCGAGCACTTCGGCTATATCAATACTGATTAGTTCCGGCCTTGAATTTATACTAAAGGGAACATTGAATTTCTTCTTATACATTGAACAGAACTGAAAAACTCTTTCTTTATCGAGGGTAAAAGTGTCGTCTTCGAAATGAATCCATTTTAAATTAGGGTATTTATTTACAAACGTATCTATTTCTGCCATTACTTTATCGAGCGACTGAGACCTTATTGTTTTTCCTTTGCCCTTATAGAGCCGGTTAAGGTAATCATTGCAGCAATAAGCACAATTATAAGGGCAGCCCCGCTGAGTCATAAGGGTTAATCGTTTAACTTCCTTAGGGCTTTTATAAAATAAATCTATGTCTGGAGCAGGCAATTTATCTAAATCAACAAAGCCCCTTACAGGGTTTTTGAATATTTGTAAGGCGTTCTTTGTCCAAACATTATTTATATTAGTTAAATCTTCTTTTTTCTGTAATTTTGTTAAAAGTTCTAAAAATGCGTACTCGCCTTCTCCCACACAAACAAAATCAATAGCACTGTCTTTTAGCACTCCTTCAGGCTTAATTGTGGGATGAATCCCTCCGGCTGCAATTAAAACATTTAAAGATTTTTTTATCTTAAAAGAAAGCTCTTTAACCAAATGGCTGAAGCTTGAAACATAAGAAAAAGCAACGATATCGGGTTTTACCCTCTTTATTATATTGGCCAACTTATCCATCCCTTTTTCTTTATGCACCCGGATTAAACTGACTTGATGGTTGTTTTCTTTTAACAGAGAAGAAATATACCCTATGCCTAAAGGGTTATAAACCTGTATCCCCATTTCAAAATATATAAAAAGTACTTTCATATTTGTTTTCTATTATTTTTGATACTATCTCTTAAAACACTGATGCCTTAAAGCTTTTAATATAAAAGGTGCGGCTTTTAGGTAATTACCCGGCTTGTAGAGAACGCTTGGCGCGATAAAACATTCATGGGTACAGTAACACTTGTCATTCTTTATTTTTTCTCTCAAATCATAAGCTTTCTTACCGTGCCATATCTGCCTAAAAGTATTCTCTTTTAAATTTCCTACAGGCACAAGCATCTCGCAAAACCTCACATCACCGTCGTTGTCTATTACCCCTATTAAATCTCCTGCGCTGCATTCAACTATCTGCTTTTTTAACTTAAGCATTTTATTTTTCATGTGGAAAAAAGTGTCATTTAAAACAGCACCTGTAAATCCTGCCTGGCAGAAATTATTTACTTTATGCAGATCCTCTAGAGCTTGCCATGATGCAAATGCCATGCTTGAATCTCTGGGTTGCCCGCGCATAAAACCCCAGAAAACGCTGTCGCAATTATTCATATTAATCTTAATATAATCTTTTAATTCTTTTAACTTGCCGGCATTCTTATTGTTTACAGTAACGGCTATATTTATCCTTAAATTATTGTGTTTCTCTTTTAACTTTTTAAGCGCCTCATAAGTTTCTATGGTTTTTTTAAAACTGTCCTCTTTCCCTCTTATTTCATTATGGATATTCTCGGTTCCGTCTAAAGACAATTGAATTTCTAAAATAGCGCCTTTCGCTTTCTCCAAAATCTGCTTGGCTTTACCGGTGATAATACAAGGGCGGTAGCTATTGGTAGGTATGGATATTCGTCTTGTTTTATTATTTGTGTAAAATAAATTTATTATTTCTGCCAAATCATCCCGCAAGAAAGGCTCTCCTCCTGACAAGAGAAGATTGTAAACAGTTTCGAGCTCCTTGGTGAGCTTTTCTATTTCGTGAAAACTAAGGTCATCTTTACCCTGGTCAATTTTTTGCCAATTAAAACAGTGCCGGCACTTAAAATCACATTTGTTGGTAACAAAAAATATTAAAAAAGGCGGGGTTAAATGCTTGCTAAAAATTATATTTCTTAATTTATTTAACCGCATCGCTCACGACCTTTTTAAGAATTCCCGCCTGATAACTAAAGTGGGCAAGGAAAATAAAAGGTATATAAAAAATCCAGCTAAAAGATAATGAAGCAATTTCATAACACGCTTTATACGTTGAAAATAAAGAAAAGGGCAAAACAAAAACCCAATAAATCCGCCTCGAAGAATTCTTTATCTTATCCTTAAGCCCGCAATTATGCTTGGAGCTTACGCTTAAACCAGCGGATTCCCCGTATTTAAAATTGCATTTTATCAACTTTCTAAATGTGCCTCTTTTATGGTTATGAAAAAGATGTGATTTGGGAGTGTATAAAACTTTAAATCCCGATTTCTTAATTCTCCTTGCAAAATCAACATCTTCTGCAACCGGAATATTTTCATCAAAACCGTTTAGTTTATTAAAAAAGTTTCTATGTATCGCTAAGCTTACCTTTATAGAATGCAGATTCTTCTCTTTATTGCCCATTTGCTCGTAAAAATTACTGTAATCGAGGCACCTGGCAAAAAACTTATTTGATTTCCCAATAATTTTAGCCGAAACCGCACCTATTTGGGGTTCTTTTAATTTATCTAAGAAATTATCTATAAACCCGTCAAGAATTTGGCAGTCATCATCTAAAAATATAAGAATATCGCCTTTGGCATTTCTTGCTCCCAGATTTCGCGCACAAGAAGGGTTTATCTTCGATTGTGATATTGCTCTAATATTATACCCTTTATAATCGCAGGCAAGCTTATCGGCGCAGGCCCCGACAACAATAATTTCATAATCAAATAATACAACCTGCTTAATTAGAGAGCCGATTAACTCCCTGGCCTGGCCTAAACGCATGCAGGGAATAATTACGGATATTTTTTCGGAACTCATACTTATCGTCTTAATTATTTTAGGCAGTTTATTATTCCTGTTTTAAACCTTTCTGCCATCTCCTCAATAGTGTATTTTTGGGACGAATCTTTGCATCCCGCTTTTAAATTATCTATTTTCTTTTTATCTGATAGCATATCAGTAACGCTTTTTACATAGCTATTTATATTATCTTCGGTTATGACTCCATTTATGCCATTTTTTAGATATTCAATTTCAGGGCTGTGATAAGGATATGAAGTAGTAACTATAGGCTTTTCAAAAACAAAACTATCAAGGACACAAAGACCAACCAGGCCGGGCATTAGAAAAATATCTGCTAACATAAAATAAGCCGCCTTATCCCTTCCAAAACAAGGGCCTATATAATGCATCCATTTGTTTTTCTTCGCCTCCCTCTCAATAAGGCAGCCTTGAGGGCCGGAACCTAAGAAAATCATTTCAAAATCAGCTAAACTATTCCTTATCTTCTTACACGCATCGATAAGAAAAGGAATTCTTTTATGAGAATACATTCCCCCGCAGAAAATTCCAACCGGCCCGCCTTCTAAAGCTATGTTCTTTCGTAATTTATTAATATCCTGCTCGGTCTGGCTTTCTTTATCTTTTATCAAGGCGCGGGTATCTATTGAATTTTGAATGACTGTAATCCTTTCTCGGGGATAACCTTTAGATTCGATAAAATCAGAAACTCCTTCGGTATATGCAAACCACCAGTCAACATTTCTTAAAAGCGCTGATTTAAAACTATTGCTTAAACTTTTTCTAGGCTTTATTCTCGTTAATCCGTGCCCTATAAAGGCTATTTTTTTATTAGAAAGAAAACGCCGCAGTAAAAGCACATAATTGAGCAAAAACTTACTGGCTTGTTCAACAATAATTAAATCAGCCTCTAAAATTTTACCGGGGACCCTCTGCCAAAGAAAACCTAAAGGTAAATAAACATTGTTTATTTCAACTGCCCATTCTAATAAACCGGAATCTTTCTTCAAAGCCTCAAGCCTACCCTCTCTTCCATGAACAACAATCAGTTCAATTCCAGCCGATAAAAGCGGGCCTTTAAGTAAACTGTATAGACGGGCTCTGTAATTCTTTAAAACCCTGTTAATAATAACAACCTTCTTCATACTATTTACATTTATTAGCTGAAGATAAATAACGCACATAGCTGCCTAAGACCTTAAGTGTATCGAGAATAATAAAATAAAACAAATTTCTTTTCGGGCAGTTTTTTACGGCGAATTTCCATCTTATCTTCAAATTAGCAGGTGATTTTATACTGCTTAAGTAGATGATTAAATTCTTGCTGTATCTCTTAGATAAAAGTACATTTTCCCTGATCGTAGTTTTTTTAATATCATTGGAATAAATTTTAGACTCGATATTGCAATATACTCCAAAACCTGCCTTCTTAGCCCTTAAAGTAAAGTCATAATCGGCTATATAATGGGGGAAATCCTTCTCGTTAAATAATCCAATTTTCTTAAAAACATCAGCCGGTATCCATAAGCCTCTTCCTCCTAAGTGGTCAACCTCAATAAGGGTATCCTTTAAATCATCCATATTTAAAAATTCTAACTCCATGCGTAGCTTGGCAGTCCTCCAATTCATTCTTGACCCGGCAAAAATAATTTTTCCGGTTTTAATATCGTAACAAGACGAGCCCATTATAATATCCGGCCGTTCAATTGCCTTATTAACGAATGACTCGACGAAATATTCATCAAGGACTAAATCATTATTTAAGGTTAATATGTAATCTGCCTTATTATCTAAAGCAAAAACAACTGCCTGGTTAACAGATTTGCTCCAGAAATAATTGCCGTCTCCTTTAAGAACCCTAACATGGCCAAACTCTTCTTTAAGCATTAAGTCTGTTTTGTCGGTTGAACCATCATCAAATACAATTAATGAGAAATCTTTGTAAGTCTGTTGATTAAGGCTTAAGATGCACTTTCTTGTTTCTTCTCTGCGGTTGTAAACCGGTATTATTATAAATATTTTCTTCATGGCTATTTGACCGCCTCAAGATTAAGAGATATTATCCATTCTTTATTGTTGTAAATATATTTTCTTTTGGACCAATCGTCAAAAGCATGATAGGAGGCTCTGGATGCGTCCCATTGCCTGACTTCTTCAAACCCAGCCTCATTAAGTAATTTCGTCAGATAATCTTTATTGAAGACAGAACAATGATAATTCTCTTGGTATCCCTGTCCACCCATTAACGGCGTTACTATCGATTCTACGGAAGACTCTTTCTGATAAATTTTACTAATAGCATCGAAATCGGGTACAGAAATTCTTAAAATCCCGCCCGGCTTAATACGGGAATATAACTTTTTTAAAGTCTTATCCAGTTTTTTATGGGAAACATGCTCAAGGACATGGCATAAGTATATTAAGTCAGCGTAGTCTTTTCTAAAAAATTTATCCACATCAAAAACAGTGCCGATAAAATGCACATGGGGCATAACCCGGGTATCTATGTTAATATAGCGCTTATCATTTAGCTCCCCACAGCCTATATGGATTAAGACTTTCGAATCGGAATTTTCAGGTAAAGCGGGTTTCTTTAACTTTCGCACCCCTTTAAATAGAACCTTAACCTTAAAATCTGACAATAACACCTTAATATTTCTTATAACTTTTCTTATCATCTAATTCTTATCTTTAGTATTACATACCCCTTGATCAATAACTCCGATCTCATTAATATTTCTCAGATTAAACAACAAATAGTTATTTTTAACCTCAACCGACTCAAAGAATAATTTAAGATTTTCATTCTTAAAATTAAGATATTTATAAAACGTATAAGAAGGAATGCCTCTCTCTGCTGCATAAAGAAGTGCTGTTGAAGTGGCGGAATAACAAGCCTTTACCTCCAGGGCATTAAGCTCTAAAAACATCTGAGATGTATAGCTTCCTGTGTACGATTGGTGCTCTATCTGGCCTAAGCCGGGCATGAGGCGGCCTTTATTCTGAGGATGGGGTTTTACAATAATTCTATGGCCTTTATAAAACTTACTAAGAGCCGCAAAAAAAACCTTTAATTTATTCTCGTACTCTTCTTTATTTAAGTTTTCTTTAAATGCCTTAAGAAGATTAAGATCGCTGAAAATTACTATCATATCGCGGCTCTTATTATTGAAATTAATTGTTGGCCTTTCTATAAGGATAATTTCCTTTTTGTTATTTTCGTTTACTTTCATTTTATCCGAATAAGAAAATTGTTTTTTGAATGTTATTACCGCCGAATTTGGTTCATTAATATAAAGATATGAAAACCTTTTATGTACATAGATATTAAGCAGACCGAAAGACCATACATAAAAATTAACGAGAAATGTTTTCAGGCTATCGGTTTGGCGTTTAAAAGTATAGTCAAAACGGATTGAAACCAACCGGCTGAATTTTGGGCTTTTTCTCAATGTACTTATAACAGCATTGACTGGAAGGTAAGCTGAGCAATCGGAAATTATTTCAAAGCTATCTACCTTATCTAAAAAAGGGTTCATTTTCTCCTTAAACTCTCTTAAGTACCTGGTAAGTTTTATAAATCCGAAGAAAATATTTTTTTCGTAGTTTATATCGGGTAAAACTACGCAGCTTTTAAATTTATCACCATAAACACTTATGATTTCAAGAGTTAGGTAAGGGTGTTTACACATAATTAAGAGAGGCAAACTTGTCTGGTTGTCAGTCACTCTAATATGGTCGAAATCGACTAACGAACCGGGATGGTATGAGATAAATATTCGAGCTTTCTTCATTAGGTTTGGCGAAATCCACGAAAGCTAATATCTTTATTGATGTAAAGATTTTTAGCCTGGTTAATAACACTTTCCTTTTTTTTGTTGAAATAATTAGAAATCAGTTTTGAATTTGCCTCAAATAGAGAAGAATAGAATTCTTCATCGGTTAGTTCTGTAAAATTAACCGATAATAAATCAGAATTAAGATGTTTATTCTCATAGAAATCCCGGCAGTCTTTAAGAAGCCCTCTTTTAATCGCATAATAATAAAGTTCTGACCCGGGATAAGGGGTTACCGGCCGGATTGTGCGAAGCTGTGCTCCATCATCGTATTTAATAAGGAACTCAACGCCTTTATCGAGTGTTTTTTTATTCTCGCCGATATTTCCAAAAATTATATTGTATCCGGGGCTAATGCCTGCTTTTAATGTCTCCTCTATTCCTCTTTTGATCATCTTAACAGTTAAAGCCTTGTTCATAGCTTTTAATATTTCGTCATCCATCGCCTCAATCCCGTAGTTTATAAAAACGCACCCTGCCTCTTTCATTAATTTAAGAATATCCGCCCGTGCATAATTAAGGCGGCCGTTGCAATACCATTTTATTTTAAGGCGCGCGCGTATAAATTCCCGGCAAAGCTCCTCTGTCCTCCCTAAAGAGGACATTAAGAGATCATCGCTGAACATAATATAATTAATTGAATATTTATTTTTAAGAAACTCAATCTCATCTAAAACCGCCTTTGAGCTCCTAAGGCGCAATCCCTCATCCATGCGGTAACAAAAATTGCACTTAAACGGGCATCCTCTTCCTGTAATAACGGGCATGACAAAATCATTCTTTTCTGATTTTGGCATAGAGAGAAGCCTGTAATACTCTATGGGAAACAAATCATATGCCGGTTGAGGTATGTTCTCTAAATCTTCAATTAACGGCTCACGATTATTTATAAAAATATTTCCATCTTTTCTATAGGCTATACCGCGGACGCTCTTAAGAGATTTCTTGCTAATTAAAGCATCTATTAGATTTAGTATTACTCTTTCGCCCTCTCCGATAACAACACAATCTGCCTGGGTCTTTCTTAAGAAATATTCCGGTTCGGGAGCAGGGCCGTGTCCGGCAATTACATAAAAAGGCCTGTTTTTAGATTTGTTTACTGCCTGGGAAATTAAAAGAAGTTTCCTGTATTGATAATAACCCCCTATCACGCCAATACCTGTTAAATCAAACTTATTTCTGTTTAAATATTGTGTGAGATGTGATTCCGGGTAATGGTTTAAATCTTGACTGTAAATTTCAATATCGATGCCTTTATTTTTAAGAACGGCGGCTATATAAGCAAGGCCTAAAGGAAAATCATGAATGTATGAGCCGTTATCGTAGGCAATAAGCAATATTCTCATAAATTAATCTGCTAGTTAAATATTCTCTATGGGCCTGATATCCACAGCAGTGTGGCCGGCCTCAAGAAACCGGTTAGTTTTAACTTTTATATCGCAGGGGTTACAGTACCCAAACTCCCGGCAGAAGAAGAAAATACCTGTGTATTGCGTCACCTTTTACATTTCCCCAGCCTTCATTAAAATACGCACTTACCCTTGGCGCCAACAAAAAAAGAAGAAGAATGACAGTTAAAGTAAAGTCTAAGCGTTTTTTATTCATTTGGTTGTTTTTAGTTATCTTTTGTATCATTTATGTGCTGTGGCGATTAACGTATCTGTTTTACTTAAGGTTCTTAAAAAGCTTGCGTAAGCGGTGTTTAATAAATTATTCTGCAAAAAGGGCCACTTTCTATGGCCACCGGGCCCATTTTTAAGAATCCAATAGAGATGATTAGAAAAGGGGTAACGCTGGCATCCAGTAATCCTGATATTACTGTAACCTGCGCAAGACAAAAAAGCATGGAGGCTTTTTTTGGTATGAAGAATTAGATGCTCGCTAAAAAATGTGAAATCTTTAAAACTTTTTAAATTGAAGGTAGAAATCAAAAAATCATTGGCATGGGGAACCTCAATTATTATTTTCCCCGCGGGAGAAAGCTTTCTATGCAAACTCTTCAATGCCCCAACAGGATCAGCCATATGCTCAAATACATGAAATAAAGTTATAAAATCAAAGTTTTCATCCGGTACTTCATCGATAGCAGGATAAACCCTGAAACCTTCTTCCTTAAGGCGCGTTCTTAAATTTTTCTGAGGCTCAACCGCACAGGAATCTTCTGGCTCCTGTGAAAGAATTTTTAACAGCCCGCCTTTGCCGCAGCCTACATCAAGCCATTTTCTTTTTCTGATTAAGTTTCTGATTTCTTCTGCCCGCCTTAAATCATCTGCTTTTACCTGATCTTGATCAAAAGGAGTCCAATCTTTATATTCTCTGATATTTTCATAGTGTGAAATACCGGCATGGTCACAGCAGGAAAGAAATATAACACCGGATTTTTTACATCTCATCACAGAGATATCGTCTCTGTCGCGAACCTTAGGATAAAATTGGTAAATAGAGTCATCAGTGCAAATATCAAGAGAAATTAATAAATTTAATAGTTTGTTTTCCATTTCAGGACAAAGGCGCTATTACATTCGCTTAATGATTTTCCAAAGCAACCTGCCTGCGCGTAAAGACGGCCAAAAAAGATGCTTATGCAGTCTAGCTGTCCTTATGCAAAATTTTGGCCCCATTCCTACTGGAATAGCAAAGAAACCAAGTTCCTTTACATATGCTTTAAAATCGTTAAAAGTCCAATGCCGATTGTAAGCTCCGTAAGGATAAGGGTATATGCGTTTTCCGTTGGGATCAGAAGCATAAGAATAAATAGGAAATCTACCAAACAACATTCGCAATCTTGATGTCCAATGGCCGGCATTCCAAACACCATGTAGCTGAGTATCTCCATAATCAAACAGTTTTGTAATCAGTTCTTCCTGCCTATTAAGTAGTTGAAGCGTCCATAGGCTTATGATATAATCAAAATGTCTTTTACTCAAAATTTTAAAAGTATGGTCATTAAAATTATCTAAATTGCACACATAGGCTTCCAAGCCTTTCTTCTTTGCCTCTTCTATAGCTACTTCACTAATATCGAATCCACAGTAAGAAATATCTTTTTTATGTTTTAAGATATAACCAAGCCTTCCATTTCCACACCCTAATTCGAGCACGCTACATTTTGAAGGCAGAATGGAAGATATAAAAATATCATCGCCACGCATATTGTTTTCATCTAATCCTTCAGGATCGCGATATTGTCCAAAATAATTGTAACCGATAGAACTCTTGGATTTCCCTAAACGCGCACTCCACTGTTGTTCATAATCGACAAGGCTTTCTTTTCTATATAACTTTACATCCTTAAGCATAACGAAAGCGTCTTCAACTATAACTCTGATAAGATTCACATGCCTAAAAAAATACATCAATGCACTTCTGAGAAACGGAGATTTTAGTCCTTTGATATAATACCTAACTTTTGTCTGTAGATTGCGTATCATGCCGCGTCCCTCCTTTAACTCATGACATCAGATTGCAACAACTCTCTACTAATTTCACCCATTATTACTGAGGCTTATCTCTTCCTAAAAAACATCCTCGGGGCACACAACAGCTTGCTTCCTAATAATCGAGGCTGCGATGTGATTCATTACCTTGTCTTTTCTGACAAAATTTTCATAATCTGATAATTTGTCCCAATCTACGCAATGGCCTAACCAGACATCTTTTTTAAAAAATGGTATCGGCACAATCAATTTAAAATAGTAAAAGTAAGCGTATCTTTCGATTAAATCAAAATTCTGCCTGGGGTATTCATATAATGGCTGGGGATTTATAATAAAATTGAAATATTCTTGGCGGGAGTTTATTTTCATGGCAGCTCCAGCATCAACATAGCTAATGTCGCCACCGACTAGAATTGGTTTCTGAAAAAAACTATGTTCCAGGCCTGTTGTCCCATTATAGGTGATGCCAACACATTCTTTTTCCATTAAATCAAAACTCGTAATCGGGTAATCTTTGGGTATTAAAACTATATTCTCCGGCAATTTACCAAAATGCTCGATAATTACTTCGTTGACTCCTTTTTCAGTATAAGCAACTGAGGCCTCGCCGGGATGCGGCTTAACCAATAAATAGTGATTTTTAAGTTTTGCGAAATACTCGATCGTGCAAAACATCCAGTCATAGACATCTTTAAATATATTAGAACCGCTGTACTCCAAATTGGCATCCCATAAAATATTAGCGTAGAGTACGTATTTCTTGCATTTATTGGAATTCATTATTTTCTGAAGGCTAACATCGCCTGCGTATTTTTCTTTACCCGTATTATAGAGTTTATAATCCAGTGTCTTACCGTCTTTTTTCTTGTATAAAAATTCCTTTACTTCTTCTTTCTGCCGCAGGGACAGTTCCTTTTCCCTATAATCACTCCATAGATTCTTATCTTCAATAGTAGCGAATCTCCCATATGTCACAAATGCGAAATAGCCTATTTTATGTATAGCTTTGCTATACCTGACTACATGTATTTTATTCTTTTTACAATAATCGTAAAACGGACCCCAAGACACATAACAGCCATGTAAAGAAATAAGATGTGTCGGCTTTTCGGCATCTACAAGGTTCTTCGCGACTTTTACCGATATAACCCCCTGCAGTATATTATGCCGCATAACTTCCAAATGCCTAGAATTCTCGGGATTAAAATTAGACTTTCTAAAATATTTTATGGTTGAATCGATTGCGTGAAGGCTTATATTCACATCCATATAACTAAAATTAATCAGATCTTTATCATCCAATAGGCTGACAATTTTTCTTGCTTGCTCTATTTCCTCAAGAGAAATAAATTGAGAGAATGATAAATAATCATTTCCGTACATCTTCTTATATTGCTTTCTTTCCATCTTGCATTTATGGCAAAACACTTTCTGCGGTAAATCGCCTATTGTCCGTATATCACATGATTCCAGAATGTTATCGCATATTAAAACCTTCGCATCTGCGCCATTATGCCGTAAGGAATCAGACAACACTTTATCAAAAACGGAAAGATTATGTGTTGAAAAAGTTCTCAATCCTAATATTATCACTTTTGCCTTAGTTTCCTTAGGCTGGCAAATACGCTTTGATAACGCTATATTCTTTATATACTTTCTTTCTTCGGTATTCAATAGCTGTTTAATCCTGTATAAAAAAACAGATAATTTGTAATGCCTTTCGTCTGACAAAAACACTTTAAATGTTTTTTTTATCTTCTTTTTAGCTTCCAAGAAATTATTTGATTTTCCCCTTAAAATTTTTTTGCCGGATGCGCCCATCTATATTCTCCTGTCAATTAATATCCATTTACTCTTTATTCGCCCACATTTTGGGCTAATAATATTCTGGTTAACTTATTAAATCCCACCTCAAAGGAATTCCCTTTTTAATGCCACAGGCAGCTTTTCTTCCTAAAATATCCTTTAGATATTTTGGTGATAATCCATAGCCCGGCCTTATCGAACGAACATTTTCTTCAGTAAAGAGATCCCATTTTCTTATATTCTTCACAACAATTAAAGAACGCCGAAAAATTTGACTCTTCCTCTCTTCTTTGGTTAATCCATAATGGACTTCACCCAAAGCCTTCTCCACAATTCTTACATTTCTTATCAATGCTTTTAACTCCTGTGGTTCAATAGAAAAAAAACTATCAGGAGATTTAATCTTCCTTGATAAAGTAAAATGTTTCTCAATTATTTCGGCCCCCAAAGAAACAGCAGCAATTGAAACTCCAATCCCTAATGTATGATCAGAAAGCCCAACTGGACAATTAAATAACTCTTTTATATGCGCAATTGTTCTCAAATTCATCTCACCGGGTTTTGCGGGATAATCACTCACGCACTTTAATAATATAACTTCCTTCGCGCCTGCTTTCCTGGCAGTAGTAACCGCCTCATCTATTTCAGAAACAGATGCCATTCCTGTAGAAAGTATTAACGGCTTCTTGGTCTTTGCCGCGTATTCAATTAAAGGCAAATCCACAAGCTCAAAGGAAGAAATCTTATGGATAGAAACCTTGAGCTTCTCCAAATAATCTACTGCTTTCTTATCAAAAGCGGTCGCAAAAAATAAAATTCCTAAACCATCGGCAACTCGTTTCAGTTTTCCAAACCACTCCCAAGGGATATATGCTGTCTTGTATAATTGGTACAGAGTTTTTCTGCCCCATTTAGGATGCTTAATCCTAAAATATTCATTATTGACATTAATAGTCATTGTATCCGGCGTATAGGCCTGAAACTTCACGGCATCGGCTCCTGATTCTTTAGCTTTCTTTATTAAGGTTACCGCTCGATTAAAATTCTGCCCGTGATTCGCAGAAATTTCTGCTATTATAAAAGCAGTCTTTCGGCTGCCAACTTTCTTATTGTTAATTCTCATTTATATTACACTCCTCCTAATCATCTTTATCTATTCTCAAAATATACTTATGCCCTTTACAATAAAAAAATGCTGGGAATTCTTCATTGCTTACCACTCTTAATAAATTAAACTGATCTTTAATGCTTTTATGAATATCTAACCGGCTATCCTCCGGGCTTCTTTTTTTATAATATGTAGGTTTTCCTCTTTGTTTAAGAGGTGCTATATTTTTATAATCTTTTAAAAACCTTAAACACAATTCTATCGTTTTGATTGCCTGTTTCTCTCTTATTTCAGGATAAAGTTCGTTTCCCTTATAACTTATGTAATCCTTAATATATATACCGCCTCCATCTATCCTTTCACTGGCTTCAAAAAGAACTATTGGTATTTTCTTCTTTCCTTCTAATATCTGCCAAGATAAAGGCGCCCACCCTCTGCCTTTAGGCAAATTGCTTTCGTGAACAACTAAATTATGTTTGTGTTTTTTTAGAAATCTTTCATCAATTTTATTGAAATAACTGAGAATAAAGGTGGTTTGAAAACTCTTTCCTATATTCCTATGGTTAAAGAATAGTTTTGATTGACAGCCTTTTTCTCTCAAAATATTTACAAGTTTATGGACATAAGGGATAAACCAACTTTTTTTAGATGTCAAAATTGCGATGTTTCTTATTCTCATACTATACGTCTTACGCATCTAAACGCCTCTGCGTATTCTAACCCCGTCTTCATCCCCCATTGTTTAGCATTCAATTTTACTCCTTCCAATGACCTTGGATGAGGGAAGCCTTTTATTTCAAATTTATACTGCTGGATCGCTTTTAATTTCAAACTCATGGTTTCTGTTATATCAAAAAATACATTAGGGGAGAAACTCAATGGAAAACTCCACTCTGTAGAAGATAAAACTTCATAAGAGTAAACCTCTTTAACTATTTCGTGGGGATAAGGCCTTGTCGCTGTTATTACCGCTCTATATGTAATTTGGTGGTCTATGTTTAAATCATTTTCATAATGAGTGAAAATAATGTTTGGCCTTATCTTGTTTTTAATTTTTTCTATAATTTTAACTATGTCCAATAAAGAAACTGTATCAAATCTATTATCGGGAAAATCATAGATAAAAACTTCTTTTACTCCTATTACCTCATTGGCTTTATAAGCCTGTTTCCTCAATGATTCAATTTCTCTTTCTCTTTTTTCTGCTTTCCTCTCTTCGTCTCTCGAAGTTATGCCTTCTCCTAATATTAATGTATAAGCAACGCAGCCATCCTTAACTAATCTTGCCACTGTTCCCGCGCACCCTAAAATTTCATCGTCAGGATGAGCCGCTATAACTAAAACTTTTTCTTTCATTTCTTCACCTCTATCTTTGCCTGGGCCAAAATATAGCCGTTTTTTAACTTAGCGCCCTTAAACTCAATATTTAAATTACCAGTATTTAAATAAGCTGCCGGATAGCCTTCAGCGTCAAGCATCCTTATATAATCGTAAACCTTCGAAATGTTTTTTAAATTGGCTATATTGCTTTGGCCTGGGCGGCGCCTTTTAAAAACAACAGTTTCTCCTTTTTGGGGCTTCGGTTGAGGGTTATTTTTTATAATGTAAGGTATCATATCGTTAAAAATTATACTTGATGTCCTCTTAAATATTTCTGAAGCAGAACCTGATAAGTTAATGCTTCTTTTTAAATACACGCTTCCTGAATCAACAGCTTTATCGGCTAAAAATGCAGTGATTTTTGTTTTTTTATAGCCGCGTTCAATTAAATTCTGCAGAGGGCTGCCGCCTCTTGCAAAGGGTAAATCTCCCAGATGAAAAAGAACACATTCATAGTTTTTATAAATTTTCTCATCAATCATCCACGACCAATGAGGTAAAAATATATATCTTGGCTTAAAAGAAGAGACGGTTTTATAGCTTAAGCGCTTATTGTTCGTTATAAGCCTGGCGTTTATTCCAGGATAATGTGCGCAAAAGCCCTTTGCGTTATTTATATTCCACGATTTTATAGTTGCTATTATAATTTTATCGGCTTTTGACATTTGCGTTAATAAGCTCGTTAACTATTCTCCTTGCTCCAAGGCCATCAACAAGGTTTTGTCCGATTGCGCTTCGCTTTTTTCTCTCACTGTATGCAGTAATTTTATTAAACGACCTTTCAATTTTATTGATTAAATCAGGTTCTAATCCTGAACCGGCATACTCAATAAAGCCTGATTTTTTAAAAGCCTCTAAGTTCATCTTCTGGTTATCTGCAAGGCATATTCCAATTGTTGGAGCACCGACCCGGGCAAGCTCATATAAGGTCTGGCCTCCTCCGGAAATACAAACATCCGCTTTTAACATGATGGACAGCATTTCTTTACAGCTTAGTTTATTTTTTAGAGGGTTGACAGTTAAAACATTGCATTTAATTTTTCTTTCGAAAAAGCTCGAAATTCCTTTAATTAAAAACGAATGGTCCATGCCCCCTAAGGTAACTAAAATATTCTTACAATTTGGGCTTATTTCTTTATTGGGAATATCCCAAAACTCCTTTCGTAAAATTATATAGTCACGCCCTAACAAATAAGTTAACCTGTTATCTTTGGGGTAATTGAGCTTAGATGCATAAATTGTCGGGCTGACAACATACCCCCTAGGTATTCTTAGCCTATTATAATCATCTATGGAAATAAGCATATCTACGTTCTTTGAAACTTGCCGGTAAAAAGCTTCATCTGCTATATAGGAATCAACAATTACAATATCTGCCCCTTTGACTAAATCAAATATCCTTTTTCTGTCTTTATTCCAATTAAAAATATCGCAATCCCTTCCTTGGATAAGCGATAAGGCGTATCGGTCGCAGTTTACAATTAACTCAACAGATGCCCCTTGCTCTAAAAAGGCATCATAAAGTGAAATGCACCTTGTAATGTGCCCGAAACCTATGCCGATTGAGCCTTCTGTTATCAAAAATACTTTCATAATTTCTATTGTTTTGCCTTACTTTTTTCATACTTTGATAATTCTTTTAAATTATCAAAAACTTTTTTAAAAGCGCCGACAACACTGTCAATATAATTTTTCTTAACCGGATAACGGCATATTCCGGTAAGAGCCAGTTCTTTATAATACATTTTCTCGGTTACCGGACACAAACCTCTTTTATAATTAACTTCTCCCTTATAAAGCGGGCACTTAAAAGGGCATCCCATTTTCCCATAACCTATAAGCTTTTGATACATCGGCTCAAGATAAATAGGCTTTACATATCCGCCTGCACAAGGAACCCCTTCAGCTGATAAGGCTTTTAAAAAAGTCTCTCTTTTTATTTCGGCTTTACTTTCTTTAAATTTAAACGGGTAAACAAAATATACATGTTTATTGTGCGGATAAACAACAGGGAGCTCTAAGCAGGGGTTATTGAATTCTCTCAATTTAGCTGTAAGGTATTGAGCAAGCTCTATTCTGTAATCAGTAAGAAAATCCAGCTCTTTAAACTGGGCGATTGCCAATCCTGCTTCAAGCTCGGTCATCCGGTAATTATAACCCACCACGTTCACAATATCTTTTACTTTATTATCCGAAACAACGACTTCTCCATGATTACGGATTAGGCGGACTTTTTCGGCCATTTTAAGATTGTTGGCAAGAACCACTCCCCCTTCTCCGCTTGTAATTGTTTTATGCTGATTTAAGCTAAAAACGCTTATATCGCCCAAAATTCCGGTATTTTTTCCCTTATATGTTGCCCCGGGAGACTGAGCGCAATCTTCGATTAAAGCTAATTTATGTTTTTTTGCAATCTTTCTTATTTCATCCATATCCGCGGACTGGCCAAAAAGGTGAACAACCATAATCGCTTTTGTACGGGAAGTTATCTTCTTTTTAATTTCAAGCGGGTCAATACAATAGGTATCTTCCTTTATATCGGCAAACACAGGTACAGCATTAGCCATAACAATTGCCGAAGCCGAAGCGGTCATCGTATAGGGGGTCACAACGACTTCATCGCCCGGCCCGACTCCGGCTGCACAAACAGCGGCATGCAAGCCGGCGGTTGCTGAATTAAGAGAAACCGCGTATTTTACGTTAAAAAAATCCTTAAAATTTTCCTCCAACAGCTTTACCTTTGGGCCGCCAAGAAAATAATCGCCTGCTTTGGCTATAAATCCTGAGATTAAACCGGTCTTTAAAACTTCGTTGATTTGGTTTCTTTCAGATTTTCCTAAAACAGGGTGAGCGGGTAAAGACTCCCTGCAGGATTTTTGACCTCCCAATAATGCTAATTTCCTATCCACAGACAGCTCCTTAATCTACAAATTTCTTTTTACCTTGATTTGCTGAAGCAAGCATAGCTTGAATAACCGCTAAGGTATGCGTTGCATGCTCTCCGCTTGATAAAGGTTTTTCTTTTTTCCTTAAACATTTTATAATGTGTTCAACCGCATGAGAAAGTGACGGAGCAGCGTAAGCAAAGCGAAAAGGGTATCTTTCTGACCTAACCAGCTCCTTTGCCCTAAGCAGATTCTTTCCTGAAACAGCTTTAAAATATTCCAGTTCCTTACCCAGGCGAATAAGGCAAAGTGTAGTTAATATTTCCAGTTCCAGAATTAAATAACAACTGTCATCGCAGGGCTTTAAAGTTGCAATTGGGCCGCTTTTAAACTTTATCATTGTATCCAAATTGGGGTCTGTTTCAAAAGGAGATTTATTTCTGCTAAATGCACTGAATACCCACTCTGAACTCCCTAAAAGAAAAAAGAGCAAATCGACTATGTGAGTTCCCGTATTGAGGATACCCCTTGTGTAGTAACAATTTACCTGCTGGACTTCTCCAAGCGATCCATTTCTTAATTTCTTCTGAAGCTCACGGTAAAAAGGGCTAAAACTTCTTTGGTGGTTGATAAAAAGCAATATTTTCTTATCTTTGCATATCTTAACCGCTTTTTCGGCGCTCTCAACTTTATTTGAAATAGGCTTCTCGCAATATATAGCTTTAACGGGAAACTTAGACGCTTCTTTTATAATCGAATAGTGTGTGTCAGCTGGAGTCGCGATACTTAAGATATCTATTTCTTCATTTCTTAACATGCGAGCGTAATCCGTATAAACCGAATTTATACCCCATTTCCTTTTGCAGGCATTTAGTTTTTCCTTATTTGCGTCACACACTGTCACAACCTCTGTTCCAGGGTTATGAAAATAGGCGCCTGTGTGCGAACAAATATTCTTTTTGTCTGATTTATCACCGAATTCGCTGCCAATACGCCCGCATCCTATTATAGCTGCCTTATACTTTTTCATTTAGAATTTAGCTTTTAAGAATTCCCATTCTTATAACATCATAATATTTACCGTTACGAAATAACTCCTGCCTTAAAACCCCTTCTTTGATAAAACCGGCTTTTCCATAGCTCTTTAAGGCGCCCTTGTGTTCTGCATTTACTCCAAGCCATACCCTGTTTAAATTAAGCTTATTAAAAGCGTATTCGATCAAAAGTCGTGCGGCCTCCGTGCCTATACCTTTACTCCAATAGTTTTTATTTCCGATAAAAACCCTGTATTCGGCACTGCGAGAAATCCAGTTAATTGTATAAATCCCGGTCCAGCCAATTAGTTCATCTTTCTTCATATCTACGATTGCAAAACTTATATCATTTGGGCTTCTCAATTCTTTCTCCCAGCTTTCAGTTAATGATTCTAAATTTGAGGGTTTATCTCCCATAAATAAATAGTGAGTTACCTCGGGGTTATTTATCCATTTAACGACATCAGGCAAATCCTCTCTTCCTAATCCTCTTAGATAAATTATCTTTCCGGTTATAAACGGTTGTTCCATTAAATTACCTCCTGCTTTAATTTAGCGGCATTGTATTCAATGTTTCTTGCAAGATTGCGGTTAAGCCGTTTTAAATGACTATTTTTTCTTAAAAACTCTATTGCTTCTTTGTACGTAAAAATGCTGCTATCCGAATATAATTCCTCATATATTTTCTTCATTAACTCTAAATCCTGGGGGTAGTCAACGGTGAAACTTGCCTCCTCTAATAAATTTTCTTTGTTTTTTAAGTTAACCGTTTTATATTTAACTTTGTTTTCCCATACAAATTCAAAGGGAAACTCTTTAAAAAAATCGCTTTTTTCTTCTTTTTCTAAATCTTTGAACAGACGGCCTGAATATATCTCAAAATCAAGACCGTAAGGATACGACTTCTCAGGGAAAAAATTACTTAGGTAATCGGCGCCTTCTTTGACAAACATTTCAATGCCCTCGTCAATAACAAACGGGTCTATTAAGGGGCAGTCCCCCCAAACCCTTAATCCCGCGTCACAGCTGCATTGCTTAAAAGAAACGGCGATTCTCTCAGCAATATTATCCTCGCTTCCCCTGTAACACGTTGTTTGAAACTTTCTGCAGAACTCTTCGATTTCACTGTCTTTTTTATTCGTGCTCGTTGCAACTATCACCTCATCTATTAACCGGCTGAACTTAAGGCGGTTAATTATGTGCATAAGCATAGGCACACCTTTGATATCCATAAGAACTTTACCGGGAAGGCGTATTGAGGCCATGCGTGCCTGAACTATTGCCGCTACTTTCAAATCTTTACCTCTTTAAAAACTTCGAATACCTTTTTAACAACATAATCCAGCTGAGATTTCTTCATTAAAGGGTAAACCGGAATGCTTATCTCCCGGCTGTAAAAATCCTCGGCCTTTGGGCAAATACCTTTTCTAAATCCCAGTTTTCTGTAATAAGGGTGCAAATAAACGGGCAGATAATGCACCTGCACGCCTAATCCTTTTGTCCTCATTCTTAGAAAAATATCTTTACGCTTGTACTTATATTTTCCTTTAAGCCTTATACTATATAGATGCCACGCTGACATAGTGTCCTTTCCTTCACAGGGAATATCAAAGTATGGGTTATCCTTGAATTTATTACCATAAATCCCTGCGATTTCGCGGCGCATTTTGATAAACATATCGATTTTTTTAAGCTGGTTTATGCCTAAAGCACACTGAAAATCAGTAAGAAGGTAATTAAACCCAAGATCGCGCATCTGGTATGACCACGGTCCTTGCCTTAATGCCGCCTTATCTCTGTACATTCCGTGCTTTTTTAAAGCCTGAAGTTTTACATAAATGCTTTTATCGTTAGTTACTATGGCTCCGCCTTCTCCGGTTGTGATAGATTTGACGGGATGAAAACTGAATACCGCTATGTCAGAATGCCTTAAGCTTCCAATTTTCAGCAACTTGCCTTTATATTTATATTTTGCGCCGAGTGCATGGCAGGCGTCTTCGATTACAACCAGATTAAATTTCTTGGCAAGGCGGTAAATTTTGTCCATCTCGCAGGGAAGCCCGGCAAAATGGACCAGTACTATTGCTTTAGTTTTTTTTGTAATTTTTTTCTCAATTTCCTTTATGTCTATATTTGCTGTTTTAGGGTCTATATCGGCAAAAACCGGCTTTGCGCCTGAGTAAAGCAGGCAGTTTACAGTTGATAAAAAGGTAATCGGGCTGGTTATTACTTCATGGGAATTGTTTAAACCGGCTGCAACATAAGCCAGATGAAGAGCCGCTGTTCCAGAGGAAACCACAACCGCATACTTGGATGAGCAGTATTTTGCGATCAAACCTTCGAATTCTTGGGCCTTTGGCCCGCGGGCAATAAAATCCGACTTTAAAGATTTCGAAACAGCTTTTATGTCATCAATGCCTATGCTCTGTCTTGAGTAAGGTATGGCCTTCATTTCCTTATTGTTCTTCTTGTTTTACAATTCTTTTCAAATCAGAAACAGTTAACCACTTTGAATTGTTGTCACTGCGGTAACCTTCAAAAGATTCAGTAAGATAATTTCCTTCTATTTTTTTTCGGTCGCTAAAAACAACCTCCGGGTAAATAATAAACCTGTCTTTTTCTTCTATTGTGTGCCTTGCGTCATCGCTTGAAACAAGAGTTTCATGAAGTTTTTCTCCCGGCCGTATGCCGATAATTTTTAGTTTGCATTTCGGGGCAATAGCTTTAGCCAAATCAACTATCTTCATGCTCGCAAGCTTGGGAACAAAAACTTCGCCTCCTTTCATCTGCTCTATTGAACTTATAACGAATTCTGCCCCGTCTTTTAAAGTCACCCAAAAACGCGTCATTCTCTCATCGGTTACAGGAAGAACTTTTTTCTTTTTGCATTCACGGAAAAAAGGCAAAACGCTTCCCCGCGAACCAAGAACATTACCGTATCTTACAACGCTGAATTTAGTTCCGTAGGGAGAATAATTATTGGCGGCAATAAACATTTTTTCAGCGCATAATTTTGTTGCTCCGTAAAGATTTATGGGATTTGCCGCCTTATCCGTGCTTAAAACGATTACTTTCTTAACATTGTTATCGATTGCGGTGTTTATCACGTTTTCCGCTCCGAAAACATTGGTCTTAACCGCTTCAAAAGGGTTATATTCGGCGGTTGGAACAATTTTTAAAGCTGCCGCGTGGATAACTATATCCACGCCGGAAAAAGCCCTGTGAAGCCTGTCTTTATCCCGGACATCTCCTATGAAGTATCTTAAACTATCATATTTCTTCGGGTTAAACTGTTTGCTCATCTGGTGCTGCTTCATTTCATCACGGCTGAAAATTATGAGTTTTTTCGGCTTATAGCGCTTCAGCACTATCTCGGTGAATTTCTTCCCGAAAGAACCGGTCCCGCCTGTTATTAAGATAACTTTTCCATTGAGCATATTTTCCTCCCTTAAATATTAACTAAAGGCTTTGCATCGTGACCAAATCCTTAAAAATTTCGCTTTTGGAAATAAGATCGTTCCACGTTCCGCAAGCAACAATTTCGCCTTTATCCAATACATAGATTCTGCTGGTATTCTTAAGAGTTGAGATCCTGTGCGCTATAACCAAAGAAGTTTTTGAGGCGGCCAAAGAATCTATTGACTGCTGGATTTTTACCTCGGATTCCGAATCAAGAGCGCTGGTTGCCTCATCAAAAATGTATATTTTCGGATTTGAAAGGATCACCCGCGAAAGAGCAATCCTCTGGCGCTGGCCTCCGGATAACCTATAGCCCCTATCGCCGATTATGGTATCGTAACCATTGGGAAGCCTGGTTATGAAGTCGTGGGCATTGCCTAACTTTGCTGCCTCAACCATTTCATCCTCACTCGCATCCTGCCTCATCCATGTAAGGTTAGTTCTGACTGTATCATTAAAAAGATTCATTTCTTGAGTTACATAGCCTACGGATTTACGCCAGCTGTTATGGTCATATGCATTAAGAATAACACCATCAACCAGAATTTTACCGCTATCGGGCTTGATTAAGCCAACGAGCAAATCTGCAATTGTGCTTTTGCCCGACCCGGAAGGGCCGATTATCCCTATGGTTTCGCCTTTTGCGATACGTATATTTATTCCTTTAAGAACGGGGTTCTCTTTATCGTGAGAAAAATTTACGTTTTCAAAGGCTATTTCTTCTTTAATATCATCGATGGTTAAATTACCGCTTTTTTCCTTAATTTCGCTGTTATTTGATATTGTCTTCTTCACTTCGTAATAGGCCGGAATAAATATAAGCGATTGTTGGTAGTTCCTTTGAAGCTCATAAAACCGCGGTGCTAACCTGAAAAAAATAATAAGTATCAGTATGACTGCCGGCGAGGAAATATTCATAAATGTTAAACTAACATAAATTGCTAAAGATAAAATAATAATACCCATGGGTTCCTGAAGGCTTGCCATAAGAGCAGAGCTCATCATTGTATAATAATAGTAGTGGTGCGATTCCTTAACAAGATTATCAATGCAGTTCAAAGATTGTTCTTCTGTAGCCGAAGCTTTAATCATCTTAGCCGAAAGTATATTCTCTAACGATTCGGCTTGCAGCTTGTTAGTCATTCTTATATTTTGAGCGCCGAATTCTTCAGAAACATTAGTCAATCTGCGTAGAAAAATAAAAAACAAGGGCAGCATAAGCAATATTAGACATGTTAATTTCCAGGATACAAATACTGCAAGCGAAACATACATTAAAATAACAATAAAAGACGCAATCGTTATACACAAATGGTGAAAAGCAACCCCTGCCTGGGGAATTACTACAGCTAAAATATTTACAAGTTTACCGGGTTTATTGTTTACAAAAAAAGACCACCGGGAAGATAAATAGGATTTAAAAAGCTTATGCGAAAGAAAAAACATGTATTCCAGGCGCAGCTTATATTGAAGATGCATTTGTATAATTTTAAGGGCTCCTCCTAAACAAAATACTCCAATTATAAAAAATAATACAAATCCTAAAGAAAAAGGTAAACCCAAAAAACTACTCACATTCTTTAGAAAGCCTATAGCCAGCCCTAAAAAACCTATGCTTGAATCAATCATTTGCATTTCTTGATTAAAGATATAGTTTAACAGCGGCACAATCAGCATTATCTTTACTGCTTCAACAAAAGCAACAGCTGACATTACAAAAACAATTAAGGAAAAATCTTTTTTCCTTTCATTCCAAATTTCTCTTAAATACCTAAAAAATGTCATGTTCTTTGTTCTTCTTTTGCAGCGTAATGATACCCCGTCGGCACACCCCAGAATTCACACAAACTGCATAGGGGTATTTTGTCTCTTCTTCCTTCTATATGATAATTTAACCACTCTTTTCTCTTTGCGCTCATCCAGATATCTATCAAAGGTGTATTTAAAGCATCGTCTATTATTCCGAGGCCCTTAGGGTCAAACCTTACGCAAATTGATACTTTTCCGTCGTACCTTATTGCCATATGGCTTAAAAAATCAAGGCAGATGCCTATCTCAGGAACCGTAGGGGTTTTTTTATATTTAAAGCTTCCCATTGGGGAATGAAGAATACGTGCTGCTATTATGCAGTTAAGTTTCTTATACCTTTCTAACTTCACTTCTCCGAGGCACCTTATTATTACGTTTGGTTTACGGCTGCCTTTTATTTTAAGAAATTCCTGGATAAGCTTATACTGGCTGTCACCCTCCTGATCAGACTCAAATACCGATATTGTAATTGTTTCAAGATTGCCGATAATTTCATCTGCTTTCTCAACAACTAATTTTCCGTTTGTGTCTAAACACCGTATCTGGCGGTTAAAAAAGCCAAGCGCGGCTTTTAGCCGGGGATAAAGAAGGGACTCTCCGTTATTGTGAAGTTGAACTACAATGCCAGAGGGAAGCTGCTTTGTTATTTTCTGAATAAGATTAAAATCCATATCTGTGTATTCACCGTAAAGGCCGGGATGGTCTTTTTCAATCTTTCTTCTGCCGCACATCCAGCAGGATTTATTACAGCGGCTGGTTAATTCAACATTTACAGTGGTTAATCCGTTAAAACATTTATCCATATTTTTCACTCTTTGCCCCGTAAACTAAATCATTGAAATTATAGTAAATCTCTTCGAATCTCTTCTTTGAGATGCCGGTCATTTTCAGTATTGAGGTGTAGCTGAATGATATATCATCGTAATACCTATCTTCTATTAAGCCCTTTTCAATACATTCTTTCCTAAGTTTTGTCCCGTAATAAGGGACAAATATGGCAATCCCGATACTGTCAGCTCTGCACTCTTTGCAAAAATCAATTGTTTTTAATATATCTTCTTCTTTTTCACCGGGCAAACCAACCATAACATTTGCGGTAGTCCTAATTCCGTATTTCCTGCAATTATCAAACGCCCTTAAATAAACCGAATTCTTAACGTTTTTATTTAGCTTAGAGGCCCTTATGTGCCCATCGCCGGTTTCAATGCCCATGGAAATAGTCGCACATCCGGCATCTTTTATTTTTCTAAGCCTGCTTTCGTCTAACAATGTGTCTGCCCTGGTCATGATAAAAAAAGGTAAACCCACCCTGTCTTTATATTTAGCGCAAAATTCATCAAACCTCTCATCGCTCATCATGCAGAAATTCTCATCATGAAACCAGGCCAACTCAAGAGAATATCTGTCTTTCTTATAAACCATTTCTTCAATTGCGCCCTCGATCGAACGCTCTCTACGATATGGGCCTAAATCTTTAAAAGCTTGCTGATACCAATAATTATTACAATAAGAACAATTATAAGGGCACCCTCTTGAAAGCTCAAAATATCCGGTTTTCCAGACCCGTCCCATAAAAGGCTTGTAGAAATGCCTCTGGTCAAAAATTGACCAGTCTTGAAAAACAGGCGGCTGCCAGTTGTAATACGGGGCAGGCTTATTCCTGATTACCCTTCCCTTCTGCTTAACGATTAAATTCGCCACATCTGAATAATCCCGGTTTCTATCCATTCGTCCGGCCAGTTCAACAATTGCGGCCTCGCCTTCACCGACACAAATCATATCTACATTCTTATCATTAATAAAAAAATCTTCGGCTACCGTGGGAAACATTCCTCCTGCTATTATCGGGATATCAAACTTAGCCTTTATTGCCGCAAATAAATCTCTTGCGCAGACATAATTGTTTTCAACTACGGTAAAAGCAATAAGATCGGGTTTAAATAAGGAAATCTTATCAAGGAGTTTCTCTTTTATATTAACCTTCTCGGGCTTTCCCCAATATTTATCAATATCGGTTTTCTCAACAATCCTTAATTTCTCCCTTGCCTTATGGTCGGTGAATCTATCCTCTACCATAAAAGTTATGTCGAATAAATCTACCGTGTGCCCTTGGTATTTTAGCACTCCCGATAACATGCCTATCGCGGCGGGAATAATGGGGTAAGATTCTTTGTTAGGGTATATAAATAAAACTTTGCTCATTTATCCTCTCAGCTCAACTAACGCCTTTTTGGTTGAATCAATCATATAATCAAAATCACGTTCGCCCATCCACACATGAAAAGGAAAAGACACCATATTATCGAAGAAATCATCGGTGTTGGGACAATTGGCAACTCCCAAGCCCATTTTTTTAAATAAAGGGTAACGGTAGAGAGGGTAATACTGAACAATTGCTTTTATCTTATATTTATATGCCAATAACTCAATAAAATCGTGATTTGTTTTCTTAAATTCTTTGCCGCAATACTTTGCTGATAAAAGATGATATACATGTTTATAGCCTAAAGGCACTCTCTGAAATGACAATTCATTAAATTCCCCAAGTTCTTTTTTAAACTTCTCAGCCCTTTTTATTCTTATTTTGTTAGACTTATCAAGGTTTTTAAGAAGTTTAATGCCCATCGCGCACTGGGGTTCACTTAAACAGAAATTATAAGGCCAGACACTTTCTATATCACAATCAACATCAACCATTGCCGGCTGCCAGTAGTTATCCCGTTTATGCGAATATTCCCTTACTCCGTTATGCCTTAAACCGGGAACTTTTTTCGCTAAATCAGGGGCTTTTACAACTAACATGCCTCCTTCGCCTAAAGTAGTTATGTTTTTCTGGCAATGGAAACTGAAAGCTCCAAAGTCTGCGAAACTTCCTGATTTCTCACCTTTCAACTCTGCTCCAATTGCCTGAGCACAATCTTCAACCACCATGCAATTATTTCTTTTAGCAAGGCTCATTATAGATTCCATATCAGCCATTAAACCGTAAAGATGAACCGCGACTATCAGCCTGGTTTCTGGGGTAATTAACTTCTCGATTGATTGGCAAGAAACAACGCGGGTATCTCTATCAATATCTGCCCAAACAATTTTCGCGCCTGTTCTTGCAAAAGGAATGGCTGCGGCGCAAAAAGTATGCGCCGGTATTATTACCTCATCGCCTTTTTTAACCCCTGAAAGTATTGCCGCAAGGTCAAGCGCGTTTGTGCAGTTAGAAACAGCAAAACTGTTAGGCGTTGAATTATATTTGGCAAATTCAGCCTCAAACTGTTTTAGATATTTTCCCTGAGTAAGAGGGTCGGCATTTTTTATTACATCTAAAATAAAATCCAATTCCTCATCCGTGCAGGCAAGTGACCTGCCGCTCCAAGGAATCCTAAAATTGTTTCTCTTATTCACCTTCAAAATCCTCCCGGAAATAACGCAGCTTGTACATTGCTTCTTCTTCCATTTCGTGAATGGATTTCTCGCCTGTTCCAAGCATCTTCTTAACCAGCCGGCAGTCTCTAACCACAAGTTCTAAACCTTTTCTCTCAAGCGAAGAAGACTGGTCAGAGCCGTACATGCTCCTGCTTAAAGTTATATGCCTTTCAATAGCAACCACTCCCTGCACAACAGCAACAGTAGAAGGCAGAATTCCTACTTCGTGGCCGCTGTAGCCGCAGGGGCAACCGTAGCGTTTCCTTAAAGACTGGGTCATGTTTATATTGCACCATTCATCAGGACAGGGGTAAATCGATATACAGTGCATAAGCGTAAAAGGACAATCTTCTTTCTTAAAAACATCAACTACTCTGTCTATCTGCTCAAAACTGCTCATTCCCGTTGATATAAAGGTGTGTTTTTTCTCGCTGGCAACCATCTTTATTAAATTTATGTGAGTAAGCATGGGAGATGCTATTTTATTAAATGGTAAATTGAACTGGCGCAAGAAAATTTGGCTGTCCTCATCCCAGGCAGAGGCAAACCAGTAGATCTCTTTTTCTTTACAGTACTTATCGACCTCTGAATATTCGTCTTTGCCGAATTCCAGCCCTTCTTTCTGATCCCGCTGAGTATTACCCCAGGGGCTTTGCCTGGGGGATGCGAGAAATTCTTTGCTGTAAACCTTATCCACTGTGCGCTTTTGAAACTTAACCGCGTCACAGCCGCAGTCCTTAGCCATATCAATCAGCTCTTTTGCTACCTGTAAATCTCCGTTATGGTTAATGCCGAGCTCGGCGATTATAAAGGGAAGCCTGCTTTCATCCTGATATGGGTTAATTGCCATTGTAAACCTCCTAATATTTGTTTAATATTCTTCGTTTCATAAAGAATTCGCAGATTTCTACATCTTCTGCCTTATCAATTTCAAATGATTTCCACAAAGGCATAAGATACATCTCAATTTTTCCCCCAAAACGGTTGTTGTTTTTCCTTAAAATACCGGGTTTAAATATGTAAATTGAGCCGTTTTCCAGATAATAAGGTTTCCTCTCCTGACGCCTGCCCCTGTTTTTATAATCGAAAGTTGCGCCTTTAAGCTTCTTGTTTTTAATTTCCCAGGCGCAGAAATCATCTAAAAGGCTTGACGAAAAGAGAGAGTCGGCTTTTTTGTTTATAAAATAATTAACAGCCTTACCTATATCGCACTCTTCTCTAAGCGGCGACGTAGCCTGGAGAAAAACACATATATCTATTTTCTTTCTCTTTTGCTTTTCTATGTTTTCTATAGCATGCAAAAGAGCCTGCTCTGAAGATGATTTACCGCCTGACAAAGATTTTGGCCGTTTTATCGATTTTGCTCCAAATACTTCTGATATATTTATAATTTCTTTGCTGTCTGAGGAAACATAAACATCTTTTATGTATTTGCTGTTTTTAGCCTGCAAAATTGACCATGCAATGAGAGGCTTACCGCAGAAATCCATTATATTTTTTCCTCGTATTCCTTTAGAGCCGCCTCTTGCCGGTATTACTGCAATTATTTCTTGGCTTTTCTTATTCATTGCTTCTTAAAACCTTTGGGAAAAACTTTCTCTTTTTTAATCAAAAATACTATGTAATTCCCCAAAGCCGGGCCGAATAAATTAGCAAAACCGTTTAATGCCTTAAGGAGGCAAAACTCAAGTTTTGTTTTTGCCACCTTATGAATGGCAAAAAAACGCCTTAAGTCATACTTTAAAAATAGAGCTTTGCTCAATTTCACAACATCGCGCTTATTAAAACGGTAAACATAGTTTCCGTGCTCGATTTCGTATTCACTTGCCCAGCCTAATTTCTCAAACAATCTCGTAAGCCAAGTATCATTTGGCTCAATTACTATAAGCCCTTCTTTCGCAACACGCAAAAGCTCATAAACTCCTCTTGCGGGCTCTTTTAAATGGTGAAGGCTGGCGGCAATGACCACATAATCAAAAGAATTGTCTTTAAAGGCTAAATGTTGATTGTCAGTTAAAATAAACAATTCATCGGAGAAATTTGATTGGGATTTCTCCATAGCCTTCGTATTGATGTCGCTAAAACACACCTTCTTAGGATTATAAAACTTCTTTATGTAATGGGCATCGATGCCGCAGCCGCTGCTTGCAACTAGAAGCGTCTTGTTGCTTAAGCTAAGATTGTTGTCATCTAACATTTTTTTAAGCCTTATAAAAGGAACCGCCCGGAAATAATCATGAAAGTAATTATTTTCGTAAATAAAAGGACTGTCCCAAGAATAGGTTTTTTTTTTCTTTAGGCTCAGCGATACTTTCTTTATTTATACACATAATTTCTCCTCTCTGGGGACTTGGGTTTTATCTTTCATTTGCAAAGTGTATTTATTTAAAGTATCCTTATATATCCCTATTAATATTTCATAGTTTTTCTCTTCAGAATACTTTCTTCCATATTCTTTCCTGGCTTCTTCTCCCATCTGGCGCATTTTATCGGGATTTTTCCATGCCCATTCAATTTTAGAGGCAAGATCTTTTGGATCTTTAACATTAAAAAGCAGGCCCGTTTTTCCATCTTCAACAAGCTCGCTCATACCGCCGACCCTTGCGGCTATAACGGGAACCGAGCAGGCAAAAGACTCAACCACTGTACGAGGAACTTGCTCATAAACCTCGGAGGGAAAAATAAGAAAAAGGGCACTACGTAAACATTCAAACTTTTTCTGATCGGACAATCTTCCTAATACTTCAATATTACCTCTTCCTTTTGCCCTTTCTTTTAACTTGCTATACATATATCCGTCGCCGATTATTTTAACCTTTGATTCTGAAAAATTTTCATAAGAAGAAAATAAAGTTTCAATACCTTTATAACCGAACAACCTTCCTATATATAAACCATAGCTTTTATCATTAGCATTGTCTTTTCTCTCTAAACTAACAAAATTTGGGCAAACCGCTATTTTATTTTTGGATAAACCAAGATTTATGAATTTATTTCTACTGTAATTGCTTGCAGCAATATATGTCTGAATCTTTTCTTTAAATGTTTTCTTTTTGTGATGATATCTTAACAAACAAACCATGCATAAGGTTTGAAAAAAAGAACCCTTGCCGCAAAAATTAAACACAGCTGGTAAGAAATTACCCCCAAAGCATTCTTCACATATTTTATCGTCTCTAAAGAATTTGCCTTTGTTTGGACAAAACATCCTGTGGTTATGCAACGACTGAACAACCGGAATATTGCAATCAGCCAGCGCACTATAAACCGAAGGGCTAACCATAAAAAAAATATTATGAATATGGGCAATGTCAGGCTTTTCTTTCTTAACGATATCTTTTATTTCTGAATAGGTCTTTTTAGACCAAATCATTTCATTTTTTAGGAGATTAATTCTTTTAAACAATGGAAATTTATCGATCTCTCTGTTTGATCGTTGATATAATATTACCTCGTGTCCGTACTTTCTAAGCATTTGAACCTCTGAAGCAACAACAGACTCTTCTCCTCCTTCATATACGTAACAACAATGAATATTTAATATCTTCATGACTAAATCCTTGATAAATAATACCGGTAAGATTCTCTAAGACTCTGTTCAATAGAAATTAATCCGTTTGATTTTATAATCTTATTAATTTTACAACTCGAGCCCACAAAATCATCTAAAGCGTTTTCTTTGCAATCTTTTTTATCCTCAATAACCTTAATATTTCTTATACCCGATAAATTTATAAGCTTTCTTAGCAGATATCTCATTTTGTAGGATTTACCTCTACAGATGTTATACACCTGTCCTTTTTCCCCAAATATTGCAACCGCCAATAAATAACGGCAAACATCATAAATGTCCAGAAAATCCCTCTTAGAATCAAGGCTTTTAGTGTTAATCACAGCTGGGACCTTACCTTTTTTTATCAACGCTAACACACGGGAGAATCTTCCTATTGATAAGCTCACCGGGGTTCCTTTTCCGAATATATTAAAAATTCTCGCAACCACAACATTAAGCCCTCCGGATGCGTAGAGTAAAGACAATCTTGATTGCATTGCTTTTGATAAACCGTACAATGTTACCGGTTTTTCAGGGTAGCTTTCTTTAAATTTATTATTATTCAATTGTCTCTCGCCGTATTCGGCAGCAGAAGAAGGTATAACTATACGGGGGTTATAATTATCCATGCTTTTTACCGCTTCTAAAATAGTAAACGTAGATACAACATTCTCCCTTAACAATTCTTTCAAATTATCTCGACAAGTACTGCCGGCTAGGTGGAAAATATAATCCGGTTTTTCCTTACTAATTATGCCCGCAAGCTTACTTTTATTAGTTACATTTATCTTAAATATTGTATTGGATTTATTGCCCAAACGGTCTATCCCGTAAATATTCCAGCTAGGATATTTTTTATTGATTACCTCCTTAAGGCTGCTGCCAATAAAACCATTTATTCCGGTTATTAAAACAGTTTTTTTCTTCATATATTGAGTATATTCTCTTTTATAAGAATCTTTCCCTGTTTTTCTCAAATTCTTCCTGCGCTGTCTGAAAATCTTCGATTCTTCCAATATCAAGCCAGTAAGAGTCTGACTTGAAACAGGAAATATTCTCATTTGCCGCCTGCATTTTCCATATAAGTTCGGGAATTCCAATTGTTTCGCCTTTTAAAATATATTTTTTGCACTTTTTACTTAGAACATTAACCCCCATACTTACATAATCGTACCTTTTGGGCTTCTCAGTATATTTGATAAGCTTAGAATCGGAGCTTATTTGCAAAACCCCAAAATCTATAGCAACTTCTCTTTTTACCGCAGAAATTGTAACTGCCGCATTACTCTTTAAGTGAAAATTATACAGCTCATTATAATCTAAATCTGTAAGAGTATCCCCGTTCATTAATATAAAATTATTAGCCAGGCCTTTTATATTTTTTATTGCCCCTGCAGTTCCCAGGGCTTTATCTTCTCTGACATATCTTATTTTTACACCCCATTTATTTCCTTTTCTAAAATAAGCCTCGATGAGTTCGGCCAAATGGCCTGTTGAAATTATAATATCTTCGATTTTGTGGCGCTTCAGCTGCATGATAATTATCTCCAAAACAGGTAAATCGCCTATTGGGACCAAAGGCTTAGGTATTGCAACGGTATAAGGCTTAAGCCTAGTGCCTTTTCCGCCTGCTAAAATAACTGCTTGCATACTAAATTCCTTTCAAAGAATAAGTTATATATTATAAATATGTGGCTTGTACTTATTTAAATTTTTCTTAAACCATTTACAGGTTAATTCAATACCTTTTTCAAGTGTTACTTTGGGCTGCCAGCCGCAAACATTCTTAAGTGCCCCGGAATCACAAACCAAGCGCTTGACCTCACTTTTTTCCGGCCGGATACGCTTTTTATCCTTAGCTATCCTCACTTTTTTACCAAGAACATTCCCAATAATACTTACTATTTCTTTAATAGATGCTTCCCGGCCGCTTCCGACATTATAGATATTACCGTGTGTATTTTTGGCCTCAGAAAGCAAGATAAAAGCATCAACCAGATTAGCTACATAATTAAAATCCCTTGTTGTTTCTAAATTACCTAATTTTATAATTGATTTTCCTGATAATACCTGAGAAATAATTGTAGGTATTACTGCTCTGGCTGACTGCCTCGGGCCAAACGTATTAAATGGCCGCATTATTGTTAAAGGCAGGTTAAAAGACTTATTAAAAGAAAGCGCAAGATAATCCGCAGATGCTTTAGTCGCTGCGTAAGGCGACTGGGGATTTACAGGATGTTTTTCATCAATAGGAACGTATTGGGCTGTCCCAAATACCTCACTCGTTGAGGTATGAATTATCATATTTGTTTTAAATCTTCTTGCCGCTTGCAGTATGTTCAAAGCCCCTCTTATGTTGGTATCTATATAGGCGTCCTGGGATACGTAACTATACGGTATGCCTATTAGGGCAGCCAGATGAAAAACAGTATCTATTTGTTTCATAGCGTTATTTACGCTGTTAGGATCTCTTACATCTCCTAAAAATATTTCTATTCTTTTTAAATTATCTCTGGATAACTCCTCAAGCCAGCCCCATGAATTAAAAGAATTATATAATACAAAAGCTTTTACTTTTGCACCTTTTCTTAACAGCCCTTCTACGAGATGACTGCCTATAAACCCTTCTGAACCGGTAACTAATACTCTTTTATTTCTAAAATTCATCCCGTCACCTTCCTATTTCTCTCTCTTAATTGGCGAGAGTAAGCCATTGTTGCTCCAAATAAACTCCAGAAGAAAACAGCCGAATAAGGCATCCCAAAAGTCACATAAAATAACGCAACTGTAAGCCAGTAAACAATAATGCTGACCAAAGATATTCCTGTAAATGATTTCTCCTTTATGAAAACCTTTACCATTCTAAATAAAACTGCAAACAGATTTATAATCAAAATTATCCCGATAATTCCTGTCCTGTAAATTACCTCAAGATATGAATTGTGAGCGGCAATCCATCCATCCCTGGTCCATTCACCGTAAGCCATTCTCATAATTTCAACACTTTCCGAACGAAGAGGCTTTCCAAAACTAAAACCAAATACCGCTTTCTCCTTTATCAGCTCCCTTATCATATCTCTCCAGGTAAATAACCGAAAAACTGTTGTGTTATGCCGTTGGCCTAAACCTAAATCTATTCTAACTTCTTCGGCTTCGGCCGAAAGTTCCGGTTCTACTACAGGAGGAATAACAACTTGAGCAGTTTGAAACTCTTTCTTAATCTCTTGCTTCTGAATAAAATTAACTATCTGCTCTCTTAATACCTTATCTTCGGGCAGAGCAACAATAAAATTACTTTCCTTATCCGGAATCTTATAATCAATAGCCATTTCTTCCGGGGTTAAAAGAACCTCTTTATTAAAAGAGCTTTTATGCTGATTTAATATGACAGGTTCTACCTCTTTGGGTTCTACCTCTTTGGGTTCTACCTTATCGATAATACCTTTTTTAGCTATGATATACTCTATTATTTTTTCTCTTCGACTTAAATCGCTGGGTAATTTTATTAATATCTCTGAGGTTTCAATGTTTCTCAGAGCCCTTGCGGCTTCTTTTTCTCTGTTCTCATTCCATTCTTGCATTGTTTCTTTAGCAAACCGCATAACGCGGGGTAGTTCGGGTAAGTTTTCTTTACTTTCAGGGTTATAAAGCCTGACAGGAATGTCCATTTTCTTGTAATCTGCTCTCCTTTGCTCTATTAGCTTATCCCAATCCTTTATAGATGACATCAATGTCTTGGGGGTCGTTAGAGATTGAATACTACTGTTATCTTTAAATCTAATCAGAACCGTAACAGAAATTAGTAAGCATATGCCAATTATAGCCGCCTTGTATCTATTTTTTAACTTTAAAATCAGAAGTGCAAGAAAAAGCAAAGACCCAAAACCAGCTACATGGCCGATTATCTGAGTCCGAGGACAATCTACAAGCAAAAATGGTTTAAAAAATATACACAAAATTATAAACCCTGAAATCTTAATAATCTTGCTTCTGCCGATAACTAAAAATAAAACCATTAGTATCAGATAGGTAAAATTATAATACGTGCCTATACCAAATAAAGCCAAAGCAAAGAATAGAAATAGTAGCATATTTACATTTACAAATTTACTTTTATATACATCGTATGCAATTAAAGCAAATAAAGGATAATAAAACATTGCCGAATGCCTTAAGGCAAACGGCCCAAATTGGCTATACCCCCATAAAGCTTTTATCAAAATAAACAACAAATACGGAATCAGCAGCGCATACGCTTTGGTAAACTTTTTATTAATCAACCGCCATTTAAAAATAGTTAAAACAACGCAAATAAATAAAGAAATCTCACCGATAAAAACGGGAAAATTTAAGAATCCCGGCTCAATACGTATCTCGGAAAAGCTTTTATAATATGTCGAGTACCCTAAAAAAAGAAACCCTAAGATAGAAAGAATAAAAAAATCTATTTTATCTGCCTGGGATTCAATACCGAATTTCTTAAATAAATTCATAAAAACTCTTAGTTTTCTTCATGCTATTCCTTGTGTTACTGTTAATGATTATGAAAACATTGCTTTTACGGCTTTTCTGTAAAACTTAGCCTCAAATATTGACAACGGGTAATTGCAAAAATTCTTTGTCAGCTGCTTCAATGAATAGCTTAAATTTGTTTTTGTAAGCTGTGGTATATAAAAAAGCACCATTTTAGATTGCAGTTTCCTGGTGATTATAGCCTTCTCATTACTTTGTGAATACTTTTCAAAAAAGCAACCGAAAGCATCGATTACCCTTAGGCCATCCTCTTTTGAGCCCTGAGGCTTATACTGAAACATACGAATCAAAACTCTAAGTTCGCTATCGCAAACTTCGGGAAAATAATACTTTATATTGGAAGAGATTATTTTTTCGGATTCTGAATCAATTACGCCTCTAAATTCTTTTGTCTGCTGATTAAGATACATGCGGCGCTTAAGCAAAAACTTGCCCATGTTAGCTATTTTATATTTTCTTACAATTCGCACCCATAGTTCATAATCCTGAAGGCGGTAATTTTCATCATAAAGCCCCACGTCATATAAAACATCTTTTCTCATAAGAACTGTCGGGTGCGAAACACAATAATAACTTAACTCTCCGGGGCTTACCATATAACATTTAATTTCTATTGGGTCCGTGGGCATTCTAAAATATTTAAGGTGCCTTCCGCGGGCATCAATTTCTTTATGCCATGAACCAACCACAGCTACAGAAGGATTACTGTTTAAATATTCATATTGCAGTGCTAAACGCTGTAGCAATGATATATCATCGGCATCCATCCTGGCAATAAGCTCAGCCCGGGAATTTCTTATTCCTATATTTAGCGCTTTGGTCTGGCCGAGATTCTCTTTGTTTTCAATTAGACTTATCCTATCATCTTTATAAGAGCGGATAATATCTTTTGTCTTATCGGTGCTATTATTATCAACAATAATAAATTCAAAATCAGAGAATGTCTGGTTTAATATGCTCTCAATTGCCTCGGCAAGAAACCTCTCGCCGTTGTAAACCGTCATAACCACGCTGATTTTGGGATTTGTATTCATTGGATTTAGTATCGGGTCGACACATCGGTCGACCCCTACAATATTTTAAACGTTGATGTATTCGGTCTTTTCCTTTATGTCATATTTGATAGAATTTAGAGCCTCGGTTAAATTGCTTAGTCTTGTTGTAAATATTCTTTTAAATTTATCGGTGTTTAAATTTACACGCATCGGCCTTATCATATCAGCCTCCTCAGGCTCTATCTTAGGCTTGATAGAAGACGAATCCCAGCCTAAAACATGGCAAGCTTTAAGCATCCACTCATAGCGGTTTAGAAAACTTTCTCCGGTAATATGAAATATTCCCGATGATTCAAACTCAGCCAGCTCAACCAATGCCGAAGCTAAGTCCTTTACGTAAGTTGGATTTCCCCATCTAAACACCGGGGCTTCAATTTGTTTCTTTTTGATAATTGAGAAAAATAAATTCATAAGGGCATTTGGCGTTTTTGTATCCGGATCCCAGCCAAAAACAGACATTGTCCTTGCTATTGCATAATTTTTCATATTGTTAATAACCCATTTTTCGCTCATTGCCTTGTGTTTGCCGTAAATATTTAAGGGGCTGTGCAGGTCATCTTCAGAGTATTCTACCTTTTTGCCGTCAAACACACACTCACTCGATATAAAAATAAACCTCGATTTATGGCGCAGGCACTCAGCTCCTAAATTGATTGTGCCGTTAAAATGAAATTTCTTTGCCATTTCGGGATTCTTCTGGCAGAAATCAACTCCTCCCGCTAAATTCGCACAGTGAATTACATGGGTGGGATGTGTTTTAAGAAAAACCTTTCTAACTTCTCGCTGGTTAGTAATATCTAATTTAAGCAATCCGTTTGAAGGCTTTGGATAAGTTGTCCCCTGCCAGACAGAATCACCACCAAGAGCATCAGAAACTGCTCTTCCGATTAATCCAGTTGCCCCTATTATTAAATATTTTTTTAATTTTTTATCCATGTTAAATATAAACCAATATCTGCATTCTCATTGCAAATATTAGATAATATATGCGTTGGCAATGCAAATATTATATATGGTTATATTTTTACCGTCTGTATGCTGGATTTTGCATACCATTGAAACGTTTTCCTAACCCCTTCTTCCAGCGAATGTTGTGGCTTCCATCCCAACACAGACCTTGCTTTCTTAGAGCAAAGGTATTGTTTTTTTATCTCATGGTTCGCTTTATTTAATATTAAGGGTTTGGGAACCTTATTTCCGCTCACTCTTACAATCTTGTTAAAAAACCCTAAAACAGTATAGGGTTTTTCGTCGCTTAGGTTAAATGCCTCGCCAAAAAGATTCAGCTTCTTTGCTTTCTCGGCTATAAGCAGATAGCCATTTACAATATCTTCAACGTAAACATAATCCCTTATAAACTTTCCGTCACTTCTTATGGTAAAGCGCTTTTTCTTCAGGATGCTCACCACGGCATCAGGGATTAACCTTGAGAAATTTAAATCGCCGCCTCCGTAAATATTTCCGCATCTGGTCACGCACACAGGAAGCTGATACGTATTATAATAGGTAAAAGCTAAGAGGTCTGTGCAGCTTTTCGAAACATCATATGGATGATTTCCTTTTAAGGGTGCCTCTTCAGTATAAGGGAGCTTTTTATGCGGCCCGTATGCCTTATCGCTCGATGCAATAATCACAGATTCGATAAACTTACTCTTCCTTGCCGCCTCAAGAACATTCCATGTGCCTTTGATATTAGATTCAAAAGCTAAAAGGGGACTTCGATTGGCATTTCCAACAATTGCCTCAGCCGCTAAGTGAAACACAACTTGAGGCTTATATTTAGCAAATACCCGTTTGATTAAAGATAAATCACAAATATCGCCTTTTATACCGGTTATTGAACTGCGTACGCCTCCTAAAATCGAATCCTTACGCCCTTTAACCTTATCAACACCTACAACCTTGGCACCCTTCTCAACGAGCGCCTTTGCCAGCCATGAGCCGAGGAATCCTTCGTGGCCGGTGATTAGGATACGCTTGTGATTCCAGAACCTGCTTTTTCGGTGTTCGGGTTTCATTTTCTTGTTGTTGGTCGCGACCGACCCCTACATTACCATATTTTCCAAGGGGCGTTGCCTTTTGCCCAGAGGTCATTCAACAAATCCAGTTCGCGCTGGGTGTCCATGCATTGCCAGAAACCTTCGTGTTTGAAAACCGAAAGTTCGCCGTCTGACGCAAGCTTCTCAAGAGGCTCTGATTCTAAAGAGCAATCTTTGAAATCTGTAAGGTAGTTAAAGATGCCCTTGCTAAAAACGAAAAACCCTCCGTTTATTGAGCCTTTGGTTGTGCGGGATTTCTCATTAAACGAGATTACCTTATCACCTTTGGCAATAAGCTCGCCAAACCGAGACGAAGGATGAACTCCCGTTACGCTTCCTATTCTTTTTTGCAGTTTATGAAACTCGAGCAGATTATTTATATTAATATCGGAGGCGCCGTCGCCGTAGGTAACCATGAAATTGTCTTCCTTAATATAGCGTTCTATTTTCTTAATCCTGGCTCCAGTTTGGGTATTTTCGCCTGTATCAACGAGCGTAACTTTCCAGCCATCCTCGGAATGGTTGGAATGATATTCTATTTTATTCTTTTTACCCAAATGAAGGGTAAAATCATTGTTCATTGCCTCATAATTTAGGAAATATTCTTTGATTCTTTCGCCTTTGTAACCCAAACAAAGAATAAAATCCTTAAATCCGTAATGAGCATAAATTTTCATTATATGCCAGAGCACCGGCCTGCCGCCAATTTCAACCATTGGTTTTGGTTTAAATTCTGTTTCTCCCCTTAAACGCGTGCCTCTACCGCCGCATAGAATTACAACCTTAAAATTGTTTGTTTTCATCATTACATTGCCCTCGCTAAGTTTTCGTAGTACCTATCACTTTTTTCATACAAAGATAAATACCGGCTTAACAATTCAAAATCTGGTTTTGTATTGCAGCCGCCGTTTAAAACAATCTGCGACAATACATCATAAAGTTGTTTATGGCCATTGACATATGTAACCTGACTATCACCTACACCTGAAAGAGGACACATATCAACTGTGCTATAAAGATATGGCACAATTACCGGAACCTCATTGTAAAGAGCATCAAAAACACACGATGACTCCTTAACTACTATTGCCATTGAGCTATCTATAAACTCTGATAAAGGCACATCGCTAATTTCAAATACATCTTTATTTAAATACAACCCTATTGCTTCAACATCGCTTTTAACTGGGCAACAAGGATGACCCTTTAAAATGACTTTTAAGCCTAAATTATTATCATTTAAAGCATCATGGAGCATGCTTATTATTTCGCGGTTTTCTGAAGGTATGATGGATAGGGTTACAAGAATTTGCTTTCTTTTCGCTTTATCCCTTAATGCGCTTCGATAATTTAGAAGGCGCTGCATGCGAAAACCGCCTAAGACAAACAATTCGTCATTTCTCCATCCACTCTTTAAAAACATGTTTCTTGTAATATCTCCAACGCACCCTAAGGAACTTGGCTTAGGCATGCTATTTATAAAATCGTAATTATTCATATCTTGAGGATGATTAAAGTAATTAAGCAAAAGAAGGGGAACAATCGTATGTTGGATGCCGATTGATTTTATATCTTTTCTTCTTCTTGCGGCAATATTTAAGGCTTTTTCCCAAACATGCATCTCAGAGAAATAAATAATGCTTGAGCCTTCGGGCATTTGCGATATAAGATTTGTAAATGTGCGGTAGAATAACAGGCCTTGCATAAGAACTTTGCCTGAGAACGAAGAGATAAAATCTCTTTTAAAAAGAGGCCATAAATTTAAATAGTCACCATCTCCTTGCGAAAAACTAAAAAGGCTTTTGTATTTAAAATAATTCATCAAACACTTAAAAGAAATAATAAAATATGTAAACGCCGCTTTAACAAAATCCTTAGAGTTTAAAAAAGATTCAAGAGTAAAGAAACGCTCTCCTATATCTTTAATTCTTTGGGCAGTTTTTAAAGCATTACGCCAAGAAGAAGAATATATCGCTGTATACATGGCGACCCAGGCATGAGGAAGCTTATGTGAATTATTAATTGCCTCCTGCAGAACGCCATAAGCTTTATTTACGAATTTACCGCGCCTTAGGGATTCGCGGTCAATAAAAGGAAACATTGTTATTAAAATCATATTGGTATCGCTTAAACTTTTTAAATCCCTCTTTTTAAAATAAAAAGACGCCTGTAAAACATGGCTCATTTTCTTAATAAAAAAATTAAAAGCCCTTAAATGTTCCTTTAAAAAAATACATGATACAGAAATAAAACTTACAAAATATCTCATTATGCTTCGTAAAGATACTCCTTGGGAGCTTTTGTTTTCCATCAAAGATTCTTTTAATATGCCAGGAGAAGAAAACCATACATTGTCACATTTAAGGTCTTTTTTTAGCCTCGCAATTGTAAGGGCTCTGCAAAAATCACCGAATGTATCGGTTTTTCCGGGGCTCTTCTCGGAAATTAAAGAGAACCACCATAAAGAAAAATCGGAAAATGGGTGTTTAAAATAATTTTTAAGGTTTTTCTTGCCTACCACCTCGTCATTGCCTGCTTTGTGAATGAATTCGATAAACACATCCTTAGAATCAAAAGCGCACTCATTAAATAAAGTGAGAAAGTCTACAGTTTCACAACTTACCTTCAAGCTTTCAAGCCTCTCTTTTACCTCTTTACTCACCTTAGCCGCCATATAACTAATCGGGCAGATATAAACAAAAGAAGGCTCAGCCTTGGCTATATTTTTTAAAATTTCGCTTGCCTCATCGCGGTTGGTTAAAATTAATAAAATCCTCATACTATTCCTATACACGTTCAAATTCTTCCTTGCTAATATTTCTTGCCCTTTCCTGATATAGAATATTTAGCATATCGAGTATGCCTTGGCCCAAATCAACATAACTGGAATCAATAACCCTTTTAGCTAATTTGGGGCGGAAATTATACGGTGTTATCTCATAATGGCCATCGTATGGCTCATCGATAAACTCTAAATCAATTTTATTATTGAGCATCTCTTTTATCATAATAAGCAAATCTTTAATACGCATTGGCTGCTGCCCGGTTATCATAACATACTGATTTTTAAATTTATCATCGAGAATCTTAACGCTAAGACGCGCTGCGTCATAAACATGGATATACTCTCTTATTTCATTTCCATCGCCCCGCCGGGTTATTTTATTATTGTTAAGCGCTTCTTCTAAAATACGGGCGATCCAGTTAGATTTATCAGCCCTTACACCATAGAGAGATCCATAACGTAAAATTGAAAAGTCTAAACCGTATTGTTTGTGAAAACACTCAATTATGAGCTCACATGCCTGCTTGCTTACGCGGTAAAAAGAACCGGCATCGCTATAAACATACACGGTGCTTGCGAAAATATAGCGTTTCACTTTATTTAATCTGCAAGCTTCAAGAATATTTGTGTTTCCAACAATATTGGTTGATATTGTTTCTTTTGGTTTATGATAAGCGACATCGATATCTGTTATACCTGCGAAGTTGTATGCCGCATCCGCCCCTTTTAAAGCAAAAGAGACGGCATCTTGATCTAATATATCCCCTATTATCATTTCCTGGTCCTTTCTCAAATAACGAGATTTATTTATGTCAAAAATCGAGACTTCGTATTTTTCTTCAGATAGATAATCAGCCACATGGCTTCCTAAGAAACCACTTCCTCCAAAAACTACTACCTTCATAAAACTCTCCTTTATTAATAACCGGTTATTTTATTTATAAACTTCACATAATATTTGAAAACAAAAATTAGCTACTTTTTTTTGGTTCTAATTCAAAAAAGTTAAAATATGATCCATGATTATTTTTATACTTACCCAAAGAGCTAAGATAATTTATTGGAAAATTCTTTGTGCATTTAAAAGAGGTGTAACTTACCATATTTATAAAATCACTTGTTGATAATTCAAATATGTGGTAATCACAATCACGGTCAACTTCGCCTACGCCCCATCCGCCTTCATGTTCAGGAAGACATATAAGGCTATCCCAATACCTTTTATTGTATACTTTGGTTGCTCTTTGATAAGGCACAGAAATAAATATCTTTTTCTTTGCTACCCTGATAAGCTCTTTCAACCCCGCAAGAGGTGACTCAAGATGTTCCAGACATTGGAAAGCTAAAACATAATCGTAGGAGTTATCATCAAAGGGTAAATTATAAATGTTTGCGCGATAAACATTAATACCTTTATCTTTAATACGGGCAACCGAATGAGGATTTATATTTACAGAATCCCCTCTTCTTTCCATGGCTTTTAGAAGCAGGCCGGATGAGTCCCCGGCATTCAGAACACGTATTGAATTATCAAACATCTCAGGGTAATTATGTTTAAAGTACTCATATATCCTGAAATAGCGTATTTGGTTGATAAAAAGATCGGGATGAAATATATTATTGCGCATGCCTTTATCGCCATAATGCTCACTAACTTCACTTTCAGGAAAAAGCTTGCCTATCTGAGATTCATCGGCAATCAACCGCTTTAACTTTTCATAGTATTTTGTTTTTGGATACGTTTGAAGTTTCCGCTTAAAACCTTTTAAAAAGTTTTTCGCGCTGAATATTTTATCTTTCTTATCCATAATTTAACTCCCCGTATTACAAAAGAAGTTTTAATTGAAATATTTATCCTGATATTCCCGGCTTAATGATTTAAAAATATCGTTGCCTTCTTTACTAAACTTCTCAGCCGCCCGTATCTCATCGAATCTACTCTCAGGAAATCTGCAGTAAAGAGGAAATACTCTTTGTAAACCCTTTAGCTCCTCTTTTGAAAGTACTGTATTTTTCATTAGACACCCATCAAGCGACTGCTTTGTTTTTGCCGATTTATCTAAATGGCCCTCTTGGATACAGTAATCATATAACTCTGTTCCTTTGTATGGAGTAAACATAAAACAATTAATTGTGCGGGGATTAATTTTTCGGTTAATGAAAATTGTATCAAAGATGTCCTTCCGGGTTTCCTTAGGAAATCCAATAATATTATTTACCGTATAGGCAATTCCGTGGCGTTCAACGGCGCACAAGGCATTGACTATCCTCTCATTACTATGGTTTCTTAAGAGAACCTTTCTTCTTAAATCCTCATTTCCTGACTCGATACCAAACTGCATACTGGCACACCCCATGGCTTTAAGAAGGGAGAGTTTACCGCCTGTAACATTTTCTACCCTGCTTTGGCACCAGAATGGCAGCCCGATGCGGCTGCGGTAGGTATCTGCGAACTTTACAAATTCTTTTTCAGGAAAAGAAAGAAAGCTTTCCGCGTTAAAATAAATATAATCGACCTTAAACTGGCTTGTATAACATTCTATTTCTTCAATAACTCTCTGGTAGTCTTTTCTCCTGTAATAATTGCTGTAACCCTCTTTTTGGTATAATTTGCGCAACGCCGGCGCCCCGCAATAGGTACATTGAAAAGGACAGCCCCTTTCAACTTCTACATGAAGCATAGTATAATTCTTTCCGTACATAGGCCTTAAAAGGCGTTTCTTCTCCCAAATTGAGAAATCCAAGATTGGATTTTTGTTAATATCAACAAGAGGCCTCATTGAATTTTTATAAACTTGGACGTTATCTTTAACCCATATATTTTTTATGTTTTTTATATCGTCGTTGGATTTAAGCTTTGAACATAATTGGGCCATGGCACCCTCGCCCTCGCCAACGCAAATAATATCGATATCTTCATGCTTTAACATCTCATCCGGGTATAGTGTTACATGGACCCCTCCGGCTACAACGGGTATATTAAAATCTGAAATTCCTTTAAGAAGTTTTAGGCCCAAATCAACGGTATCTTCCACAAATGTTACCCCTATTAAATCAGGCTTATAAACATTTACAACTTGCCTTAAATCGTCCACAATATCATTCTCTTTGTAATGAATTCCTGCTTCGGATAAGTCAAAAGGTTTAATTTGAAGCAGTTCAACTCTTCGCTCTTCAAAACTTTTATCTTCTGTTTTGTAAAATGTGGTGTCGAACAAACGCGTATCGATACCTTTCTCCTTTAAAACTCCCGCCAGCTGAGTGAGGCCCAAAGGAATAAGGGTTGCCATCATTGTGTTAGGATAGATAAAGAGAACTTTAAATTTACTCACTTATACTTTCTTTGTAATTAAGTTTTCCCTGTAATAATCTTTAAATTTTTCAATTTTATCCCAAACCTTTTTATCAACCATATCTTTTATAACTTCTCGCGGAAAATCCCACCATTTTACTTTTAGCAAGAAATCAATATCATCTTTCTCAAAGCGATAACGCACAAGGCGCTGTTTATTTCCAACAACAATTGAATAAGGCTCAACATCTTTAGTTATAACTGACCCTGCCCCGACAATCGCCCCATCGCCTATTGTTACACCCTTTAGAATAACCGCATTTGCCCCAATCCAAACATCATTGCCGATTGAAACGCGCAGTTCGTCTTTTTCATAACTGCCGAATCCTTTAACAAATTCCCCGCAGGCCTCTGATAAATAGAACGAATGGGTAGATACCCATCTGTTATGCTCCCAAAGACCAATAAATACACCCGGCCCTATGGAATTAAACTTTCCTATATCAGATGCATTGATAATCGAAAAACTGCTGACAATACTATAATCTCCTAAAGTGCTCGATTTAAACTCAGTATTTGGTTTCAACCTGCTGTAATTCCCAAGGGTGCTGTTTTTAACCTCGCAGTCACAACAAACTACAGCTGTACTTTCAAAAATATTATTGTATTTTTTATCTTTGAATTTATCTTTAAAATCTTCGAACTTCATTATGCCCTCGCTTTTTTTAACCGCCGACTGCACACACTTTCTTCCGCTCTTTTAAACAAGTAGCAAACTCTTCCATTGCTTGGGTCGGTCCAAGTGTTAAACGAACACAGTTTTTAATGGGCTCACCAAAAGAGCCTCTTACATATATATTTCTCTTCTTTAAATACTCGATTAATTCGCTTGTTTCTTGTTCGCTATTAAGAAAAATGAGCATCCCGTTAGTAAAACTCCCGCCCGAATATTTAAACCCCATCTTTGAAAGCTCTTCTTTTATATATTTTCTGCCTTGATTTAAGCTGTCTACATAATCATTGGTTATTTCAGGGTGCTTTAATATATACTCACCAATAGCCATAGAAACAGCGTTTGACTCAACCAAAGAACGGGTTTTAGATAAATATTCTATGTTTTCTTCATTGCTTACCATATACCCAAGCCTGATTCCGGCAAGGCCCAAAGCTTTTGAGAAAGTCTGGAAAACAACTAAATTATCGAACTCTTCAATAAGAGGAACTGCGCTTCTTGCTCCAAAAAAAGCATACGCTTCATCAACAACAAATACGGCTCCGGATTCCAAACACTTTTTTGCCAAACGTTTTAATTCTTCAATATTAAATACACTCTCAATTGGCAAATTGGGGTTTGGTAAGAATACGACTTTCGTATTGCCATCGATTGAACTATAAAGCTCATTAAAACTTAATGTTAAATCATCCCTAAATTTTACCTCGCATAAATTTGCCTGATAAATATCGCTGTAAACTTTATACATTGGGTATGTCGGAGAAATAGTAACAACTTTATCGCCGGGTGAAACCAGAGTTTCAAATACAACCCTTATCCCCTCGGTTATGCCGTTGGTTACATAGAACTTATCCTTGGTAATATTAAAGCTTTCACTCAATGCAGAATAGAAACTTTCCGGGTCAGGATAGGCATTGAATGCGTGTTTTGGTATAGAATTTAAGATATCATCGATAATATCTTTAGAAAACGGGATTACCCTCTCATTTCTATCGAGGCAAATGCCATTATCAAAATCTCTTCCCATAGATGTTCTAAGGCGCATCAATTTAACCAAATGAGGCTTATAATTATTTTTCATTTATCTACCATCTCCTTTTTATCCATTTACTTATCAAACGGCCTTGCGAATTCTTCACTTAAAGGCTCAGCGCAGCATTCTTTATTGTTTAAGCAATTAAAACATGTGAGCCCATCTAAATCAGCGTTTATATGACGGTTTCTAAGCTCAAGATACTTAGCATTATGCCAGGCTTCTTTAACCGAAACTTTATTTAAATCGGCAACTACTAAAAAATTTTGATAATCAACAACGCATGCGGAAAGATACCCTTGAGGAGTTACTGTGCACCTAAAAAAGATATCCGGACACCTGCCGGTATACTGATTATTTTTTAAACTGCCCAATAAATTACGGCTATCGATATGTTCGGTCATGTTGTTTTCCAATATATTTCCACCCTGATTGCTGCAGCCTCGATAATCCATTTCGTCTACATAGGGCTTAAGTATCTCGTAAAGAGTTGGCCACTGCCCCTGAGTGAGACTGGAAGGAACCATACTTACATAAATACCGTAATCTAAGGCGCTTTCTTCTCTATAATTGTAAAACCATTTTACGTTTTCAATTACCTTATCAAAAGCATCAACGCCATGGACTTTTTTATAAGTTTCTCTGTTCCCGGCATTTATTGAAAACTTAATACTGTTTAGGCCGGCGTCTAAGACCGGCTTTGCGCGATTGCGATTGGCAATAATGCCATTGGAAGATATAAATATATACTCATAACCTATTAAACGCGCCTTTTCAACAAAATCTGCGAGATCATCACGCAGGAAAGGCTCTCCCGTTGCATAAAATGCGACTTCTCTGGTTCCGTTATCATAGAAATCTTTAAGAAGTTTAAAGCCTAATTCCTTATCAAGATAATCTCTTTGTGTAACCTTATGGTTACTGCAAAAAAAACATTTGCTGTTACAGGCATTATTTAAGTCAAAAAATACTTCTCTGGGAAACGGCGGATAAGGATTATTTAAATCGACAGCCATTCTTCTCGATTTCTTAACCGCTAAGCTTTCTTTCTTTGAAGTATGTGCTTTATTTACCAAAATTAAATCCTTTCAGCAGATTATCAACCGCCATAAACTCCATCGCAACCCTTGCTTCTTTTGCATATGAACCAATGTGGCTTGATAAAATAACGTTATCAAGATCCTTTAAATGGCCCTTATATGGCTCATTTTCGAATACATCTAAAGCGGCACCCCCGATTTTGTTTTCGGATAGATAATCATAAAGAGCTTTCTCATCCACAATGCCGCCGCGTGAAGTATTGATCAAAAGCGCGCAAGGCTTAATTAACTCTAAATTGTCCCTGTTTATTAAATTTTTGGTATTTTCATTTATTGGCAAATGGATTGATATAATATCGCTATTCTTTAACAAACTGTTTAAATCAACATACTGTATTGAAAACTTATCGGCAAAATTATTATCATGGTTTATGTCGTATGCTAGATACTTCAAATAAAAACTGCCGGTTAGCTCAACTACTTTTTTTGCAATATTTCCCAAACCAACAAATCCGATAGTTTTGCCTTTAAGAAGATTGCCCATCGGCTTATTCCAGATGCCGCATCTTATATTGCGGTCAACCAAGGGTATCTTTCTAAGAAGTGAAAAAATATGGGCTAAAGTCAGTTCGGCAACCGCATCAACAACAGGATCAAGAGTTTTATAAACCTGTATCCCTTTTGCTTTTACCGCAACCATGTCTATGTTGTCAACACCAATACCGCAACGGGATATAACTTTTAGCGACTTTGCCCTATTAATAACATCTTTTGTAATGGGTTCTGTGCCGGCAATAACGCCGGCAATATCAGGGCCATAATAATCAATGGTCTCTTTAGCTGTCATTTTTCTGCCAAATGGATTCTGAACAATTTCAAGCCCTTTTTCTTTTAAAGGGTCCAAAACTGAACTTTCAAATTTTCCAAACGTGCTTGTTGTAATTAAAACTTTCATATCATTTAACTCCCGGTTTATACTTTTTAAATAATCCGTCGTTTAAAAGAGCTTTTTCTACTCTTTTTCTATCATCTTCATTATCTACCGCCATGGTTTTTATTTCTGTTTCAACGAGCTTAATTTTATAGCCGTACTCTAACACTCTTACCATATCAACACTCTCAACACATTCAGTAGGGCTTGGTTTCAACTCAACGAATTTAAGCAGGAAATCTCTTCTAAAAGGGAGTATACAAACCTGTCTATATCTGTCAAAGCTTCCGGGATGCTTTTTAGCTGAAGGTATAGGCTCCCGGGAAAAATAAAGAGCATAATTTGATAAGTCTTTTACTACTTTTATAAAATTAGGGCTGTTAAAATCTCTATCATTATCTATCTTAGAAATAACATTGGTACAAACAAGGCTCTTGTCTTTAAAAAAGGGCTTAACGCCATCTTCAATCATCTGAGGATAAATTAACGGCTCATCGCCCTGTATATTTACAACTACATCTGCATCGCTTTTAATATTTATACACGCCTCAGCAACTCTGTCTGAACAAGTCTTATGGGTATCCTTTGTCATGACGGCTAAACCGCCAAAACGCTCAACTTCATCTTTTATTTCGCGATCACATGTTGCAACATACAATTCATCCAAGATCTTGCACATAGCCGAACGCCTGTAAACATGCTCAACCATCGTCATACCGCACATTTTACATAGCGGTTTACCGGGAAATCTTGTTGATGCCATGCGTGCCGGTATTATCCCAATAACTTTCATATTTTCTACACCTTAACCTTAACTTTGCCCTTTACCATGTTATTAATTCTTTCGACTGAAGAAGAAGTATAATCCTGTAAAATTATCGCATCCGTACTGTAAGCAATAAAGTTGAATCCTTGATTAATTTTCTCCTCAACTTCTTGATAGCGGGGATAGACAATGTGCACACCCAATGATTTGTTGTGTTTCTTTGCTGCAGCTTTTATTTTTGAAACAGCTTCAACAACCAAAGGATTATCAAAACCACCTGCCACCCCTAAAGATGCTGATATATCATAAGGGCCAATTAAAATTCCATCTATATCTGTTTCTAATATACTGTCAATGTTTGAAAGTGCATCTTTATGTTCAATTTGCGCTATAACAATCATCTCTTTATTAGCCCTATCAAAATATTCTTTAAAATTAGAACCGTACCCCTGAGAACGGGCAATACCGGTTCCTCTTTTGCCTATAGGCGGATACATAGAAGAACAAAGAGCTTCTTTTGCTTGATCTGCAGTGTTAACATTGGGAACAATTATACCGGCTGCTCCGGCATCTAAAACTCTCTTTATTTCTACATTATCATTGGATGAGAGCCTAACTAAAGGAATAATCCCTTTTGACTCTATTATCTGAAATAATACCTGTGTGGTTGATATATCAATTGCACTGTGCTCTAAATCAACTACCAGCCAATCAAAACCTGCCTGAGCCATGATTTCAGCTGTAACAGGATGGCCAATTTGAAGCCAGCTTCCTATTGTAGTTTTACAATTTATTAACTTTTTCTTAAAAACTTCTCTTGCATTCATATAAACCCCCTTAAGGTTTCGATTGCGCCTAATTAAATTTAGTATATTTATTTCTTATTAACAATCCTATCGGCATTTATCTCATCGATAAATTCTAAAACGCCTTCCATGCTTTTAAATTTTCCTTGAGTAATTTCATCTTGCGCCCATAACGCATTATCTTCTATAATACGGGCAATGAACTTAACGCCTGTATTTTTAGCTGCTTTAAGATCGTTTACCGCATCTCCGATAAAAACCGCCTCGCAAGGATTAAGTTTTAGGTCTTCTAAAATATCTCCGATCAACTTAGCCTTTGTCGAAGGCGAACCAAAAACACCTTTAAAATACCCCCCTAAACCACGCCCTTTAACTATTTTTTTAATTTCTTTATCCGGCGTACCAGAAACAATAAATAAATCAAACTTTAAGCTGCATTTATCTATAAGCTCTTTGGCTCCCTTTACAAAAGGAGCGCTAATTACTTTCTCAACAACTAAATTACTGAATTGGTCGCACAAGCTTAAAAATCGCTCTTTGGTCAAATCTTCCTTGATAATTGTTGAATAATAATATTTAAACTTATCATATCTTGACATTCCGCCGTTTTTAACGTGAAAATCGACAATCTCATCAACATACTCAGGATAACACTCAAACAAAGCCCTAAAAGCTTCTGTCTTAACATCAACCGATTCTGCAATAACACCGTCAAAATCAAATAGTATGCACTTTATCATCTTCTCTCATTCCTTGAAACCCTAAATTATCAACTATAAATTCAAACCATCTTATGTCATCTATAGTGTGGACGTCTACAAAACAATTATGGTTATGGTAGGATTGTTTTATACCTTTTATTTTCCTGCCCAAATAACTCCACGGCTTAATGCCATTGCTTTTATTGAGCCAAGAACTGTATCTAAAACACTCAACCGTATGATCTATCTCATAAGCCTCGCTGTCTTGACGTGAACCTGAAACTTTATCTTGAGTATCAGGAAAATATGGGTTTAGAAAGCCCCCGCTCTCCTTCATTAAAGCCTCGGGGATATAGCCTGTTCTTCTTATGGTAACCGCAGAATCATAATCCTTATTCTTTATAAGAAAACCTATGCATTTATCGAATATATCGGGATCGCGAAACGGCACAACGCACTGGGGCATCGCTATTATTTCTAAATCAGCGTGTTTTTCTTTAATAAAATTTATCGCGTGGTCAACTGACTCCATAAACTTTTCATTTTTGGCCAGCTCATCATCTCGCATTATTATTTGAGCGCCGGATTCTCTGGCAATTTGGGCTGTTTTTTTACCGTTTGTGCTGACAAAAACACAATCCGCTTCTTTTGAATTCTTTGCATCATCAATCGCCCAGCTCAAAAGAGTTTTATCTTTTACTTTCCAGATATTTTTGCCGGGAAGCCCGATGCTTCCTTCTTTTGCCATAATCAAAACTATATTCATTTCTCTCTTTTCCTTTTTTTATACGCAGATTAACGCTAATCAACCGCATATGGTCGCAGATAAAGATTCATCTAAGTCTATCTGCGTTAGATTTGCGTGCATCCGGGTTATACAAAGCAAAGAGATCTTCTTTAATATTTTTAGAAGACACATCACAGCCATATTCCTTACCCTCTAAAGAGGAATTAACAAAATTAAAGAAATTTTTCCTGTACTCCTTTGGATATTTAAAATCTATTAACTCAGAATCGGTTAATGGGTTATTTTTAAAAATATTTATCACTTTCTGGAGCTTTACATTTAGAGTAATATTATCAGTAAAATAATATACTGGGCTTCTTTTAACTTCATTAACTTCTTTGGTTTCGTCAACATTAAAATGATTATACCTTTGCCATTTATCATATAAAATGACAGGGATATTACTTTGAAGAGCTTCCTCTATGCAGGTAGATGAATAACTTACAAGCAAATCCGCAATTGAAAGAAGATTTACAAACGGGCCGTTTTTTACTACTGATAATCTGTTACGGACAGGAAGAAGTTTATGAAATTCTCTCTCAGACATATCACAAACCGGATGCGGCCTGATAATCAAATATGTATCATCCAATGAATTAACTGCATGGGTTAAATCTATTAAGCTCGATATATATTCGTCAAGGGTTTCTTCCATATGAAATCGAAGAGCGTTTCTTGCCTTCTGAGTTGTTGCGTGCAAAATAATCTTTTTATTTGATGCTTTTTTAGGCAATTGCTTAATTACCTTAAGGCGCAAATCATCCCTTTTTATAGAGTAAAGCAGCGGCCCGCTCATTACCCGTGGACGATCATCTTCATAAAAATTAAGAAATTTATCTGTCCAGGGAGTCTGAACAGCAACGTGCTTATATGTGTTAATTATTACACTGGTGGCCAACCGGTAATTCTCAATTCTTTCGGCCTGGTTGTTGGGAGGAACATGTGTGCCATGACTTATATTAAGAGACGGAAACCCTAAAATGTGGCTTAATTCTCCCATCATATAATATGGGCCCACACTATACATTGCCATAAGCAGTTTTGGACGCAAACGCTTAAAAATGTGATACAGCACAAGCGTTGAATGCTGCAATGAAATGATTTCATGCCTCAAGCCGATATCTATTTTATCTAAAAGGTATCTATTGAAAGCAATCCCTTTATATGTTAAGAGCCCGGCAATATTTAAATTAACTTCTTTTATAAAATTATTAAAAACTTTATTAAAAATATAAATTTGGCGGTGATTCTTCTTAAACTTCTTTCGCAGTAAATCTAAAGGAAGTGCTGCATGGAGTAGTTTTTCCTTTTTACCTATTTTTAAAATACTTTTGGCAAGCAAAATGACTTTAAAAACCTCTCTCTTAAATGTAAACTTATCTTCCCACAACATTATACTTTTAACTTGAGGGCTTTTCTCTTCGATTGCTCTTAGCAGATTTCCCATGTTATACGAAAGGCTAGGGATAACGATATATTTATCCTTATCTAATTTTTCTTTGTTAAGTTTGCTATATTCAATCGAAGCAAGGATTTGGCCAGCTATCCGAATTGCTCTTGCCATAAATACTGATAAATATTTGCTTCTTTTTCCTTTTATTTCATAACCAAAGAACTCAATGTTGTTAATCTTACAAAAATCTTCAACCAAAAACCCTAAAAACCTCTCACTATCCTGTATATAGCCCTTCTTTTTATACATAGACACATAATTTCTAATTATCGGACAATGTATTTGGGTGATTTTGTGTTTTTTATTTATGGATCCAAGAACCTCAATAATCCAAAGGAAATGATTAATGTATAAACGCAAATGGTGAATAAATGTTTCTTGATAGCCGTTTTTTATGCCAAATACATCAGTTAGGTTAATTTCTTCAACTAGCCTTAAGGTGATCTCTTCGGTTTTCTTGATTATTCTGCTTTGGGCCTCATTATCTAAGTATTTTATAGTATCGCCTGAGGAAATACCTTTTTTATTAAGAAAAATACGCACTTTAGGATGAAAACATATTACAGAAACATCCTTATCGAGAAAAAAATCTTTCCTAGTTTTCTTTAATAATACTTTCACCTCGTCAATGAATTCAAATATTACTATTTTCATATGCTAAACCGGCTCTGCCTGCGCCTCCCTGTTATACAGGCTGAAATAAAGACCGCCTTTATTTAAAAGCGCTTGATGCACCCCCTGCTCAACTACACTGCCTGAATCTAAAACAATAATTTTATCGGCTCCCATTACCGTTGAAAGCCTGTGGGCTATTAAAATAACCGTATGATTTGAAGATATTTTATTCAACGCATTCTGAATCATTGTTTCAGAATGGTTATCTAAAGAGCTAGTTGCCTCATCAAAAAGAAGAATTTCAGGATCATTATACATTGCCCGGGCAATTGCTATTCTCTGGCGCTGTCCGCCGGAAAGCTTCATACCCCTGTCTCCAACTAAAGTATCGTAACCGTTTTCAAGATTTTGTATAAACTCATCAACATTAGCCAGCTCTATTGCCTTTAACAGCTTGCTACTGTCAAATGGCCTGCCAAAAACAATGTTATCTGCAACCGTAGCATTGAATATAAAAGTATCTTGGGCAACATACCCAATCTTGGATAACCAGGTATCAATCTTTAAATCATTCATATTTATGTTATCGATTAATATTCTCCCGTTCTTAACCGTAAACAGCCTTAAGATTAAATTCGCGATTGTGGTTTTTCCCGAACCTGATTTACCTACAATGGCAATGGTTTCGCCTTTTTTAATTTCAAAACTGATATGCTTAAGCACATCTTTGCCCTGCGGATAGCTAAAATCAACATTTTCCAGATTTATTGAATTATCAAATCTTTTTAAACTCACTTTTCCGTCATTTATTTCCTTTATATCCTGCTTTAAAAATTCATAGAGATTTTCAACTATGGCGAGGTTCCCTACATAGCTTAGGCGTTTTGCGCTAATGTTCTTAAATGAAGGCATAAAGCGATAGAAAGAATAAACATAAACCCCGAGCATTGATAACTGGCTTGCTGAAATGCCTGCGTTTGTTATTTTAAATGAAACCAAAAGCATCCCGAGCAGCCCCACAGCCAGCAATTCAAGGACATTAGGCGGCAGAGCCCGCCAGCTTTCATCTTTAACATAGAGGTTAAAATAACGGCACATGGCCTGGTCATACTCTTTTATCCATCTATTTTGAGATAGAAAAATCTTAATAGGCTTTATGCCGTTTATAAGTTCGGCCAAGATAACTGTCTGGCTTACAGAAGACTCCTGCCTTCCTTTACCTATATAATACGTTACTTTTTTGGCTATAATGTTTGTAAGCATATAAAAAAGAGCTGAAAACACAACAATAACAAAAGAAAATTTAAGTGAGATTGCAAAAAGAACTCCCATTATTATAATAAGTTTGACTATTTCAGCTAAAAACTCACAGCTGTATTGAAGCGTTACCCCCATTACCGAAGGGGCGGTAAAGCCACGGTATATAATTTCCCCTTCTTTGGTATCGAGAAAAAACTGATAATCAGCGTAAACACATTTGTTAAACACTTTATACTGGACATCGTGCCAGATCTTACAGCTTGCAAAAGCCGTAAAATAGCGCCTGAAGAAATCAAGAATACATTTCAATAAAATTATTAAAAATATTACCGTTACCGCCGAAAGAAGCTTATTGTCAAAGCCTATTACTTTAACTATCTTCATTGTAAAAAGGGCAAATCTGCCTTGGGGCACCTCCGAAGAAAGGACAGTCTTAAGAAGCCCGAAAATAACAAGAATGTTAAACCCTTCCAGTATGGATACTGTTAAAATAAGCAGAACAACTCCTAAAATAAGGCGTGGATACGGCTTTATAAAATACAACAAAGGCGCTAGGAATTTTCTCCTTTTTAAGCTACTCATCGCTACTTACCTCTATATATCTAATTTATCAATATAATAATCCTTTGACATATATATAGCCGCTATCTCTCCAGTATCAACATTGTTTTCTTTTAAATATTCTAGTGCATCCTCTTTTGAGAGAACAATAACTTTCCTATATTTCTCATTTATCAAGAATTCCTGACAGAATTCCTCTAAGGGCCTTTTTTTATATTGCCTGGGTATATCTGTCCTTAACAGATCTTTGTAATAGACAGCTGCATTAAAACAGGCTAAGTCACCCGCCCCGATAACATCTCCAACCCTTTCAAAGCCTCCCGTGGAATGATATGAGCTGTAGTCATGAGTAAATATGATGATACCTCCCTCGGCAAAATGACCAATTTTATTATTAATCTTGCTATATATCTTACCGGGTCCTTTTATCGCTGCCTTGGAAAGGCCAAAGAAAGACTTGCGGTAACAATCGTCAAATTTATCAAAAACAGTCCATACGCTTGTAATGAAATAAAAACCTAATGCTGCTAATCCAATTCTATAGTAAACCTTTTTACCGCTGCGCAAAAAACAGATAATTAAATCTGCGGCAATAACACTGCTAAATAATGCTATGGCATTAGCAATATCTGTTCGATAAAAAACAAGTATGTATACCGCGAATAAACATCCGTATATTGCTAAGAACAAGATGCTTTTGGTTCGGACACGGGTTAATATTCTAACTATTACAAAAATAAGCACTGTAACGGCAAGAAAAATAAATATTGATAATATGGCTAGTATTTTTACAGATGTACTTAAAGATGTAAGGCTCCCACCTTCTCTTATCAGCCGCCTAACATCTTCTTTAAGCTTTACATTATGCTTTAGCCGATTAAAAATTATATTGTTATACATTATGGAGAAACCCGTTGATTTTATAAATAAATCGTTAGCATTAAAGGCGTACCCCTGGATGTTCCTGTTCCACCTTTGGGATGCAGTTTTAAATCTATAGCTTAAAGGAATGGGTTTGCCGGTTTTCATATATGCTCCCAGAGGGAAAAGGGCGGCGACCATTAATAAAACTATTAAAATCAATAGTAATTTCCTAAAACATATTTCCTTTCTCAATAATGAAAGAAAACCAGTTATTGCAAGAACTGGCAAGAAAACAAAGCCGCTTTCGTAGTTGAATATAGTTAACAGGAGAAAAACCGCACAAGCCATCAGAGAAAAATTCTTCTTTTCCTGAATATATCTAATAAGGAAATAAAGGCTTGCAGCTCCCGTCAAGGTGTTAGTGGCATGAGAATGAAAAGCATTCCAATTAAGCGCCTTAAAACCGATATAATAGTTAAGCGCAAACAGTGTTGCCGCTAGAATGGCCAAGGCTTTATCTTGATAGTATCTATCAACAATGAGAAAAACAAAGAATGCTGTTAAAATGTAGAAGGCCATGATAATAAAGTGGAAAAATACAGGGCTTAAGGATATCGATGTAATTAGAAGATTTATCAAATTATAAAAAGGTGCAAAATGCCCACCCTGGACGTGCCCGCCGGTAGTATCAAAAATCAAAGGAAGAATTGGAGAGAATTTCGCTTTCACCATGATTAAATTTGTATATTGATAATCATCGCTCCAATTTCCCGTATCAAAAGTAAGAATTAATAAAGGGAGATTAACGATAATTAGATAAGCCAAAACTGATTTTCTGTCTTTAGATATAACCGAATATATTTTTCTTAAAATATTCATGGAACAAAACAATAATTAACCCACCCGAAAAACTACCGGGAAAAAAGGTAATCAACGGCTCTTTTCAAAATTATCTTTAAATGATTAAAGCTTTTTATCTCTGTCAGCATTTTAAACAAAATAAGCGGCCTTAAGTGGAATTCAAGAAATGCCCTGCGCTGTAACTGCTTTAATTTATTTTTTGATATCCCTTTCGGGGAATACGCCACCTTCGAATAAAAAAGTTTACTCCAATCCGTATGAGATATCTCTCCGCTTTCGATAAGTTTTTCTGTTATAGTTGTCCCGGGAAGGGGAAGAAAATTGCTAAAATGGGCCCTTTTGATTTTCAAGCGTTTAGCAAACTTTATGGTAAGCTTTATATCTTCAATTGTTTCGCCGGGATAGCCTATCAAAAAAAACCCGCTAGGCTCCAAACCTGATTTTCTTATCAGATTGACTTTTTCTTCAATCAACTCTATGGTTAAATCTTTTTTCATGGCATTTAGAATATTTTGAGAACCCGACTCGATTCCAACCGTAAACGCATAAGCCCCCGTATCCTTCATATTCTTAAGAATGTTTGAATCAAGGTTATTCAGGCGCAGCCCGTTTGGAAAGGTGTAGCTTATTTTAAGGTTCCTCCTTTTTATGCCCTGGCAAAAATCAATAACCCTTTGCTTGTTAAAATTAAACATATCATCTATTATATGAAACTCCCTTACCTTAAAGTCACCGTAAAGCATTTCCATTTCATCTAAAACACGCTCAATATTCCTAAAACGCAGCTTATGGCCCATATTCACTCCGCTTCCGCAGAAAGTACACTGATAGGGGCATCCGCGTGTGGTTGAAATCGGGGCTATGGGAAAATTCTTATAAAATCCTCCTTGAGGGCTGTCAGGATACAATAAGGGGTTAATTAAATCCCATGCCGGATAGCCTAAGCTATCGAGGTCATCTATGTATGTGCGGGGATTCTTCAAAACCCTTTTGTTTTCGCGCCAAACTAAGCCTGGGATATCTTCATAACTAATCGAATCTTTTCTTAATAAGCGTTTAAGAAGCATGGGAAACCCAATTTCTGCCTCCCCCACAAACCCAAAATCGGCCCCTTCTAAATCATAAAGAGAATCGCCTTTAGTTGCAGAAACATGCGGACCCCCGATAACAATTTTTGTTTTGGGGCTGATTTTCTTTATCAGGCCGATACTCCTTTTAACGGAATTGAAATCGTAAGAGAAAACCTGAAAGCCTGCTATTTCAGGTTTATTCTCGCTGAAATAACTAAAGAAATTATCAAATGACATCTTTTCTTTTACGCAATCCAATATTCTTATATTATTAAAGCCTTCCCTTCTTAAAGATGATGCTATATAACCTAAGCCAATGGGAGGAACGACATAATGAGTATGGCTTACCGGCAAAACCAACAACACGCCATTTGCTGTTTTTTTCCTGCCTGATAAATGCATATCTTTTAGAACTATTCTTCCTGTTTCAGCCATCTTAGTTCTTTATTTGAACGGGTCTTCCTTGATAGTTTTTTCGTATTATCCTGCGCCATATTAATTTTAATAATAGCTTAAAATAATTAGGGCCGGTTTTGCATATTTTAAAAGTTGAGAGGCCCATTATCGAAGAGCGATCCACCCAGGAAATGGGAACCTCATCCACACGATAACCAAGCAGCAAGGGCTTTAATCCTGTTTCAACATTTGCGGCAAAATCGTTTGACTCTATAATAATGCTTTTGGCAACGTGCCGGCGGAAAATTTTTAAGTTGTTAGACAAATCACGAAACCGTTTCCCCAGAAAAATATTCGCTAGCATATGGAATGCCCGGTTAGCTATAATTTTTGTAAAGGCATAATTTACCAGCACGGAATTGCGGGAAAAACGCGACCCCACCGCCACATCGGCGCCGTTTTTAATTGCGTTGAACAAATCCCGCATTTCAGGGATTATATGCTGAAAATCACTGTCCATAATTACAATGTATTCGCCTTTTGCCGCTTTTAAGCCATCTCTCAAGGCACGCCCCACGCCGTTAGGAGGCGCTCTTTTTATTACTTTTACCCTGTGGTCTTTTTGAGATATATCACTGGCAACAGAATAAGTCTTATCTGTTGAATTGTCATCAATTATTAATATTTCATAAACATACTTTCCGTAAAAGTTATTTATGTTTTCGATGAGCGGCCCGACATTCATCTCTTCGTTATGGCAAGGTATAACAAAGGAAACTCTGTCAAAAAATTCCTCATGTTCGCATAAATCGACAAAATTTGCTTTAAAGTCATCGGGCGCCGGGTTACGGGCCCAGATATAAAGAGATCCGGCAAAATTTCGCAAATAGGGCGTGTTTTCCATAATAATGCTCATATGCTGAGCCGGCCAAAGTAAAAATTTTGGCACCGGCGAATAAAGAAAATCATAAGGCAGGGTATTAATCTGGGTAAAGCCTATATCGGACAAAACAGAAAACATTTGCAAACGGTTTAATGTAATCTGCTCAACGGGCCTCCTCCATTTAAGAGGGATTATAGTTTTTATAATTCTTCTAAGCCGGTAGTAAGGATTCCAAGGGTTAGGCTCAAATAAAAGTATGCCTCCTTTGGGCTTTAAAAGTTTTTTAACCATAATAAGGAATTCGCTGGTAAATTCGTTGTTTAGCATATGGTGAGAAATTATAAAATCAAATTTGCCCCTTTTGGCTATGTCAAACAATTCATCCACATAATCAACATTTACATTAGCGTTTTGTAATAATGCGTCAATCTGTTTCTTGAACTTTAAAGAAAAAACACAGGCTGTTATATCACATTCTCCTCTGGTTACCCTCATAAGAGAAGCGGTAAATTTTCCGTTACCCGCCCCGATTTCAAGGATTTTTTGCCCGGGAAGAATATGAAAAAGATGGCGCATCATAGAAGAACGCCAATGCATTCTGTAATTTACAAAAGGATCAAAATTATTCCAGTATTCCACCCTGCGCCTTTCCTGTTCAGAAAGACAACTTATAAGAGCACAATCACGCGTTTCACTGAGAATTGCCGGCTTTAAAATACTCATACTAATCCTTTATACTATTTATCGTTATTAATAGATTTGGCATATTTATTACCAAGATTTTTTGGCACGGCAATTCTTTTCTTAAGATAGTCCCCTCTTGAAAGCCACTTCTCAAGAAGGACATAAAAAATAATAAACATATAGCGGCTTCCCATTTCTTTGATTTTGAATTTAGCGACGCCTTCGACTCTGCCATACCAATTTATAGGGACGGTTGCATACGTATAACCTCTTACGATTGCTTTTAAGGGCATCTCGACAGTTAAATTAAAATGGTGCGACAACAAAGGCTTAACTCCTTCTATAACTTCCCGCCGGTAACATTTAAAGGCGTTTGTTATATCGTTGTTTCTAAGTCCTAATAAAAGCTTTATAAAAATATTTCCGGCCCGGTTAAAAATATACTTAATATACGGGTAGTTTACGACTTTGGCTGATTTAACAAATCTTGAACCAAATACGCAATCATAGCCTTCTTCTAATTTCTTGTAATATTTAACAATATCTTTGGGTTCGTCAGAGCCGTCTGCCATAACAATAACAACGGCATCGCCCATATAAACCTCGAGGCCTCGCCTGACAGCTAACCCAAATCCGTGAGGCGGATGATTCCGAACATAGTTAATTCTCTTATCGTACTTTGCTATGTCCTGCATTGCTTCATAAGTCGAATCAGTTGAACCGTCATCAACCATAACTATCTCAAAATCAATATTCTCTGCGTGCAGCTCTTTAACAATGGCTAAAACTGTTTTTGTCAAAGAAGCCTCTTCATTGCGCGCTGGTATAACTACCGACAAAAGCATCCCCATCTCCTTTACATTCCTTGAAAGCGGCTGGTTCACCGTCAAGGCCTGCCACCTTATCCTTTCCCCATTTTTCCCGGTAAGAATTAACAGCATGATTAACTGCTTCATTTCTATTGAGTTTTTTATCAAATCCATCAATTAAGTTTTTAATAAAAAAACCGATTCTTTCGGAAGATCTTCCGTCTCTGAAAGGATCGACATCTTCAGGTATAATCAATGGGGCTTTTCCCGCATTTAAATATTCCTTTATTTTACCCATGGCTTTCTCCAAATCATTAAAGACATAAGAATTTAAATTTCTTTTATAAAACGGGTGGCTTGAGAGATTTTGTAAATCGATAGTTATTGCAGGGACCCCTGAAAGAGCTGCCTCAATTGCCGGTGTTGAATAAACCCCAAAACCAACAACCAGATCCGCGGCCTGGGCGGCTTCATTGGGAAAGGTATCTTTGTTTAAAAGAATGCAGCGGCCGGTTTTAAGAGCTTTCTTTGCTAAAAGCTCAAATTCTTTCAATGCCGGCTGGCTCCAGAATTCTCCATTTTTCTTAGGCTTTGTGATAAGCCCGAATCTCGAGTCGTTTATGGCCTTATTTAAAAGAGCTTTATACACATCAGCGATTGCCTTATTGGCCTTTGGCCAATCATCAGAATAAGATTGATCAAAAAACGTAACGATGAACTGTGCTCCATTTTCTATTAATTGCCTGCGGTAGGGATGGGAACTATCTTTACAATTAGAAAAGAAGTTATCATAGGGGTATCCTGTGTAAACAAAATAATTTACATTGTAGAAATCTTTATTGAAGAAATTATTCTTATAATAAGACCCCCAGACAAAATATATGTCGTAAGGCTTTCCGATAGAAATCTCGGTATGGTCATAATTTGACCAGTGATGGCAGGCATCAATGCCTCCTGAACGTTCAATTGCGATATTCGAAGCCGTCATATCTATTCCTGTTTCATAAAGTCCGTAATGAACTTTAATGCCGTATATCTTAAAAAAAGACTCATAAACGGCCGTTCTATTCGCTAAATCCGACAGGATATGCCACTGCCAGAATGAAATACGGCTTACTTTAAATAAACAATAAAAAAACGATTTTGTCATTCTATATAAACAGAGAATCTGGTTCTTAACGAATAGGATGTGCGGCAGTTTGTAGAATTCAGGCGAGGTGCTCGTTGAACCTACCCGCGGCATCTTCCAGGGAAGCAAATTTACCCATTTCATGCCGTAGGATTCTATAAAATTTATGGTTTCTTTGGCCGGCGGCCAGCAGTCATACCTGAAATAAACTAAAATTTTAGAAGGGTCAATGCCTGAAGCAGGAAACCAGAAATAATCCGACCTTTTGCTTAAATCCGCGCCTTGAGCATGAAGAACAGCTATTTTAGGCTTGTTACCCTTGGCAGCCGGGATATTTTTCCCGGGTAAAAACATAAAAATCAGGTTTGCCGTAATTTCAATTGCTACCTTAAAAGGGATGAATAACCCTGAGGCTGTCCTTTTTATGTCGGGATAACCCAAAACAAGATAAAACAGCCTGTGCCCGTAACCGGATAAATGTTTTTTCCATGGACTGCTTTTTATTATCAAAACATCCCGTAAATCTTTCTGGTTATTTAAGTTTTCTTTTTCCCAGCGCATAAAATTACTCAAAATAAAAAAATCCTCAATATCCTTAGCGATTTCCTGTTTTAAGAATAAATCTATTTTTGATTTATTAAAAATGCCTGATATAATTCTGGCAAGCCAATCATTTTTTAAATACTGATTGCCAAAATCTATCGCGGCTTTTGATTTCTCGCGGTATGCTCTATGGTAAAGCTCTCTTTCATCGCAGGCAGACATTTCAGGTTCAATCCGGGATACATGTCTAAAATCAAACATTCTGTTAATCCCGCATATACGGATTACAATCTCTGCACCTTTTGTTATTCGAATATATATTATTCTTTTATAACCGCGGCTAAAATGCAGCAAAATTATACACGCAAGCGAAATAACGCCAACGGTGTCTGCCCAGCATTGAAAAATACTTTCTTTTTCTCTCTCCATCATACCTTTATTAAATCCGGTTGCTTCAGCTTAAATTCCTTCTTTAATTCCCAGTAGCCTCTGACTTTCTCAAACAGATCCCTGTTGTAAAATTTATCAACGATATTGAAGAATTCCTCATGGCTGTAGCCGGCAAACTGCAAAAAGTCATCCAGAATTTTGTCGTCGAGCTTATGGTCATGCTCATTAATCAATTCCATCGCCTCTTTCTTTGTAACCCTACCGCTTCTTATCCAGTAACCAACAACATCCGTTGCGCGGGCAAATCCGAATTTTGGATACTTCATCCACGCATTAATAAGGTAGGCTATGGAATCAATTTGGTCATAATCTTCGATATAGCCTTCTCTCTTCCACTCATGTACTAAATCCTTAAAACCGTACATCTTTGCGATTTTATAATTCCGGTAACCGTCCCATGGAATAAAATAACTTAAGTATATGGGGTCTAAGTTTGACTCGTCAATTTCATGTTTAGTCGGGTACTTAAGCATATTTATTTCATTGTCGGCGATTCCATTCTTATACCAGAGGCCAAAATCAACTTTTTTTGCAACATCATTATTTATTTGATTGATAGCGCTATATGTTTCTTCTTGAAGCACTCCGCCATACTCCCATGATACATTTTCTCCGTAAACAACAAGAGGTATTCTCATATTTATAGCCATACGTATTGGAAAACAGTAAATCGCCCTATCAACCGGCCAAGTCGGGCTGCCAAATTCTTCAAAAGCTATCTTTACCATTCTTTTAACCAAATCAGGGCTTAAATTAAAAGATATAAAATCGCAGTTAAAAGCTTGTGCAATATTCTTTGCATTGTGCATACCTGCTTTTGTTTTAGAAAATGGGTCTCCTACTCCAATAAGTAAAGGGTTCATACCAAGAAGCTTTTTAAACACATACGCCTGAAAGTGGCTGTCTTTACCTCCGCTTACGGCAATAATGCTGTCATAGTATCCGTCTTTTCTCTTATATTTATTGCATAAATCTTTAAGCTCTTCGAATCTTTTATTATAATCTATAGTCTTTTTTTGCTCAGCACGCTGGCATGCCTGGCAGATACCTTGTTCATTTAATACCAGCCCGGGTTTTGTATCAGCCATCAAACAATTATTACATCGTTTCATTCTCACCTCCTCTTTAACTTATATTCTGACAATTTCTTCTCTTACTAATAACTCAATTAGTTTAAAATCAACTTCTCTGTCAATATCTGTTGCAGACTCATCTTTCATCTTGTAAACATAGCATTTTCCCGAATAGGGTGTTTTGTTGTCAGGGTTTAATAAAAATTCTCTGCTGTAAACATAAAGCGATGCGTTCATATCATAAACTAAAGGGACATCCTGCCTTCTTGTAATATCCCGAACAAGACTTTTGCAAACTTTAACGCTTCCGTCTTTTTGCTCCTCAACCATGTTAAAATAAGGGTTTCTATGGGCTTTAACTACGGAAAAAACACAATCGGCCTTTTTCTCTTTAAATAAGTTTACAATATTCTCTATATCCTCAACTGTCCTTATCGGGGCAGTTACATCTAAATCAAGAAGCGCGTCAAATTTCACACCGTAATATTTCTCTGCCTCTACATATGCATGCCTTAAGGCATCCATTTTATTTGATTTATCAGTTGCCAATTCCTGCGGCCTCATAAAGGGGACTTCTGCGCCATATTCTTTAGCAACAGAAGCAATCTCTTGAGAATCAGTTGATACAATAAATTTTTCGAATTTACCCCATCTTTTTAATTGCTCAATTGAACAAGCAATTAAAGGCTTTCCCAAAAGAGGCCTTATGTTTTTGTTTTTTACTCCTTTTGACCCGCCTCTTGCGGCAATTACAGCTAATATCTTCATATTCTTTGCTTAAGCCACTGGGTAGTTTTTTCTATTCCCTCTTTTAAACCTACTTTTGCCTGCCATCCTAATACTTTTTTCGCCTTATCCGATGATGCACGCATATGCATTATTTCCGCATGAAGATGATGGTGCTCAACAAACTTTACCGAAACTGCGTCTTCAGATATACTATCTGCTAAATCCTTAATTCTTACCTCATTCCCTGATCCGGCATTGAAAATTTCACCGACCGCAGAATCAGACAAAGAAGCCTTTACAATAAAATCAGCGCAGTCTTCCACATAAAAAAAATCACGGCTCTGATTGCCGCTGCCGAATACTTCAAGCGGTTTTTCTTTTAATTTCCGGTCAATAAATATACTCATTACTCCGCCTTCTGAGTCATTTCTCTGCCAAGGTCCATATATGCTAAAAGGCCTTAAGATTACACAAGGAAGATCATAAGTTTTATGGTATGCAATTGTCATTTCTTCGCCAAAAATTTTACTCGCCGTATAAGGGCAACTCGGATTTAATGGGTGAGTTTCAGCGATTTCTTCTTTATTCTTGGGTGTCTGGTAAATAAGCGCTGAACTTATAAAAACCATCTTTGTTTTAGCTTTTCTACACTCTTCAAGCAGTAAAAAAGTACCGAGCACATTATCGTCGAAACACTTTCTAGGATTATCGATACTTTCCTGAACGTTTATCGCTGCAGCCATATGTATGCAAATATCAAAATTGTTTTTAAAGGCTTGGGAGAGCGTATTCTTATCTTTAATGTCGTCTTTTATAAAACCCGATAATTTATTACTGAATTCTTTGATATTTTCCTCGGCACAATTAGAAAGATTATCCAAAATCCATACCTCATGCCCCTTTTCAAGGAGATTCTTACAAACCCACCTTCCCATGAAACCGCATCCGCCGGTAACTAAAATGTTTAGAGATAATTTTGAATTTTGATTTGTCATTTTAATTTTTGATATTTGATTTTTGATTTATTTACGTTACCGTTACCCCTTGTATCCATAGTCCCACCAATTTACCGGCAGCCCGTACTTTTTCATTTTATCCTGAACCGCCTTAAAGGCTTTGGCTTTAAAAGCCTCTATTTCTTTAGTGCTTATATCATAAGGCTCACCGACACTGGTATTACAATCGTAAAGCTCCCAATTCTTATGAAAAATCTTATACCTGAATTTTTCTTGATTCTGAAATATAGCCGTTCCCGGATTGGGGGCTAAAAGATTAAATTCCGCCCGGGAGTTCTCGACAATAAGCTTAAAAGGCATAATATCTAGGAGGGCAGAGAAATTTCTTTTAACCACATCAAAGGTTGAATCACAGCACTTCAATGCAACATCTAATGTTTCTTTTAAGGTATCTTTGGTTTCACCGGGTAAGCCCAAAATAAAACCTCCGTGAAAAAGCATATCGTTCTTATTGAACATATCTGCGATTTCCAAAATCTTCCCGACTCTAAAACCGCGTTTATTAAGCCTAAGTACTTCGTCGGAACCTGATTCCATTCCTATATACAAATTGGTACAGCCTGAATCTTTTAATAATCTTAATATTTCCGGATTCAGGCTGTCGGGCCGGGTTGCGGCGCGAAACTGGCCTACTTTCTTATTTTTTACGGCTTTTAAAATCTTCTTGGTCCTTTCGGTATCCTTGCCCATAAACTCATCTTCATAGCGGATTTCAAGTTTAGGGTTTAACGATAAGGCGAGCTCTAATTCTTTTAATACATCTTCCACCCTGCGGTATCTTATGCCTTGGCCATGAAGCTGCGGCAATTCGCAAAAACTGCACTGATACGGGCACCCTCTGGTGCACGTTAAAACTACATATGCATAATTTCTCATATCTAGCATATCATAAGCGGGAACGGGTATTTCTTCTGGTTCAAGGCAAGCAGCAAAAGGGGTATCAACAATCTCATTCTCATCACGATAAGTTATCCCTTTTATATCGCTTAGCTTTTTACCTTCTGCTAAATCAAGCATAGGTTTCTCGCCTTCACCGCGCACAACAATATCTATCCAGGGACATTCATTTAAAGTCTCGTGTGCAGTAAACGTAACATGTATTCCGCCAATAACAACCCTGATCTTCGGCAAAGCTTGTTTTACCGCTTTGGCTATTCTTGTAGCCGGAATATAGGATATAGTTGTAGATGTAATACCAACCACATCGGGATTTATTTGTTTTACCCTGTTTTTGACAAATTCTTCTATCTCATTTAATGATCTTCGCAATAATGATGGTTTTTCATACTGAAGCTGTTTGGTATCTAAAACACTGGCTTCAACGCCGGCATGACGTAAATAGGCAGCAATATACATAAGTCCTTTGGGAGGAAACTGTGTCAGCCAGTTTATATCCCAGGGCCTCTCAGGAAACGGCGGGTCTATGAGTAATACTCTTTTCACATTAATCCTCTTAAGTTCTTTCGAGAAACTCTTTTATTTGTTTATCATTCATATGTTTACCCTGGCTTGAATCTATAATAGGGCTCTTTATCCTGCTGATATTTTTATATTTGCGCCTTGCGTTTACATGGTCGATTAGAGGAAAAACCACATAAAGGTCATCCATCTCGGCTGCGCGATAAACTTCTTCTTCATCCATTATGTCTTCGTGTAATTTTTCGCCTTTTTCCCTGCCTATGGTAACCATATTAACCTTCCTGCCCTTGCCGTACTTAGAACCCATACAACGGGCAAGGTCAATAACTTTTAAAGACCTCATTTTCCAAACAAAGGTTTCTCCCCCCCTTGCAAGCTCAACTGCCCGGCAAATCAATTCAGTAGCCTCATCCATGGTAATAACAAAACGGGTCATCTTCTCGTCTGTAATCGTTAAAGGCTTACCGTTTTGGATTTGCCTTTTAAAAATGGGTACCGCTGAACCGTTTGAACCGACAACATTGCCAAAACGCACTGATGCAAATATTGTCCTTTTATTTCCCTTGTAGAAGTTTGCCAAAGATATAAGCTTTTCTCCCAAAAGCTTAGTCATACCCATAACATTAGAAGGCCGTGCGGCTTTATCTGTGCTTGAGAAAATAACTTTTTTAACGTTTCCGTGCCTTGCAACATCAATAATGTTCTGAAGGCCGTCTATGTTTGTTTTTATTGCTTCGAAAGGGTTATATTCACAGGCATAAACATGCTTCATTGCCGCAAGATGAATTACTATATCTACATTTTCCATGGCCAGCTTAAGCCTGTTTGAATCGCGGATATCGCCGATTAGATACCTTACTTTTTTTGCTTTTATTTTTCCTAAGTCGCTGCGCATCTGAGCAACTTCATTTTCTGAAATATCCAATATGCGTATGGCCCGGGGGTTATAATCTAAAATCCTGTCTGTAAGCGCCCTGCCTACCGAACCTGCTCCTCCTGTTATCAATATCCTCTTTCCTTTAAATACATCTCTCATATCTTCGCTCTCCTTACTGCTTCGCATACCGTTATGCATACTCTCTCAATCTGTTCCTCAGTCATCCCGATAAAAAAAGGAATGATAAAACCGCTCTTTGATACTTTCTCGGTTACAGGAAGCTCGCCGCCGCGGTAGCCGAACAAATTTCTGTAAATTGGCTGAAGATGAATAGGGGGGTCAAAATACCCTCTTGAACTTATTCCCTGTTCATTTAAATATCCGATTATCTTATTTCTGTTGTAGCCTTCTTCTGCCCTCAGGTAATACACCCACCATGACCTTTTTACACGGGGGTCTGTGTATGGGACAACCAACCCTTTAACATCTTTGAATCTGTTTGTATATTTATCGGCTAGCTCTTTGCGCAGCTTAAGGATGGTATTTATTTTCTTTAGCTGTTCTATTCCTACGGCGCAGCTCATCTCATCGAGACGGTAATTATGGCCTAAGCGCACATGATTTAGCCACTCGCCGCAGTCGTCTCTGCCCTGGTTGCGCAGGCTTCTTAAAACTTTGGCCATCTCATCACAATCGGTAACAATCATTCCCCCTTCTCCGGTAGTAATTTGCTTATTGGGGTAAAAACCAAATACTGCTGCCTTGCCAAACTTACCGGCCATCCTGCCGTTAAATTGGGCGCCGGGAGCCTCGCAGGCATCTTCTATAATTGCCGCCTCTGGTGCGGCTTCAATTAAAGCTTCTACATCAAGAGGCTGGCCGAAAATATGAACCGCCATTATAGCTTTTGTCTTTTTGTTCACAGCCTGCTTAACTTTTGAAATATCCATATTGTAAGTTTTCTCATCTATGTCAATAAAAACCGGCTTTGCATTCTCAAGAACAACAGGGTTTGAAGACGCTACAAAAGAAAAAGAAGTTGTTATAACCTCATCGCCCTTCTTTAAATTCAAAGCCTTTATACAAATCTCTAACCCGCTTGTTCCTGAATTTACAGCAACAGCATGTTTTGTGCCGATAAACTCCCGGAAATTTTTCTCAAACTCATCAAGTTTAGGCCCTAAACTTAAGAACCCTGAGCGGACAACGCCGGCAGCTGCCATTGCTTCTTCTTCTCCGACAAACGGTTTTGCAAGGGGCACTTTATCCATTGTTTTTCCTTATAATTCTCGCCGGGACTCCGGCAACTACCATTTTATCAGGCACATCTTTCAAAATTACCGCACCCGCGCCCACGATAACATCACTGCCCACAGATATATTTTCCACTGTGCATGAATTTATGCCGAAAAAAGTGTTATTACCGGCTTTTGTATGGCCCGCCAGAGAAACACCCGGGGAGAGATATACGTTGTTGCCGATTTTCGCGTCGTGTTCTATTATAACGCCGGAAAAGAGGAAAACATTATCACTTAGCCGGGCAAAGGCACCAACAACACAATTAGGTAATATAATTGCACCTTTTGAAATTTCTGCCGTTTTATCAATTACAGCGCTCTTATGAATAATATTTACCGGTTTAAGGCCGGCTTTTTTTGCTTTCTCAAAAAGACTCCTTCGCGCTTTGATGTTTAAACCTATAGCAACAACAAAACCATAGCCAGAGAACTTATTCAGGTCAGATGTGCGGCCGAGAACCCTGTATCCGTTGATTTTCTTCCCCTGCAGGGATTTATTGTCATCGATAAACCCTTCGAGTTTTAAACCCTTCTGGCCTTTAACCAGCTGGGATACGACTCTTGCCCCGTCTCCTGCGCCTATTATCACTAATTTCTTCATCAATAAGCTATCCTCTTTTGCAAAAGGTTAAAAGTTATTTCGAGGGTTGAAAGAATTTCCGCAACCCTTACGCCGGCATTTGCGTCATTAAAAGGGTCATATGGTTTTTCACATGTATTTACTACATTTCTGAACTCTTTATCGTTTAGAGCCTTATCAAGGGCTTTTAGAATTTCATCTTTATTATAATCTGCCTCCAAAATACTCTCTGCTTTCTCCCTGCCCGACTGCCTGGTTCCCACAAGCACATAGGGAGTTCGACAGCTAGGCGCCTCTATCACGCCGCTGCTTGAGTTTCCCGCCATAACTGCGGTCTGTTTCATTGTGCTTAGATAAACCTCGTGGGGTAAAGATTTAAACAGCTTTATAGTGTTTTTCATTCCGGACTCAATGATTCTTGATTCAATGACACCCATCATTTTCGAAAACCCCGCGTCTGAATTTGCATAAATACAGGCTGTTTGCTGTTTGAATTCTATAAGAGACTCTATAAAATGCCTTGTATTATTTTGTGCCTGATCAAATTCAGTTGTTACAGGGTGCAGCACAGCAAGGATAATTGGTTTATCTTCATCGAAACCAAAGTAAGATGCAACTTCCTCTCTGGACATTGTGCCCTTTTTCTTAACTGAGTCCACCCCGGGAGCACCGACAAGGTATACATCTTTTTCTTTTTCACCGAGCTTAATCAGCCTTTGCCTGCTCTTTTTTGTGGCAGCAAAGTGTATGTGAGAGAATTTGCTTATAGCATGCCTTATGCTTTCATCGATTGTGCCGGAAACCTCGCCTCCGTGAAGGTGGGCTACCGCGATATTCATATGCGCCGCTGCAAGTGCCGCGGCTAACTGCTCGCCCCTGTCTCCTAAGACAAGGACAACCTCGGGCCTAAGATCAGCAAGAACATCGGCTATGCCGATTACGGCAACGCCGGTATTTTTTGTCATACCTAGAAGCGAATCGCCGTTGACGAGCATGGGAACTTTAGCAAATATTTTCCTTTTATCTTTCTCTATCTCAGAAACCGTATAGCCGAACTTTTCCGATAGATGCATACCAGTAACTATCAATTCATATTCGATACCGCTTAGTGAATCAATTGCGTCTAAAACTGATGAATAAACGCTGTAATCGCCTCTTGAACCGGTAATAACCGCTATTTTTCTCATTCAATCACATCCCACGTAAGATGGTTTCCCTCTTTTATTAAACATTTTGCTTTCTTCCCGATAACTTTCTCATAATCATAAGGAGAAATCCCTGCCTCGGGCCTTTTAACCCCTGTATTATTACTGTTAAAAACCTCTCCTTTTTTTATGTCGCGGCTGGCAACAACACTTTTCCTTGCCCACAGGCGCTGGCTGGCCTCCTCTTCAGATATTGTGCGCCGGGGATTACCTAAAATAACCTTAATTTCTTGACTGGCAACAGGAACTCCTGCCCGGTTAAGAGCGTTTAATAAATCATGCTCCCCTACAGGCTTCTTTTCTACAATGCGGACCAGCCGGATGAGCTCTTTCATTTGAGCCTTATCCATAGACATGCTGTGGTCAGAGCCAGGGAGATTTTTATCGATTGTAAAATGCTTCTCTATCATTGGCGCTCCCAGCGCAGCAGCAGCGGCACTGACTGTTATTCCTTCTGTGTGGTCGGAATTTCCGCAAAAAATATTGAATTTGCCCTCAAGATACTTCATGCGCCGCAAATGAGAATTTTCTAATTTTGAAGGGTATCCTGTTGAGCAATTCATTAAAACTATCTGGCAATTGCCTTCTTTTCTGAAAGAATTAACGCAAGCACTTATTTCCTCTTCATCAGCCATTCCAGTTGAAAAAATGCAGGGTTTATTCTTTAAGGCAATATGCCTTATGAAAGGTATATTTGTTATTTCGCCTGAACCAAGCTTAAAAATATTTACCCCCATGCTCTCAATTAAATCCGCGCTCTCTTGGTCGAAAACAGAGTAAAAAATCGCGATTTTTACTCTGTTTGCGTGTTCGATAAGCGCCCTGTGATCTTTTTCTGTAAGTTCCAGGCTTTTAAGCATTTCCAGCTGGCTGGCACCTTTGCTTTTATTCCTTTGGTACTCGGCTTTAACGGCTTTTTTTGTAACAAGTTTATCCGCTTTAAAGGCCTGAAATTTTACTGCGTCACATCCGCATTCTTTTGCTGCCTCAATCAACTTCTTTCCAAGCTGTAAATCTCCGTTATGGTTGCTTCCCGCTTCAGCTACAACCAGGCATTTACCGGCAGTGCCTATGGAAAAACCCAATTTGCCAGGGATTGTGATAATTTTATTGTTCATTAGAAATTGATTTGCAGTAAGCCTCTATAACTCTTATTAGGCCGTCTTTTAAATCTGTCTTGTGGTGCCAGCCGAGGCTTTGAATTTTCGAAACATCGAGAAGCTTCCGGGGGGTGCCGTCAGGTTTTGATTTGTCAAAAACTATACTTCCCTTAAACCCTATAATATCTTTTACAATTACCGCTATGTCTTTGATTTTTGTATCTATACCCTGTCCAATGTTTACGAGCTCTCCGGTATCAGAATAATTGTATTTTCCCATTAGAAAAAAACAGGCATCGGCAAGGTCGTCAGAGTAGAGAAATTCCCTGTAGGGCTCACCTGTCCCCCAGAGCTCAACTGATTCTCCGGTTATTCCGATATTTTTAAGGGCATGCCTTATTTCTTGCTCATCTTCGATGTCCAGCTTCTTCTCCAGCCCAAAGCCCAAAGGCCTCTTATGTAAATCTTCTCTGATTAAATCTTCCCTTTTATCGCTTAGAAGTTTAGCAAGGTAAAATTTCCGGATAAGTGAAGGCAGGACATGGGCGGTTTCTAAGTTAAAATTATCGTTTATTCCGAATAAATTTGTCGGCATAACCGATATAAAATTAGTTCCATACTGCTCATTATAATACCGGCACAGTTTTATCGCAGAAATCTTGGCAACCGCATAAGGCTCATTGGTCGGTTCAAGGCTGCCGGTTAAAAGATGCTCTTCTTTTATGGGCTGAGGGGCTTCTCTTGGATAAATACAGGAAGAACCGAGGTTAAGAAGCTTTTTTACGCCGTATTTGTATGATGCGTTTATCACATTTGCCGCAATCATAATATTGTCATATATAAACTCCCCTTTGTAAGTGCTGTTTGCAAGGATACCGCCTACTTTAGCCGCGGCGAGAAATACGTATTCGGGCCTTTCGTTCTTAAAAAAACTTTCGGCCTCAACCTGGCGCCTTAAGTCCAGTTGGGATATTTCTTTCGTTACAATGCTCGAATAACCCCTGGAATGAAGGCTTCTTAAGAAAGAAGAACCGACTAACCCCGTATGCCCTGCAATGTAAATCTTTGAGTTTTTTTCCATAAATAATTATTAATGGCTTATTTATTCAGGCTAAAACTTTCCTCATCCACCAGGCTTTTTTGCGCCCCTTCTTCATCAATGAACAACTCGTTCTTTAACTTTTCCCATTCCTGCTTTAAGTTATTGTATTCGTTTTCTTTTCTTTTTAAAAAATGATAAGTCAGGCGTATTTTTTCTTGTGCCCCTTTGGGAGTTAGAATATAACTTATCTTGTGCAGTTTGCCCGGATTAAAAGAGAAATTTTTTACCTTAACCATACCCTTTCTGCTCAATTGTTTGATAAGGTAATTGGTTTTGCCAAGGGAAACATTGAGCCTGAGGGATAACTCTCTTTGTGTTAGATGTGGGTATTTGTGGATTTCGGAAAGCAAAAAGAAAGCGTCTTCTTTTTCGCGGGGGTCTCTTTGGTTATTTTCATGTTCATTCATTGAACAACTATTATATTCCTGTATCTTCCTATGTCAATAGATTAATTGGTACATTTAATATTATATAACTACCTGTTGTCAATAGGAATATGCATAGGGTATAAATTAAGAAGGTAAAGATCGGGGCAAGCTTAGATTAACTGATGCGGGTTTATTTTTCCCCTAAAATAGTCAATGGTCTTTTTAAGTCCGTCTTCTAACTTAAATTTTGGCTGCCAGCTAAGCTGCTTAATTGCCTTTGTAATATCAGGGCATCTCATTTTCGGGTCATCCTGGGGTAAAGGAGAAAATTGTATTTTTGAGCTTGATTTTGCCATCTCAATAACTAACTCTGCGAGGTTTATCATTGTAAATTCTGAAGGATTGCCTAAATTTAAAGGTTTAGAATAATCTATCTTCATCATCGTCATAATACCCTGGACTAAATCATCTATATAACAGAAAGAACGTGTTTGGCTGCCGTCTCCGTAAACTGTCAGGGCTTGCGAGCGTAAAGCCTGAATTATAAAATTCGAAACGACTCTGCCGTCATCAATCTGCATATTAGGCCCGTATGTATTAAAAATTCTCACAACTCTTATATCTAAGTTATGCTTTCGCATATATGCATAGGTTAAAGCCTCAGCCCCTCTTTTTGACTCATCGTAACAACTACGCACTCCCGTTGAACTTACATTACCCCAGTACTCTTCTATTTGAGGATGAACATGAGGGTCTCCGTAAACTTCGGAAGTTGAGGCAAGAAGAAATTTTGCCCCTTTTGCCATTGCAATGCCGAGACAATTATGAGTGCCTAAAAGGCCTGATTTAAGAGTTTTGATAGGGTAAGTTAGGTAGTATTTGGGTGAAGCTAAAGAGGCAAAATGCAAAACCCAGTCAATATCTTCGGTTACATAAAGGGGCTGGGATATATCATGCTCAACTAATTTAAATTTCGGGCTGCCGATAAGTTCTGAAATATTGTCACGGGATCCGGTAATAAAATTATCAACACATGTAACTGTTGCCCCTGTCTTTATGAATTTTTTACAAAGATGCGAACCTATAAATCCGGCTCCTCCTGTTAATAATATCCTCATTTCTTTCCTTTTTTAATTAAGAGCGGCCGAAATCATCATCGATCCTTTCTATATCGTCTTCCTCAAGATAGCTGCCGCATTGAACTTCAACTATCTTTAAAATAATATCATCGAGATTTTCAAGCCTATGGATGCCCTCAATCGGGATATAAATACTCTCGTTCTCGCCGAGGTAATGTTCATTTTTTTCATGGGTAACTTTAGCTCTGCCTTCTACAACAACCCAATGTTCGCTTCTTTTATTGTGCTTTTGCAGACTAAGTTTTTTATGGGGCATAACCTCAACTAACTTAACTTTAAAGCCTGCCCCCTCACTTAAAACAGTATAACTTCCCCATGGCCTATTTATTTTCATAACTTAATATTATAAATGTTACGGGCTGACACAGGGGCCGGCCCCTACATATTTAGCAGTGAACCACTCTACGGTTTTTCTTAAGCCTTCTTTAAAATCAATTTCTGGCTTCCAATCTAATTTTTCCTGTATCTTGTTTATGTCTGCATGGGTTTTTTTAACATCGCCCTGCCGGGGAGGTAAATATTCGGCTTTGATTTCTTTTTTAAAAATGATGTTTAACTCATCTAAAAGGCCATTCACAGACTGAGGAAAACCGTTTGCAACATTATAAACACCCGGCTCAATAACGTCTCTTGATAACGCTGCGATATTTGCATTAACAACATTCTCAACATATGTAAAATCCCGCTCCTGGAGGCCGTCGCCGTATATCGGGGGCTGCTGGCCTTTAATGAGGCAAACGATAAATTTAGGGACAACCACGGCATATTCATCTTCCAGAGACTGCCGCGGCCCGAATACATTAAAATATCTTAGAGAAATAACATTAACTTTATATTGCTCGGAGAAAATATAGCCGTAATGCTCCCCGAACAGCTTAGTAGCCGCGTAAGGAGAAATAGGGCAAGGCAAATCACCTTCTTTCTCGGGAAAATCAGTTCTATCTCCATACACCGAACTGCTCGACGCGAAAACAATGCGCTTTATTCCTTTTTCTTTTGCTTTTAGATATAAGTTTAATGTACCTGTTACATTTACATCGTGATAATCTAAGGGCCTGTTTATTGATTTTGGCACGCTTCGAAGTGCTGCCTGATGGCATATTAAATTTACGCCTTTAAGAATATTATCAAGCAATCCAACATTTTTTATATCGCCTTCGATAAACTCTAAACTATCGCGGCAATGAGCGATATTGTCAAGGGTTCCGCTTGATAAATCATCAAGAATGCTGACTTTAGCTTTTAGCTTAATCAATTCATCAACAATATGCGAACCAATAAAACCGCAGCCGCCTGTTACTAAAACTCTTTTTCCTTCTAAACTACCCATGTTCTACTCCTTACAGTCTTATGACGTTTGAGAAATCCTTTTTATATACGTTTCGGGTGTCGAAAATAAGCCTTGCGTGTTTGCGTAAAAAAGAATAATTTATATCGGTATGATCCGTAATTAGAATAATGCAATCGGATTTCTCTATGTTCGATTGACTTAAATCGCTGCGTTTTAAGTCAATATTATGCATTTTTAAGAAAGGTATCATGGGGTCGTAATAAGAGACTCTTGAGCCTTTCTTTTTCAGCTCATCTATAACCGCAAGGGAAGGCGATTCTCTTAAATCTTTAACGTCTTTTTTATAGGTTACCCCTAAAATCATAACTTTCGCCTTTGAAATTGATATTCCTTTTTTTCGTAGGATCTCGCCGACTCTTTTTACAATATAGCGCGGCATAAAATGATTTATATATGACGCTAAATCAATCATTTTTGTTTTAAACCCGAGCTTTTTTGCCTTCCAGGATAAATATAACGGGTCGCAAGGCAAACAATGGCCTCCGCATCCGGGCCCGGGATAAAAAGGCATAAAACCGAATGGTTTTGTCTTTGCAGCTTCGATTACTTCCCATATGCTGATTCCTAATTTATTACAAACAATTGTAAACTCCTGCGCCAAAGCAATATTTACTAAACGAAATGTATTTTCAAGAAGCTTAGAAGTTTCCGCAACTTCGGGAGATGATACGGCATAAACTTCTTTAATAATATTCTTATAAAGGTTTCTTGCCAATAGTGTCGATTTCTTTGATAATCCGCCTACAATTTTTGGAATTTTTGTTAAAGGGTACTTTTTATCTCCCGGGTTAACCCTTTCAGGAGAAAAACAGAGAAAAAAGCCTTCCTCTTCTTTAAGGCCGGTCTTTTTAAGCTCAGGAAGTATTACTTCACGGGTAGTTGTAGGATACGAAGTGCTCTCTAAAATAATAAGCTGGCCGGCTTTAAGATGTTTCTTAATTGTTTTGGATGCTTTGACAACATAAGAAATATCAGGTATTTTTACCCTGCGTATGGGAGTAGGAACACAAATAATAACAACATCGCTTTTGCCTAATGCATTTTCATCGTCAGTAGGTATGAATTTACCTCTATCGATTAGTTTAGTAGTATCTTTAGGGTCTACATCTATAATATACTGTTTTCCTTTTTTCAGTTCATCAATTCTCTTTAAGCTTGTATCAAAACCAAACACTTTATAGCCTTTTTTTCCGAAAGCAACCGCAAGAGGCAGGCCTACATAGCCTAAACCTACTATGCATATTACCGCACTCTTCTTCTCAATCTTTTCTTTCAATATCTCGTAACTATCCATAATATTCCGTTTAATATTAAATATCAAAATGTAAAAATCAAAATTACATATTAAAATGTAAAATGTTTAGAAATAATCTTTAATTTTGGTTTGTCATTTTTATTTTTGATATTTAATTTTTGATTTATCAATTATCTTCCCATACCTATATATTCAAATCCTAAAGAAGTTAAAAACTTACGGTCAAACATATTCCTGCCATCAGCTATTAAAGGATAGTTCATCATTTTCTTAATTCTTTTAAAATCAAGTTTTAAGAATTCATCCCACTCGGTAAGAAAACACAGACAATCGCTCTTTTTTGCGGCTTCGTAAGGATTATTAAAAAAACTATATGGCCTCTTAGATTTCTTAGAAGACGGCTTTGTTTTTACTGAAAGGAGCCCTTTAATCTCACTGCCGATTTTAGGGTCATAAAGAGACGCCTTGGCTCCCTGTTCAAGCAAATAATTAACAATATCAACCGAGGGAGCTTCGCGAATATCATCTGTATCCGGTTTAAATGAAAGGCCGCAAACACAAATTGTTTTATCTTTAAGCATCCATAAGTGTTCTTTTATCTTATCAACGAAATAACGGCGCTGGTCATCATTAATAGATTTTACCGATTTGAGCAGGCTAAAATCGTAGCCTAATTTCTTTGAAATGTATATAAAAGCCTCGACATCTTTGGGAAAACAGCTTCCTCCATAACCGACACCGGCCTGCAAGAATTCTTTACCTATACGGCTGTCTAAGCCCATTGCCAAAGCGACTTTTTTAATATCGGCACCGGCTACATCACAAATTCTAGCCACGGCATTAATAAAAGAAATCTTTGTGGCCAGGAATGAATTCGATGCGTGTTTAATAAGCTCGGCGGTGTTAATATCAGTGACAATGACCGGTGATTTAATGGAAGAATAAATGCATCTAAATAATTTTTCAGCCCGCTCAGACTCAACTCCTATCACAATTCTGTCGGGATAAAAGAAATCATATACGGCACGCCCCTCGCGTAAAAATTCAGGGTTAGATGCAACATCAAAATCCACCGACGTTTTTCTGTAGCGGTATATTGTCTCTTTAACTTTTTGCCCTGTTTGGACAGGGACAGTTGACTTTTCAACGATAAGCTTATAGGAATTTAAATTCTTTGCGATTGTTCTTGCAACATTTTCAATTGAAGTTAAATCGGCTGAACCGTCTGCCTGCGGAGGAGTCCCCACTGCGAGAAAAATTATCTTAGATTTACTAAAAGCATCATCAAGAGATGCAACAAAGTGCAAATTTCCCCTTTTAATATTTTTCTTAACCAGCGCCTCAAGATCAGGCTCATAAAACGGGAGCTTCATTTTGTTTAAAGAATTTATTCTTTTTGCGTCGCTATCGGCACATATTACGCTGTGGCCCAGCTCAGCAAAGCAAGCAGCAGCGACAAGGCCTACATGGCCTGCGCCTACTACACATATATTCTGAAGCTTGCTTTGTTTAACACAAGTTGATTTTGCCATATAAAATTTCCTCCCATTATAAAAAAATCCCGTTAGAAATTTAGCCGGCTCCTGCCGGCTTAGCTTCACTTTTTAATACACGTGCTTTGCATCATTGTAGTTGTGGTCAATTTCAATACGGTTGCCAGGAAATGCCTTGGGCGTAAAAGTGACTAAAAAAGCGTGTTCTTTAATGCCTTCTCGCTGTTTTTTAATATTTACTCCAAAATCAAGCCACCAGCAATGCAAATCAATACGCATGTTATGATACCGTTCTTTGAAATCTCCGGTATTATACTCGTAACGCAAGTAATGTTCAAAAGATATTTTTGGCGTCAGGCGGTGCTCGAAACCAATAACAGCCTGCGATGAACTCTGTCTCAGATAACGATGCCCAAGGGTAAGTTTAAAAAGATCCTTCGGCCCGGGATCGCGTAAAGTCATATCAATGTTAAAAAAAGATATTCTTCGGGTGGGAATACTATACTCAATATCTGAATTAAGCGATAACCAATCTGTCGGGTATATTTCTAAATCTGAATATATTCTTGTAAAATAACTTCCCTTTGCTTCTTCATGAATCATATATTCTACAGACGGGCTGAAATATAGAAAATCCCATTTACGTTTATCATTTTTGGCCTGTAATTTATTGTATAGGGTAAAAACTGCCGACTCTTGCCTTTCTAAGCTGTCAATATCATCAAATTGAAAAAGGTTTTCTGATGCGACTGTCGGGTCATGCCGGTATGTATATTGAAGGGTCGGAGTGACAACATGGCGCATTTGCCTGACATTGATACCTAATAAATTAATATTGGCATTAAACATCTTATATAATTTTGTGCTAAGAGATGTCCCTGTTTCAAGGGCGTTTCTTAAAATATGCTCCCGGCCGAAAGCATTATTGGTGTAGAATGTTGTATAAGAACCTGCGTAAGGATTAACATAAAGCCACTTTATATTCTTTACATAGCTTAAGGTATTGTGGGAATGAACCCTGACCGAATCATCGTCAGTGCCGGAATATTCCCGTTTATAAGTTAAATTACCGGCACTCGACTCTGACCCAAAATACAAAGAACTATTTCCCAAACGCTGCTGGAAAAAGTTGTATTCGAGCTGGGGAAGGTATTCGGTTTCGGTGAAAAAACGGTTTGCTCTTTTACGTGTAAGAAAAGACATTGAGGAATAGTCTGAATTATAATCCACAAGCAGGTAGCTCATCGGGTGAGGCTCGACTTCGTATTCTCTATAGAAAAAATCCCGCATAAAATATTTATCGGAGAATTTATGAAATTCACCTTTTACAGAAAGGCGCTCGTTTGGATCCCATACATATGATAGCTGGCTCTTGTAGCGGTTGTTTTCCAAATACTTAGACGGCTCACCCGCTCTTTCGGGATAATAATTTTCAAACATCGAATTTCTTTTTTCACTTTTATATAAATTGTCGTTTAATGAATACAAATTAATCAGCGCTTCTCCGAACTTAGGGCTCTCCCATTTATGAGTTATACCTGTTGCGAAACCTCTCCTTTCATACCAGTCAAAGTGGACCTTTCCCCTGTTTGTATAATCCTTGGTATTATAACGCCAGCTTGTAAACAGGTATTTACCCCAGTATTTGTACTGTCCGGGAAAAATCTGAACGGGAAAGTGTTCATCGGCAAGTGAATGCGAATAATACGGAATATAGAATACGGGAATTTTCCCAATCCTGAAAGTCACACCTCTGGCGATTGTTTTCACCTTTGGATAAACTGTTATTTTCTTCGCGGTTAAACGATAATGGGGATTCTCAAGGTCGCATGTAGTTAAATAACCATTTTCAAAATTATAAGAATTATCTTCGGCCTTATGCGCAAAAGGAGCGGCTCCGTAAAAAGGCGTTGATTTCATAGTCATAGATTCTAATTTCGCCGTTTGCGTATTAAAATCATATACAACATCAGTGCCTTTGATAACTCCATCTAAACGTTTTAAGGTAACATCTCCTTTTATATTTGCAATATGGCTTCTTGTGCTATACTCGGCTTCGTTACAGAATAATTCTGTATCTTCATATTTCATATGCACATTACCCTTGGCAATCACGGAACCCTTATTATTATCATAACTTACTTCATCGCCGTCAATTGTAACGGGAATTATGTCCTCGGCGCAAAAAGCAAAAACAGGCCACAGACAACAGGCCACAGACAACAGACAAAGTATTCTAACGGTGTTCGGGGTTGGGTGTCCGGTGTTCGTCATTTTTCTGATATTTGGCGTGCCAGAAGCGCGGCTCCGATTACGCCGGCGTCTTTAAGTTTCGCTTTTACGACCTTCAAGTTTTTAAGCTGAGGCCACATCGCCTGATTATGTATTTCACTGATAAGAAAAGGCTTAAATAAATTGAAAGCCTCTGAAATTCCCCCGCCGATAACTATTATTTCCGGATTAAAAACATTTATCATTCCGGCGAGAAATTTTCCTAAACTATGCGAAAATTCCTTCCACACTCTCAAGGCTTCCTGTTCGCCTAACAAAGCTTTTTCAAATATTCCTTTTACATCTTTTACTCCGCTTTTTCTTTCTTTTAAATCATAATACCTCTTAAGCAGGTATCTGTTGCCGGCATATGTTTCAATGCATCCCCGCCCGCCGCACCCGCACAATTTACCCTCAAGAGAAATAGGAACATGCCCTAACTCTGAAGCGCTGACTTCTCCTTCTACTATTTTCCCGTTATAAACGATTGCCCCTCCAAGCCCTGTGCCAAGAGTTATAAATATAACCCGTTCTTTTTCTTTTGCCGCTCCAAGAAGTGCTTCTGCTAAAGCAAATACATTAGCGTCATTATCTATGAAAACCGGAACCTTTATCTTCTTTTCAATAACTTTCTTAAGCTCAAAATTCTCCCATCCGGGAATATTCGGCAGATAATAAATAAAACCTTTGGGTATGTTTATAATACCTGGTGCGCCTATGCCTACCGCTTTAATTTTATAATTTTTTAGCTCCTGAAATAAGTTTTCAATTTGGGCAAGGAAAGGTTCTTTCTTCCTTAACTCCGGGCATGAGTAAACTTTGCGCTTAATAAGCTTGCCAGCTGAATCAACAACACCTGCCTTAATAAAAGTTCCTCCCCAGTCTATGCCAAGATAATTACTCATATTTGGTTTGCTCCATTCCTGCGAAGCCACGAGCGAAGCGAAGGCGAAGCAGAATCGGGGCGAGCAGATTTGAACTGCTGACTTCTTGGTCCCGAACCAAGCGCTCTAGCCAAGCTGAGCCACGCCCCGTTATTGATAAATGGCAAAATATTTATTTAAATAGGCTGCCTTGAGCCTGCGCTTTAAGGAGATAGTCGAATTCGGCATTAAGATAATCTCCTGTCCTTTTATATTTAAGATTTGTATGGCCGTATGTATAAGGGGTAACATCAAGGGAAAAACTTTTTGGATATATTTTCTTTACGGTTAATGATATTCCATCAATGGCCACAGAGCCTTTTTCAATAATATATTTCCTGTATGGTGCCGGTAAGTCTATTTCCAAACTGAAATAATTATTTTGTTTATTTTTCCGCTTAAGCCGTAACTCACAATCAACATGGCCAAGAACAAAATGCCCGCCTAACTTATCGCCAACTTTTAAAGAAACTTCCAGGTTAACGAAGCAGCCTATTGTTAACCGCTTCAGGTTTGTTGTGTCAAGCGTCGGCTTAACAGCATCGAAGAAAACTACTTTTGATTTATTCTCAACAATTGTTAAACAAACTCCGTTTACAGAAACACTGTCTGAAACAGAACAGTCTTTGCTGAAAATCCCGCTTTCAATGTCAAATCTAGTTAAGCTTCCCTTGCGGCTGATATATTTTACACAGCCGATTTCCTGAATGATTCCCGTAAACATAGTGATATTTTGCTTTTTACCGCAAGAACCGTTTTAGCTGTCAATTTTTTAATTACAGGGGAAAATTGTGGCATATTGTTAAGATTATACCACATTGCCGTTATAAATCTATATGATTTATAATCAGCAAAAGCGATTGATTTTAAAGGATAATCGATAGCTGATCTAAAGATATAGCTCCAAAAACCCCGAAAAAAATAAACCGCAGACTCGACAGATTTCCGCGGGATTTTATGAATTATAAAATTTTCTAATGATAATTTAAAAATTAGAAAACCCGCCGCCAAAATTTATACTGGCACAGCCGCGATGTTTAATGACTAAAAAACCCCGCACTGAAAACAGTGCGGGGTTTTAAAATAAAAATCTTATGATGCCTTACTTTTTCTTTTTCTTAGCTACTTTTTTCTTAGCGGCTTTTTTCTTTACTGCCATTTGTCACCTCCTTTTAAACTGTAACAACAATAAATATCACCTTATATTTTAATTTAACAAATTAAACAAGGTATGTCAATACTTTTTCGTTTTTTTTTTTCAAAATTTTTTAGAAACAGCTGAAGGAAAAATCTGGAGAGAAGACTGGCGGTTAGAGAAAAAATAAAAAGTGATTGCTCAACGGAGGCGCTTTGCGGTTTTCCATAGCTCCTCGAGCCTGTAATAATTTCTTTTTTCTTCTGTAAAGATATGCACGATTACATCGAAGCAATCAATTAGTAACCATTGCCGCGAATCATCTTTTTCCCAATGGTGTACAGCAATATTGTTTTCTTTACAGTTTCTAACTATTTCTTTGCATATTGCGTCTATTTGCGGCGGTGTGTCACCTGAGCAAATTATAAAATAATTTCCCAAGATAGGAAAATCTCTGACATCAAGAATTACCGGCCTCTGCGCCTGCTTGTTCTTGGCGAATTCAACTATCTTTCGGGCTTTAAGCCTGCTTTCTGAAGCTTTTCGTGGAATAGTTTCTCCTCCTAGACAAATGTTTTTAGAAATCAAATCCTAAGGGGAAATAAACCCTCTAATATATTTTGTTAATAGCTTTGAAAAAGACTTTTTTCTGAAATTGCTTTCTATGAATTTAACCAGAGCGCTTCCCACAATGGCCCCGTCACAGAATGAATTTATATGTTTTAGCTGAGCTGGTTTATGAATTCCAAATCCTATGCAAACAGGGAGGTGCGTTATCGATTTAAGCTTGACGATATTGGACTTGATTCTTTTATAATTGAGAAATTTCGGACCGGTTATTCCTGTAACCGATATATAATAAATAAACCCCCGGGATACTTTTGCGATTTTTACGGCATTGCTGCGTTTTGTTGTAGGTGTAATAAAAAATACTGTCTCTAAATCATATTGCCTCGATTTCTTTATATAATCTCTGGCCTCATAAACCGGTAAATCTACTACCATAATTCCCGAAGCCCCTACCTCTTTCATTTTCTTAAAGAACTTATCTTGATTATACCTATATAAAGGATTGTAGTAAGTCATTATAACTATCGGTATGTTTAGGCTGTTTTTAATGTTTTTTAAAACTTTAAAAGCCTTATCAACAGTTGCACCGTTTGCGAGCGCGATAGCACTTGCTTTCTGAATAATAGGCCCATCGGCGAGGGGATCAGAAAAAGGTATGCCTAATTCAATTATATCAACTCCCGAATCTTGCAGGGTTAAAATAATATCTCCGGTGCAGGCAGGTTTAGGAAAACCAAAAGGAACATACGCGATGAATGCTTTTCTTCCTTCTTTTTTTAATTGTTTGAATTTATCTTCTATTCGCATTAGGAATTAGGGTAACGGGCCGACACATCGGTCGGCCCCTACAATATTATTTGGTATTTTTCTTGTATTCGGAGACTATGTCGAGGTCTTTATCTCCTCTTCCCGAGAGACAAAGAATAACTAAAGCATTCTTTTTCTTAATTGCCAGTTTCTTTAGATAATAAATAGCATGGGAAGATTCTAGCGCGGGAATTATTCCCTCGGTTTCGCTCAACATATTAAAACCTAAGATAGCTTCTTTATCTTTAACCGCCGCATACTCCGCTCTGCCGATTGATTTATAAAACGCGTGCTGGGGCCCGACTCCGGGATAATCAAGGCCTGCGGCTATAGAGTGCGCATTTTTTATCTGGCCAAATTTATCCTGCAAAACAAATGATTTAGCACCATGAAGTATACCGGGCTTACCCTTAACGAGTGAAGCTGCATGAGCGCTATTTAGCCCAAATCCTCCTGCCTCAACCCCGATGAACTTAACATTTTTGTCTTTGGCAAACGGGTGGAATAGGCCCAGCGAATTACTGCCGCCGCCGACACAGGCAACTAAATAATCGGGCAAGCGCCCCTCTTTGGAAATTATTTGCCTGCGGGATTCAATACCTATTACAGATTGAAAATCACGCACAATTAAAGGGTAGGGATGGGGCCCTACGGTTGAGCCGATTAAATAATATGTGTCTCTTACATTAGTAACCCAATCTCTTATCGCTTCATTGCAGGCATCCTTTAATGTTTTAGAGCCGCTCTTAACAGGAATTACCCTTGCTCCGAGAATGCGCATGCGGAAAACATTCATCTTCTGCCGGGCGATATCTTCTTCACCCATATATACATCGCAATTAAACCCGAACAAGCTTGATACCGTTGCGGTAGCGACACCGTGCTGGCCGGCTCCTGTCTCGGCAATAATACGGCGCTTATTCATATACTTGGCTAATAATATCTGGCCTAAGGCATTATTAATTTTATGCGCACCTGTGTGCAATAAATCTTCGCGCTTAAGATATACCTTAATGCCTAGGGCATGGCTGAGCTTACGGGCATGATATAACGGTGTGGGCCGGCCTGCGTATTCGGCAAGATAATATTTAAGCTCTTTTATGAATTTCTTATCTCTCGAAGCATTGCCATATGCTTTTGTCAGCTCATCAAGACATAATGATAGCGTTTCGGGAACAAACTTTCCTCCAAAATCTCCATAATAACCTTTTTTATTAGGTACTTTCATAATTTCTTATCTGTAATACTAATCCTATCTGGCATGTATTTATTGATGATTATCCTTTGGCTCTTTTGATAAATAGCTTCACAAGGCCGTGGTCTTTTTTGCCTACAAGATTCTCAACGCCGCTTGCAACATCCACAGCATAGGGGTTTAGATTTTTTACCGTCGAAATATTATCCGGGTTTAACCCTCCTGATAAAATAACGCGTTTACCTTTTCCAATAATTCCTCCTATCTCTTTTAAGGCATCCATGGGAAGAATTTTTTTGCCTTTAAGTTTATCTTGAAGTTTTACATCAAATAAAAAACCGTCAATTCTATACGGAGATATTTTAACGGAAAACGGCATATCTTGCGGAAAAAAAGTTTTAATAACCTTATACTTTTTTGTGAACGAATTGCAGTAAGAAGCTGTTTCTTTACCGTGGAATTGCAAAACGGACAAACCGAGACAATCTGCTGTTTCTAAAACCTTTTCTTTATCTTCATCGGCAAAAACGCCGGTTTTTGTTACAAAAGGGTCAAGGCAAGATATTATTTTCTTTGCTTCCTTAACGGTTATAAATCTGGGGCTTTTCTTAGAGAATATAAACCCTATTGCATCTGCGCCTTCTTGAGACGCAAATTGCGCATCTTCTAAATTAGTTATGCCGCATATTTTTACCTTCATCTTGATTCGTGCATCAGGCATCGATATTAAGTTCTTTTATTTTCTCTTCAATATCCGGTGCCTCCATAATGGCTTTTCCTACCAATATGGCATCAACCCCCATGCCCTTAAGCAACAGTACGTCTTTGCGAGAAGAGATTCCGCTCTCGCTTACCTTAACCACATCAGAAGGAACAAAAGGTATAAGTTTCTCGGTTTTATTCAGGTCTACCTTGAGCGTGTGTAAATTACGGTTGTTTATACCTACTATGTCAACCCCTGCTTTGAGCACTTTACGAAGTTCTTTTTCGGTATGTACCTCAATCAATGCATCCATGCCCATCTCTTTAGTAAAATAATACAATCGCTGGAATTGCTCTTCTGACAAAATGCCCATTATTAGAAGCACCGCATCAGAACCTACGGCGCGTGCTTCTAAAATCTGAACTTCATCAAGTATAAAATCCTTGCACAAAACAGGCATGGTTACAATTTTCTTTACCTCTTCTATGAAATTAAGTTTGCCCAGGAAAAACTGCTCTTCCGTGACAATCGACAATGCGTCTATTTTTAATTTATCGTATGTCTTAGCGATATCCATGTAGGAAAATTCTTTACGTAAAATACCCGTTGAAGGAGAAGCTTGCTTAATTTCCCCTATAATTGAAATTTTACCTTCTTTGCGTATCGCGTCTTTAAAAGACAAGGGGCCGGGGGCATTCTTGGCTAATGAAGCTATAGCCTCGCGGTTTTTTTTCAAAACCTCAATCTTTTTCTTTTTTGAGTCGATGATAATTGAAAGAATGTTATGCATATTATTTCGAGTTAAGATTTAGATTTTACTATCGAGAGTGTTCTTAAAATATTCGTATTTTTTATAAGCAGCCTTGCTGTCGATAAGGCTGGCTCCCATGCTTACGCCTTCTCTAAAATTCTTTACTTTCCCCAAAATGTAAAAACAACTGCTTGCGTTGGCCAGAACTATATCTCTGGCAGGGCCCTTTTGGCCTTTTAGAATATTTTTTATAATAACTGTGCTCTCTTTAACATTTTTAACCAGGATATCTTTGAGTTTGATCTTTTTTAACCCAAAGTCAAAAGGGCGAAGGGTAAACTTTCTTATTTTTCTATTGCTAAGAAAACAAACTTCTGTTTCTCCAGTTAAAGTAATTTCATCTTTTAAGTCTCGGCCGCAGACAACGAATGCCTTTTTTGTTCCCAGTTTTCTCAGGACTCGCGCCATTTTCTCAACAAGGGATTTATCAAAAACTCCCAGAAGCTGATGGGTAGCATATACAGGGCTGCATAACGGGCCTAAGATATTAAAAATAGTTCTTATTCCCAACTCCCTTCGAATCGCGGCTACCTCTTTTAGGGCAGGGTGGTATAATGGTGCATAAAGAAAACCTATGCCTGTTTTTTTTATAGTTTCTTGCATCGCCTCAAGCGAAGCATCAATTTTTATGCCTAAATCTTCAAAAACATCGGCACTACCGCAGCTTGACGACATTGCGCGGTTACCGTGTTTTGCTACTTTGATACCGGAGGCGCTGACAATAAAAGAGACTGCGGTTGAAATATTAAACTTATTAACGCCTGAGCCTCCGGTGCCGCAAGTGTCGAATATAACTTCATCGCTGTTGCTTTTAGACAAAGAAGATTCGCGTATGTTGAGCTTTAAGGCTTTATTGCGGATAATATCGGCTGCCGCTGATATCTCTTCTTCTGTTTCACCTTTCATTCTTAAAGCAACCAGAAATGCCGCAATCTGAGAGTGCGTTGCTTTATTATCAAAAATTTCCTTAAAAATGGCCTGTGCTTCCTTAAAGCTTAAATCTTTACGTAAGGACAACTTTAAAATTGCATCGCGTATCATTGTTTATCTTTTTATTCGTTATACGGAATGCGTCATGCGGGGTGCGTAATAAATTATCTTTTTACGCATTCCGATATTTGCCGCCTACACGTTCAAGAAATTAGCGAGTAATTTCTTGCCTTCGCCTGTAAGTATCGACTCCGGGTGAAACTGCACGCCGAAAAGGAGGTTTTTCCTATCTTTTACTCCCATTATTATATCATTGTTAGTATAGGCGGTAACAGATAAATTTTCAGGCATAGTTTTCTTATCGATAATGAGAGAATGGTAACGTGTTGCAACGAAAGGATTTTTTATATTCCTGAATATGTATTTTGAGTTATGGTAAATAAGCGAGGTTTTACCGTGCATTATTTTAGGAGCTCTTACGATCTTTGCCCCGAATACATGTCCTATACACTGATGGCCAAGGCAAACACCCAGGATAGGGGCTTTTTTATAGAATTCATTAATAACCGCACAGCTTATCCCGCTGCCTTCAGGCCTTCCCGGGCCCGGAGATATAACTATCCGGTCGAACTTTAACCTTTTAAGGCTGGAAATGCTCACCTTATCGTTGCGGAAAGTTTTAGTGTGCGATCCCAGCTCCTGTAAGTACTGGACAAGATTATAAGTAAACGAATCGTAATTGTCTATTACTATTGTCATTTTTTATTGACGCAGATGTTCGCAGATCGAACGCAGATACACACAGATAAAGTTCATTTGCGATAATCTGTGTTAGATATGCGTGAATCTGCGTTATGATTTGGAGCGCTGAATTTTTGCTCCCAATGCTTTAAGTTTTTCTTCTATACGCTCATACCCGCGGTCTATATGGTAAACTCTGTTAATTGTTGTTTTTCCAGCCGCGGCTAACCCCGCGATGATCAGAGCCGCTGATGCCCGCAAATCAGAAGCCATCAATTCCGCCCCGTAAAGCCGCTGTTTTCCTTCAATAATAGCGTAAGGGCCGCTCCTGTGTATAGAGGCGCCCATACGGTGGAGCTCGGCAACATGCATGAACCTATCCGGATAAATCTTTTCTGTAATCAGAGATACACCTTTGGCCAAACAAAGGCAAACCATAAATTGAGCCTGCAGATCGGTAGGAAAACCCGGATAAGGAAGAGTTGTTATCGATACGGGTTTAAGTTTTTTTCTGGGTTCAACAATGATGGTATTATCCTTTCTTATCGTAATATCCGAACCAATATTCCTTGCGGTTTCTATAACCGAAGTAAGATGGAAGGGATTGGCTTTTTTGATCGATAACTTAGACCCTATAGCAAGGCTTACACCAATGAAAGTGCCCGCTTCAATTCTATCGGGTATTACGGTAAAGTCTCCGCCGCCGCCAAGAGACTTTACCCCCTTAACCCTTAAAACATGGGTTCCTTCACCCTGTATGAGGGCACCTAAATGTTTTAAGAAAACAGTTAAATTCTCTATTTCCGGCTCGCATGCGGCATGCTCGATTATTGTTTCTCCTTTTGCCATAACAGCAGCCATCAGAACATTTGCCGTTGCAAGGACAGAGGAACCAAAATTTCCGCCGAGATAAATATGGTTTCCAGTCAAATTTCTTGCATATGCGTTACAATAGCCGTTTTCGACCTTTATTTTTACCCCAAGATCTCTTAACCCTTTTATATGTAAATCAACCGGCCTAACCCCGATAACACAGCCCCCCGGCAGAGAAATTTTCGCTCTTTTCCTCTTGGCAATAAGAGGCCCGAGGCATGTAAACGAAGCCCTCATTGTGCTTACCAGCCGGTAAGGCGCGGTATAACAATTATACCTGCTTGAAACCTTTTTCGTTGAAACAGTCAAAGTATTATTTGCGAAAGAAATCTTTTTTCCTAAAACATCCAGGATTTTTATCATCGTTCTTACATCCATAAGGTTTGGAACATTATGGATCACACACTTATCGTCTGTAAGTATGGTGGCAGCCATAATGGGGAGCGCGGCATTCTTTGATCCGCTTACCACAATGTTTCCTGAAAGTTTTGATTGATGTATGGTTAGTTTATCCATTTCTTAAGGACTGCTCCTCTATAATGCCCTGAATAATCTTTAACCCATTCGACTAAAGTGTAGGCACCTGATGCTTCGATAAGGCGCTCAAGAGCCTCTTTATGATTATAACCTATCTCGATAATTAAAGAACCTTTATTATTAAGATATAAATGGGCCTCTTTTATAATCCTTTTAATAAAACAGAACCCCTTATTTTCGGCCTCAAGCGCACCCCGAGGCTCATACTTAACGCTTCCCTTAATATCTTCTGGGGCTACATACGGCGGGTTTGCGATAATAATATCGAAATAACATTTCTTAAAAGATGTTAAAAGGTCGCAATTGATAAAATCTACTTTTTGCCCATGGCATTTAGCATTATCATTTGCAACAATTAACGCTTTTAAACTGATATCCGATGCATACACAGTACAATTGTTTTTTAAGTGTTTTTTTAAAACAACGGATACATTACCGCTGCCGCAGCATAAATCTAAGATATTCTTGTAATTATTTCGCTTGATAACCTCTAGAGTTTTCTCGACAATCAACTCCGTTTCACACCGCGGTATCAGCACATCGGTATTTACTTTAAATTCCATGCCGAAGAATTCCTCTTTACCGATAATATACGCCAGAGGCACGCCTTTTTGATATAAATCTCTTGCTTCATTCAAACGATCCAACGATTTAACATTTTTAATCAGATAGCGCATATCAGATTCATGAAATATATGCCTGTTGTCTTCTATCCACCGCCCTATAGTATTTATTCCCATATTCTATCTGTGTAATCAATCTTTAATCTGTGTAATCATTATTAAATAAATCCTTTGGCTTGATATATTTTCTGGCGCTCTTCTTTTATGAGTTTCTTGATTATTTCGCCTAAATCGCCCTCTAAAACCTGCTCCAGCTTATACAGGGTAAAATGAATTCGGTGGTCAGTAATTCTTCTTTCAGGAAAATTATATGTCCTTATTTTCTCGCTGCGGCCGCCTGTTCCTACCTGAATCCGTCTGTTTTCGGTAATTTTTTTATCTTCCTCTTCCTGCATTTTCTTAAGAATGCGCGCTTTTAGGACACGCATGGCTTTTTCTCTGTTTTTTATTTGTGAGCGTTCATCCTGGCATGATACTATAGTATGTGTCGGTAAATGAGTTATTCTAACTGCGGAATCCGTAACGTTAACATGCTGACCACCGGCTCCTGAAGCGCGAAATGTATCAATTCTTAGATCTTCCGGATTTATTCTAAGCTCAACTTCTTTCGGCTCAACCAATACCGCAACCGTAACAGTTGAGGTATGAATTCTACCCCCTGACTCTGTCGCGGGCACCCTCTGGACACGATGTACCCCGCTTTCAAATTTAAGATGTGCCCAGGCACCTTTGCCTTTTACGGAAAATACAAGCTCTTTAAATCCCCCTAACTCTGTTTGATGGCTGCTTAATGTTTCAACTTTCCATTTATTCGCCTCAGAATACCTTGAGTACATCTTAAAAAGGTTTGCGGCAAATAACGCCGACTCTTCTCCTCCCGCAGCCGCTCTGATTTCGATAATCAAATCGCGATCAGGTTCTTCTTCTTCGAACATTTTTTCTTCGATTTCATCATCAAAGCTTTTAATGCTATCGTCGAGAATCGTTAATTCCTGGCGGGCCATTTCTTTGACTTCCTCTTCTTCACTAGGGTTATCAATGATTTTCTTTACATCACCGAACGCTACTTGGCATTTTTCTCTCTCTTTGAAAATCTTAATTAACTTATCGAGGAATGAAAATCTCTTAGACAGCTTCTCGTAAAGATCCCTGTCTTTTATCACTTCTTCGCAAGAAAGCTTTTCAGACGCCTCTTTATGTTCGTGGATGATTTTATCGAAGTTAATCATCTTATCGTGGTTCGTGGTTCGTGGTTCGTGGTTCGTATATGATTACCAAACTAAACACGAACCACTAAACACGAAACACAAAATCAAATGAGTTATTCTTTTTTGCCGTACTTTTTGTAGAATTTGTCCACCCTGCCTTCCGAATCAACAAATTTCTGCTTTCCCGTAAAAAAAGGGTGGCACTTAGAACATATCTCAACATTTATGGTTTTTTTAGTTGAGCGGGTATGCACTACATTGCCGCACGCGCACATGATTGTGGCAAATTCATACTTTGGGTGAATTTTGTCTTTCATTTTACCTATACCTCCGTGTTATAGAAGCAGATTGCCGTGGATCAAAACGCGGATAAACGCTCGCTAAGTATGCGGGCGTAAATCCCGCGTAAATATCCGCGAAAATCAGCTCCTACTTGTTAAGCATCAGCAAAAACTCAACATTATTCTTAGTCTTTGAAACCTTTTCAATCAAAAGCTCTAAGGCTTCTGCGGAACTTAACTCATTTAGAGCTTTTCGCAATATCCATATACGCTGCAGTTCGTCGGGATGAACCAATAGCTCCTCCCTCCTTGTGTTTGAACGTTTAATGTCAATGGAAGGATATATTCTTCTTTGAAACAGGTTCCTGTCAAGAGTAATTTCCATATTGCCGGTTCCTTTAAATTCTTCAAAAATTACATCGTCCATACGTGAACCCGTATCAACAAGGCCTGTTGCCAGGATAGTGAATGAACCGCCCTCTTCAAGCGCGCGCGCTGCTCCGAAGAAACGTTTTGGCTTATGAAGGGCATTAGAGTCTATTCCGCCAGAGAGAATCCTTCCCGAGTGAGGCTCAACAAGATTATAGGCCCGTGCCAGGCGGGTAATACTGTCTAAGAGGACAACAACATCTTTTTTGTGCTCGACAAGGCGCTTTGCCTTTTCTAACACCATCTCCGCAACCTGAACATGGCGCTGGGCGGGCTCGTCAAAAGTTGAGCTTATTACCTCACCTCTTACCATTTGCTTCATTTCTGTTACTTCTTCGGGGCGCTCATCAATAAGAAGGACCATAAGAATAACCTCTGGACTGTTCTTGGTTATTGCATTCGCTACTTTCTGAAGCAATACAGTCTTTCCGCTGTAAGGCGGGGCAACTATCAATCCACGCTGTCCTTTTCCTATAGGGCAAAGCAGGTCAAAAATTCTCGTCGATTGCTCCTTGGTTTCTGTTTCAAGCACAAATCTTTCTCTTGGATAAATAGGAGTTAAGTTGTCGAAAAGAACTCTGTTTCGCGATTCATCAGGGTGTTCAAAATTAACAGCCTCTACCTTAAGAAGAGCAAAATACTTTTCATTCTCCTTCGGGGGCCGTATCTGGCCGCTAACCGTATCTCCTGTGCGCAGAGAAAACTTCCTGATCTGAGAAGGAGAAACATAGATATCGTCGGGGGAAGGAAGATAGTTGTAATTGGTTGAGCGTAAAAATCCAAACCCCTCCGGTAAAACTTCAAGGACGCCGTTGCCGAACATTAATCCTTCTTTTTCGGCCTTTGCCTGAAGGATTCTAAATATAAGCTCTTGCTTCTTCAGGCCGCTAATGCCGTTTATCTGCAGGTCCTTTGACATTTTATTCAGCTCGGAAATCTTCATCTCCTTCAAAACTGCAATGTCGAGGCCATCATCTATGTGATTAATATCCTTTGACTGATCTCTTCTGCCTTTTACCATGTTTTATTCGCCTTCCGGCGCCTCCTTTAGCTTTTTCCACAATATACTTACTTCGTTTTTTAGATTCCTAATGCTCGTATTATTAGCTATAATAAAGTCAGATTTTCTTAGCTTTTGTTTGATAGGCATAGCTAATCGTAATCTCCTTAAAGCCTTGCTGCGGTTTAAAGATAGTTTCTTGTTAATTCTTTTTAGAAGAATTTCCTGCTTTGTCCAAACTAAAATAGTTTTATCAAAATACATCTCGAGCTTTTTCTCAAAAAGTAGCGGAACCTCGGCAACAAGAATGCAATATTTTTTTCTGTGCTTTTTAATCCAGTTCTTAAGTTCTTTGATAATAACCGGATGGACTAAAAGCTCAATTTCTTTCAATCTTTCAGTTTCAGAGAATACGATATTTGCTAGTTTCTTGCGCGAGATTTTAGACCCTTCCAGGACCTGAGGATAAAGAGCTGCTATGCGTTTATATATATATGTATTTTTATTATCATAATAGCGGTGAACCGCTTTGTCCGAGGAAAATACTTTTACTCCTTTTTTCCTTAATATTTCGCATACTGTTGATTTACCGCTTGAAAAACTACCGGTTAATCCGTAAACACCCATCTTACTATCTTGATTATTTTTTCTTAACTGCTGCAGCCGCAAGGCTCACTGGACTTGACGGTATTTTTGTACATATCAATGTACTTATCAGCGGTTGTCTCCCAAGAGAAGTTATACCGGGTTACCTTCTTAATCAAAGCCTGCCAAGTTTTTCTCTGCTTAAACAGGGCGCCGGCTTTTTTAACCGATTCCAAAAGGTCATTGCTCGAATATTTGCTAAAAACTATGCCGCCGCCTTTCTCTGTGACATCTGTAACAGTATCCACAAGGCCGCCGGTGGCATGAACTATAGGTATTGTTGCATATTTATAACTTATCATCTGTGAAAGCCCGCAAGGCTCAAACCTTGAAGGAAGCAGAAAACAATCACAAGATGCGTATATGCGGTGGGCAACGTCTTCGTCGAATTTCAAATTTAAAGAAAAAGAATTTTTAAACTTTGCTGCTTTATTCTTAAGAAGCTTATGATATTTTTCATCTCCGAATCCAAGAATTACAACCTGAGCATGCTTTAGGATTTGATCGAGTGCTTGGGAAAGTATATCAACGCCTTTTTGCTCGGCAAGCCGGCTAACCATCCCCAGAAAAAGTACATTTTTATCCACCTTCAATCCGAGGTCTTTCTGAAATTTTGTCTTATTTACATATTTATCTTCTATAGACTCAGAAGTGTACTTTTTGTATATTAATTTATCGCTTTTGGGATTCCATACGCCGTAATCAATTGCATTAAGTATGCCGCATAAACGATCGCCTTTTTCTCTTAAGACCCCGTCTAGCCCGCAGCCGTATTCTGAAGTTTGAATTTGCCGTGCATATGTAGGGCTTACTGTATTAACGTAGTCGGAAAATATAATTCCTCCTTTAAGCAGGTTTACTTTTCCGTAAAATTCGAGGTAATTCATAGAAAAATATTCCTGCGGGATGCCGAGCATTTGATAGCTTTTTGCATCAAATACGCCTTGATAAGCAAGGTTGTGTATTGTAAGAACAGTGCGGGTATTTTTAAAGAAAGGGTCCTGGGAATACAAAGTTTTAATATAAATATTTGCCAAAGAAGACTGCCAGTCATTACAGTGAACCACCTGAGGCTTGAATTTAAGAATTTTGAGAAGATTTAAAACTTCTTTGGAGTAATATGAAAACCTCTCTAAATTGTCGGGGTAATCGGCGGCGGGTGTTCCGTAAAGAGCATCTCTTTTAAAATAGGCGTCGTTTTTTATGAAATAAAACTCAACTTTCCCCTGCTTAGTATATCCATAATTATCCAATACTTTCTGGGGCTTTATATTTTTATAAAATGGCATAAATACTTTTACCTGGCAGTCCTTTTTAGCTAACGCAAAAGGCAAAGCTCCGCTTACATCGGCAAGGCCGCCTGTTTTTGCAAACGGAAACACTTCAGACGAACAAAAAGCAACCTTCATTTAACCACCCTCCTTTTTAATCACGAATTACCACGAACGAAAGTTCATATTGTATCTTCTTATGTTTGTCATTGGGATTTTGTCATTTGTAATTTGTCATTTCTTCCATCTCGCCCCAGTTTTTGCCTGCTTTTAGATTAACTTTTATCGGAACCGAGAGTTTTATGCTATTTTCCATGATTTCTTCTACCAGAATACCTACATTTTCTATTTCATGTTTAGGAACATCGAATAAAAGCTCATCGTGTATCTGTATTATCATATTCGCTGATAACTTATTATTCTTAAACTCATTATATATTTTTACCATCGCAACCTTAATAAGGTCAGCACAAGAACCCTGGATGGGAGTGTTTACTGCCTGGCGCCGGGCAAATTCCCTTACTCCAATATTGTGGCTGTTAAAATCCGGTAAATATCTCCGCCTTCCCAGTAATGTATTGACATAACCTTTTTCATCAACCTGTTTATAAACTCTTTCGATATAATCCTTAACTCCCGGGTAACGGGAAAAATAATCTTCTATAAAAGACTCTGCCTGCTTAAAATCAATATTCAATTCCTGCGATAGCCCGTAAGCGCTCATCCCGTAAAGAATGGCGAAGTTCACTCTTTTTGCAATATCCCGCTGGCCGCTTTCAACTTTTTCTTCATCAAGGGCAAAAAGAAGCGAAGCTGTATAAGCATGTATATCGGAACCGGTATTAAAAGCCTGTTTAAGCCGTTGGTCGTTGGAAAAATGAGCAAGAATCCTTAATTCGATTTGCGAGTAATCAGCCGATAGCATAAAACTATCCTGGCCGGAAGGAATAAATGCCTTTCTTAACCAGTTTGAAAACTCACCTTTTTGGGGAATACTCTGCAGGTTAGGCGATGAACTCGAAAGCCTGCCGGTCTGGGTTGCCGTCTGATTGAATGCAGCATGAAGCCTTCCGTTATGAATCCTTATGTGTTCTTTTAACGGCTCAATGTAAGTAGTCATTAACTTATAAAGCTGCCTGTATTCGAGAAGAAGCCTTGCGATTAGGTGCTTTGCGGATAATTTTTGCAGTACATCTTCGTTTGTAGAATATCCCGTTTTGGTTTTTTTAATCGGTTTTATTTTTAAATCTTCGAATAAAACCGCCTGCAATTGTTTTGGGGAATTTATATTGAATTCTTTCTTTGCTTCTTTAAATATTTCTTTCTTGATCTCATCTATTTTTAAACCCACCCTCCCTAAGAGATCTCCTAAGACTTTACTGTCTATCGCAACGCCGGCTCTCTGCATCCCGTGTAAAATAGACACCAGGGGCATTTCTACATTAAAGAAAAGATTTTCTAAGCCCGTTTGCTTGATTTTCTCCGCAAAAATTTTATATAGTGCATCAATATAATAAGGGTAATACTCAATATTAATATCCGAAATAGCCTTATCCAGATAGTTAGAAACAATGGCCGCAAGCGTATATTCAGAGGATGAAGGGTCAAGCAAATAAGCTGAGACCTTTACGTCAAAAAAAATTCCCGATAGGTTAATTCCGCCGATGTTGCCCAGCTGATCTTTAAAATCAAATGAGATTTTCTTAATTGATTCATCCTCGAGTATATCTTTTGCCTGCTCTATGGGGACTTTGTAAATATCTTTGTTGATTAAAAAATACGCTGTATCTTTATCTATGTAAAGGGCAAGGTCTTTAAGATTTTCTTTATTTAAAGAGCTTACCGTTGGTGATATCACATTAATTTCTAAGCCGCTACCGGGTCTTTGCGAAAGCGGCAATTCCTTAATAAGGCCTTTAAATTCTAAATTTGTAAACATCTTAAAAATTCCCTCGTAATCCGGCTCTCTAATTATTAAATCCCTGCATTTGACATTTAGATCGGAAATTCTAAGCTGCACAAGCTCTTTGCTTAAGAAAATATCATCTTTACTCTGGGCGAGAATATTCTTTAGTTTCACCGGTGTTTTATCCAAATTATTGAAAATATTTTCAATAGTCCCGAATTCCTGGATTAGTTTAGCCGCTCCTACCTTACCGATCCCTTTAGCCCCGGGTATATTATCCGAGCTGTCTCCGGCCAGCGACAAATAATCTATTATCCTGGAAGGAAGAAAGCCAAATTCCTTAAGAAAGTCACTGGCGTTTGTAACTTTATCTTTCTGCGGGTTATAAATCTTCACATCTTTATTATCAAGAAGCTGGTACATATCTTTATCCGAGGTAACAATAACTACGGAAAAATTTTCTTTAAGTGCATCGTGTGTAAGAGAAGCGATAATGTCGTCGGCTTCCAACCCTTCCTTCTCAATAAGCTTTATTCTGTACAAACTTACCAGCTCTTTGATTAAAGGTATCTGGCTTTTAAGGCCCTCTGGCACAGGAGGCCTGGTTATTTTATATTCTCTAAATTTCTCCTGCCGGAACGTTTTTCTTGATACATCAAAACAGACCCCTATATACCGGGGGTTATGATCCTTGATAATCTTTTTGAGCGTTTTTGCAAAACCGTATATTGCTCCCGAAGGAAAACCTTTTGAAGTGGAAAGGTTAATAGCAAAGAACGAACGGTAACAAAGGGCAGTGCCATCAATAAGATACACCGTATTAGATGACATTGTGTTTTTGCATCTTCTTTTTACTTCTTGAGGCATAAAGCGGGTTGTAGTGAAGATTTTCTTAAAGATGGATCTCCCTGATAGCAAGCTATTAGGGGTATCTAAGGGTATTGATTCATTGCTTCGAAGCTAAAATACCTGTATTCTTCTTTCTCCTTTATCCCTAAAGCTCGCTTGGGGTATTCGGCGAAGAAGAAGAATAAAGAGGCTGGTATATTACCTTATTGTTCTTGGGAAATTCGAAAAATAGACGAAAGAGCATTCCTTAGCTTTTCTCCCGCAGATAGAAAATTATCGCTTTTAATATAATTCAGGGCTTCTTCTACGCTTGCAAGAGCCTGTTGCTTTATATGCAGCTTGTTTGTATTACGGTAAAGGTCTTCTAATTTGGCCATGAGCTCGCTATCGGCAGGATTTAAGGAAAGAGCAGTGGATATCTCCTTCAAGGCTCCCGGGTAATCCTCTTTTATAAAAAGGCTGGTTCCCATATCGTAATGCAGCCTTGCTTCATCTACAACTTTTAATCTTTTTTGTTCACGGGTGTAAACCAAATCCTTAGATAAATTACCCGCTTCTCTTTCAAGCTGGGCTTTGCGAAGCTTTGGGTAAGTTCCCAGCTTAAGAAGGTGCTGTGCCGAAACTTCACGCCAATACTCTCCGGGCCTTCCGCGCTCGTACCGTTTCTGCCAATAATCAGAAGCGTTAAGGACATCGCCTGTTTTTTCGTAAAAAAATGCTAAATTGGTATAGGTTGGTAAATAACCGGGATCTATCTGTAATGCTTTTTTATACATTGTAAGCGCTTTGTCGTTTTCCCCCATTGCTTCATAGATTACACCTAAATCGTTATACACCTCTAAATACTCCGGATCGATTTCTGCAGCCTTAAGATAATAACTAAGGGCCTGGCGTAGATTTCCTGCGGTCTGAAGGCGGTAACCCTCTTCACGGTAAGAAACAGACTGCTCCTTTAAAATATCTCTGCCAAAAGTTGAAAATGGTATTAGTAAAAGAATTGAAAATATAATAAGCGGTTTTTTTATCATTTTTTTTAATTTAGCATAAACTTAGTGCGGTGTCAAGACAAGAAATGAAATATATATTAGACATTAAACTAATTCTTTATTTACTCGGCAACGGGGCTGTTTGACTGAGTTCCTTCAGACTGGGGAAAATTTTTTTTCATGAGTGACTCGTGTTTCTTCTTGGATAGATAAGCTACCGATATTGAAGTAAGAAAAAAGCATACTGCAAGAACCACGGTCATTTTTACAAAGAAATCGCTTGTCTTTGTCCCGAAGATAGATTCCACTCCGCCTAAAGCTTCAACAAGGCCTCCGCTTCTTCCTCTCTGGATAAGTATAACTCCGATAAGCCCAACAACCACAACAAAATGCACGATTAACATTGTATTATACATTCTTTACCTTCTTTAATTAACTTTGGTTACAGCGAGAGCATTCTTTACTATCTCTGAGAATGAAGACACTTCAAGAGAAGCGCCGCCGACTAAAGCACCGTCAATATCCTGCTGCTCTATCAACTCTTTTATATTGGAGGGCTTAACGCTTCCACCGTATTGAATAGTTATCTCTTGAGATATCTGGTGGTTGTAATTTTGCGAAAGCCACTTGCGTATAAAAGCATGCACCTCTTGAGCCTGCTGGGGAGTTGCGGTTTTACCTGTTCCTATTGCCCAGACCGGCTCATAGGCAAGGACTATTTTTGTTGCCCCTGATTCGTCAATGCCGGAAAAAGCACCTTCGAGCTGCCTTTTAATCACCTCTATGGTTTTATTGCTTTCGCGTTCTTCTAACGTTTCTCCGATGCAGCAAATCGGCGTAACCCCTGATGAAAGCACTGCATGGATTTTTTTATTTACATTTTCATCGCTCTCATGAAAATATTTTCTTCTCTCGGAATGGCCTACAATTATATAGGCCACACCGGCATCTTTAAGCATCTGGGCAGATACTTCACCGGTAAACGCACCGTCGTTTTGCCAATACACATCCTGGGCGCCAAGGGCGATATTTGAGTCAATGAGCAGTTCGCTGACAGATGATAAAGCAGTATAGGGGGGACAAACCACTATCTCTACTTCCCGGATATCGCTTAATTGCCTTTTTAAACCGGTAACGAGCATGACGGCTTCATCAATTGTTTTATACATCTTCCAGTTTCCCGCAATGATTATCTTCCTCATAATCACCCAAGCCTATCACAAAACTCTTTATCAGTCAACGAAGCAATTCCGGGAAGCACTTTTCCCTCGAGATATTCCAATGAAGCTCCTCCTCCGGTTGAAATATGCGACATCTTATCCGCAAAACCGAACTTATTTACCGCTGCTGCCGTATCACCGCCGCCTATAACAGTTGTCGCACCCGAGGCCGCAATTACCCCTGCCAAAGCTTTTGTCCCGCCGGAAAAAGCATCGTTTTCAAAAATACCCACCGGGCCGTTCCACACTATTGTTTTTGCCTTCTTTAAAATATTTGAAAATAATTCTATTGATTTGGGCCCGATATCTACACCCATGAATTTTTCTTCAATTGTTTCGCCTTCGGTAGTTTTAACACTCGATGCTGTTTCTATATTATCGGTTATAACATGATCAATGGGAAGCTCTATATTTACGCCTTTTTCTTCGGCTTTTGAGAGTATACCTTTAACTACTTGCATTGATTCAAGTTCTACGCGTGATGACCCGGCGTTGATTCCTTTTACCTTCATAAAAGTATATGCCATTGCCCCGCCGATAATAATCGTATCGGCCTTATCTATCATATTTTCAATTACCGGGATTTTATCCGATACTTTTGCCCCGCCTAAAAGAAAAACAAAAGGTTTTTTGGCAGAGGTCAAAATATTCTCAAAATACTTTATTTCCTTCTCAACGAGAAAACCCGAAACAGATTCAAGGTAATCACAAACTCCCACGGTTGAAGCATGAGCCCTATGGCAGGTTCCAAAAGCGTCGTTTACAAAAACATCCCCCAGAGATGCAAGTTCTTTGGCAAAAGCAGGATCATTCTTTGTCTCTTGTTTGTAAAATCTCACATTCTCAAGTATCGCCGCTTGCCCTGGTTTTAAAGAGGAAATTGCCTGTTTTACTTGCCGGCCTATTGAGTCATTTAGCATTGCAACCGGACTGCCTAATAACTGCTCTAAACGTTTTGCCGCAGGCAGCAGGCTGTATTCGGGTTTTATTTCTCCCTTTGGCCTTCCTAAATGGCTCATCAATACTAAAGATGCGCCCTGATCAAGGACATATTTTATAGTAGGTAAAGCTGCGCGTATTCTCATGTCATCGCTGATATTCCCATCTTTGTCAAGCGGCACATTAAAATCAACACGCATCAATACACGTTTACCTTTAATATCTATGTCCTTGATAGATTTCTTATTCATATTATTGCTCCTGGCTGAAAGCAGCGGTTTTATTTATCTTAGATGCCATAAACCTTATAAGGTCTATGACCCTGCATGAATAACCCCACTCGTTGTCGTACCATGAAAGCACCTTTACCATATCGCCTAAACAGTAAGTCTGCTCAAGGTCGACTATGGAAGAAAGTGAATTCTTTTTGTAATCTATGGATACAAGCGGCTCATTGCTTACACCCAGAATTCCTTTTAGTTTTCCGCCTGCTGCCTCGCTTAAGGCTTCGTTTATATCCTCTTTTGATGCCTCTTTTCCTATCTGCATGACAACATCGACAAGCGAAACCGTAGGCGTAGGAATCCGTATGGCTAGCCCGTCCATCTTACCTTTTAGCTCAGGAATCACAAGTCCTACTGCCTTAGCGGCACCTGTTGTTGTAGGAATCATTGACAGTGCCGCCGCACGCGCCCTGCGTAAATCACTATGCGGGAAATCGAGTATTCGCTGGTCGTTTGTGTAGGAGTGGATTGTTGTCATCAACCCTTTCTTGACTCCGAATTTATCCTTAATTACTTTGACAACCGGAGCGATACAATTTGTCGTACACGATGCATTCGAAACAATATCATGTATAGCTGGATCGTACTTTTCCTCATTTACACCAAGAACGAATGTGGCAATATCGCCTTTTGCCGGAGCTGATATAATTACTTTCTTTGCCCCTGCTTTTAAATGCAAACCTGCCTTTTCGGCGTCACGAAATATTCCTGTTGATTCAACTACTACTTCAACCCCTAATTCTTTCCATGGTAACTTAGAAGGGTCCCTCTCGAAAAGTACTTTTATTCTTTTCCCGTCAACCACGATACAGCCTGAATCTGCTTTTATATCATTTTCAAGTATCCCGAAATTTGAATCATATTTTAAAAGATATGCCAGAGTCTTAGCATCTGTTAAATCATTCACCGCAACTACATCAATATCCTTTGCGTTCTGCTCTATCGCTGAACGCAAAACTAATCTTCCGATTCTTCCAAAGCCGTTTATACCTACTTTAACCGCCATCTTGACCCCCTTATTTTAATATATTATTGCGTATTTTGTGGGAAATTATTATAGCAATCCGAAAATAAAATGCAAGTATTTTATGCTCTATTATTTTCTCCTCAATAACTGTACTTTTGAACCCTAAACCCAAGATTTTTTAACTGCTCGATTATTCCGTCTTCGCCTACCAAATGGCCCACGCCGACCAACAAAAATTCTTTTTGCTGTGTGTTAAGATAATTTTTGATTTTTGAGAGCCACTTTATGTTTCTTTCGATAAACAGCGACTTATAAAGTTTAGGGAATTTTGCCTTCATTTCCATTATGCAAATTTCATTCAATTCTTCGATATTAGCTGTTTTCCAGGCATCAATCATACTATCTATTGCATCAGCGGTATTTTCCAGGTCCTTAATAGTATAAAATATAAAATTATTCTCATTTCCGTCTGCCATGCCTGTCATCATTTCAATCTGTTCTTCGACTGATTCTAATGCCTTGATTGTTTTTCCATCTGCCTTTGCTTTTTCATAAAAATATACATCAACACCGCTTTGATTAACTCCTAATTTCTGAAGCTCGAAACCCAGCAATGTTAACATCACCATGGGCGGCTTGAATTGATTAAATATCGCTAAAGGAAAACCGTTTTTATCGCAGTATTTTTCCAAAGCGCTATAAGCCTCGGCAGATAAAACCATATCCAGCGTTGTCCCGTCAGCATACATTCCTTTGGCCAATAGCAGCTGCTGGGCCTCAATTGAAGAGAGTTTATCTATATCTGTTTCAAAAACTATGATATCTGATTTCTTATAGGCGCTCTCAAATTCAGCGGGCAAAGGATAATCCGACTGGCGTAAAATATGGCAAGTCCCTCCTATATACATTACCGATGCGCCTGATTCAACCTGCCATAAACTGGTTTCGGCTTGAACGCCTAGGCTTGTAAAAAAGCATATAATGGAAAAATATAATATAAAGAAACATTTAAACATTTTCATATAACACAAAAAAATGAGCGGCAAGCCGAGCAGATCCATTCCTGCGAAGTCCTCCTTCGCTAAAGCTTCGGAGGGACGAAGCAGAAGCGGCGAGGATTATCGGCTGCATTGCCGGGTTATGCAAGGATATGAACTTGGGCAGGTATATGGTTGAGGAACAATTCTTTTAAATCTAGTTTTTTACTGGAATTATCAATATCGATACCTACTAGTTCACCTTCTCGATCATAATCAAGATTTATTCCTGGCGATATCTCTCGCGTTTCAGCACTTATCTTAGATGATAAATCGATATATAAGGAATCTGTTTCTGTATAATAGTTTAGCTTCATGGCTTAAACCTCCTGTCAATAAAAGCATTGTGGATAGTAATTTTATCTTTCAGCGTCACGACGCGCAATATTTTTCCTTCTAATTCTTCAAGCTCCCCCCAAAATCGGTAACGATTATCTTACTGTTGTTTAACCTTCAAAGGATTTTCGATAATCTTTATGCACCATTCTTTTTTAATATACAGACGTTTTCGCAAAACTTCGAATTCAAAATATTGGGTAAATTTATATTTTGCCATCAACTTATTATATCATTTTTATATTAATTTTGTTTCTATTTTTTGCATAACATCGGCATCAGCGGCCGGAAAGCGCAGCTTTACGGTCCGCTGGATGAAGTTGTTATAAATTAATTAAATTATCAATATCCAGTTGCCAATTAACAGGGTTATTGGATATATATTCCCGTATCGCGTTCAATGACCT
>JBDRDJ010000032.1:0-8398 GCA_043820815.1 Candidatus Omnitrophota bacterium
AGGTCATTGAACGCGATACGGGAATATATATCCAATAACCCTGTTAATTGGCAACTGGATATTGATAATTTAATTAATTTATAACAACTTCATCCAGCGGACCGTAAAGCTGCGCTTTCCGGCCGCTGATGCCGATGTTATCCGTAAAAATTAAGAAATATAAATCTTGACATGTACATACAAATGATGTACAATTAAATCGTGAAGTACGAGTGGGATCCAGAAAAAAATAACTGGCTGAAAGAAAAAAGAAATATATCTTTTGAGCAAATAATTTTTCATTTATCACAAGGTGATATTTGGAGAGTTGCTGATCATCCAGACCAAAAAAATTACCCCGGTCAAAAAATATATTTCGTTATTGTAGAAAGTTATGTTTATTTAGTGCCGCATATTATCGAGAAAGACTATACGTTTTTAAAAACAATCATTCCAAGCAGAAAAGCAACCAAAATGTACAAAGAAAAACAGGAGGATTAATATGAAATACGATAAAGAAGAAAAATATATTCTTGATGCTCTTGAGAGTGGGAGAATGCAACTTTCTTCGCCATCTAAAAAAGAGATAGAGGCCATTAAAACCGCAGCCGACAACACATTTAAGAAAGATAGACGTATCACAATTAGGCTTTATGACCACGATTTAATCGGAATTCAGAAAAAAGCAATGGAAATGGGTATACCATATCAAACACTTATTTCTGGATTAATACACCGCTATATTGAAGGACAATTAAAAATAAAAACCGGATAACTTACCAATTCAGCCGACCCAACTCGCCCTTAAATTAATTTCCAGGGGCTCGTTGCGCGGCTGATTTTTATGTTATAACAAAAATATGAGAAAAATGAAATTGGCCAAGAATGAAAAAGCGATCGAAAACGCTTTATTACAGGGTGAGTATGTTGATATTGATAAAAAAGACTCTGTGCTCAATATTAGAATGAACGGGGAAGATTTAAAGCTTCTCAGGAAAAAAGCACAACGCTTTGGGGTAAGATATCAAACATTCATTTCAGAATTACTCCATAGAATCGCGCATAGTTAAAAATGTTCTAATGCAAATGGAAAAATATTTGACTTTTTTTGATTATGTAGTAATCTTTATTTTCAGATATTAAAAAATATCGCAGGGGTAAGGCTTGCCCCTGCCCGTAAAAAAAATTGATTATGGACATAGTAGTCTGTATAAAACAGGTTCCCGATACGGTTGAGGTTAAGATTAACCCCGAAACAAATACGCTCATAAGAGAGGGAGTTGCCTCGATTATAAACCCTTTTGACATGTATGCATTAGAAGAATCGTTACGGCTCAAAGAACGTTTAGGAGGTGCAGTAACTGCGCTTTCTATGGGCCCGCCTCAGGCCCAGGATGCTTTGCGCGAAGCCCTTTCTTTAGGGATTGATAGCGCAATACACCTGTGCGATAGAGCCTTTGCCGGTTCTGATACATGGGCAACCAGCCTTATTCTCGCCCGAGCCATAGAAAAGATAGGCCAGGATAAATTTGAAGGCAAGGGAGTAGACCTTATTATCTGCGGCAAACAGGCATCCGACGGAGATACCGCCCAGGTCGGCCCGGGCATAGCAGCGCACCTGGATTTACCCCAGGCCACATATGTGCGTAAAATAGATACAGTTCATCTTGATACATCTCCTAATATGATGGTTGTTGAGAGGCTCCTTGAAGAAGGTTATGAACTTCTTGAATTAAGTATACCGGCAGTCATAACCGTGGTTAAAGAGATAAATGAGCCGCGTCTTCCTTCCTTAAGAGGAAAAATGAAGGCAAGAAGCGCAATTATCGAACAGTGGTCTAATAAGGAACTTAATATAGAGGAAAAACTTATCGGCCTTAAAGGCTCTCCTACGCAAGTTATAAAAATATTCACCCCTGCGCAAAAGCAAGGCGGAAAAATATTCGAAGGTGAGCCTGAGGAAATCGTGGCCCAGTTGGTTGCCGAAATTACAGATATATTATAAGTAGGGGCCGGCCTTGCGCCGGCCCGATACAATACCATGGATAACATTCGAGTAATAAGCAAAAAATGTGTTGGATGCGGAATATGCGTACCGGTATGCCCTACCCAGGCAATTACCATGGCCAACAAGAAAGCCGTAATTGACCTTGATAAATGTACGCTTTGCGGGGTATGTGTAAGCAGTTGTAAATTTAACGCCATACAGATTATGCGCCAAGCAGCTGCCAGAGGCGATATTTCCGCATATAAAGGGGTGTGGGTTTTTGCCGAAACCCATGATGGTGAAATTTCGTCGATTGCCTATGAACTTCTTAACAAAGCAAGGCAGCTGGCAGGCGATTTAAAGACTCATACCGCAGCAATACTGCTCGGGCATCAAATAGATAAGAAAGCAAATGACTTGATATTAAGGGGAGCAGATAAGGTGTATGTTATGGATTCTCCCGTCCTTAAGCATTACATTGCCGAAAATTACACAAAAGGTATTGTCAGCTTAGTTGAAAAATACAAGCCGGAAGTCATACTCGCCGGCGCAACAACTACCGGCAGAAGCCTTGTCTCAAGGATAGCGGTTAACCTTTACGCCGGCCTTACCGCTGATTGCACCGGCCTTGATATTGACCCTAAAAAGAAGATTCTCATCCAGACCCGCCCTGCATTCGGAGGAAATATTATGGCCCAGATCATATCTCCTGATTTCCGCCCCCAGATGGCGACTGTTCGGCATAAGGTTATGCCTGAGGCTGAAATTGACAAAACAAGAAAGGGTGAGGTTATAAAGGAGAATTTTAATTCTCTCTGGCAGGATAAGAGGATTAAGTTTCTCGATTTTGTTAAAGAGGCAATTTTAACTGTTAACCTTTCCGAAGCCGACATAATCGTATCAGGCGGAAGAGGCTTAGGCGATGCAAAAGGTTTTTCTTTGATAGAGGAGTTAGCCGGGTGCCTGGGCGCGGCAGTGGGCTCGTCGCGTGCTGCAGTTGACAGCGGCTGGATTCCTTATTCTCATCAGGTAGGCCAAACCGGAACAACCGTGTGCCCTAAGATTTATATAGCCTGCGGCATATCCGGCCAAATTCAGCATTTAGTTGGTATGCAGTCTTCAAAGACAATCATAGCTATTAATAAAGACCCAGATAGCCCTATCTTTAAGGTTGCTGATTACGGTATAGTCGGCGACCTCTTCAGAATTATTCCTCTTTTAATCAAACAGCTTAAAGAATCTTCTAAAGTTAAAACCTGAAGCATGAACCCACACTACATCATGTACCGTGTCTAATTCTAATGACGAAAACAAGAATGACAAATGACAAAATCACAATGACAAATGGGGATAATACATGACAATTTGTCATTAAACATTTATCAAAGGACGTGTTACCTGCTACATGATACGTGATACGATTTTGTCCTCTGATTTCTGACTTCTGACATCTGAACAGTAATGTCCGGGTTTGTCCATCTTGCGCTGAGCGCTTTATTATGATATTATATTTAAAATCTTTGTAATTTATATTTAACCTTTTTAATCAGCGGCAGCATGTATTTAAAAGAATTAGAAATCTTCGGATTTAAATCCTTCCCCGATAAAACAATTCTTAAATTTGAACAGGGGATTACCGTTGTTGTGGGCCCGAATGGGTGCGGAAAGTCCAATGTTTTCGATGCCATAAAGTGGTCGCTAGGCGAGCAAAGCCCTAAGTCTTTACGCGGCACCAAGATGGAGGATGTCATTTTTAACGGGACAGAGCACCACCCGCCGTTAAATTATACCGAAGTAATTTTAACATTTTGCAACGAAGACAATTACCTGCCTATTGATTTCAAAGAAGTCGCTATAACCAGGCGCCTTTACCGTTCCGGAGAAAGCCAGTATTTCATTAATAAGAATATCGTCAGGCTTAAAGACGTAGCGGATCTCTTCATGGGTACCGGTGTAGGAGAGGCTACGTATTCCTTTATAGAACAGGGTAAAATAGAGATGTTTTTAAGTTATAAACCGGAAGATAAAAGGCTTATCTTTGATGAGGCAAGCGGCATAATTAAATTTAAAGAACGAAAGAGGGAGGCTTTAAGGCGGATGAAGGAAACAGAGGAAAACCTGCTTCGCCTCGAAGATATTCTTCATGAAGTAAGGCGGCAGGCCAGATATTTGCAAAGGCAGGTTGATAAAGCGCGCAAATATAAGGAAATTCAGGAACGGCTGCTTGAAGTTGAGAAACGAATTTCAGCATATAGCCTAGCAGATTTAGAGAACCGTTCCAAGCTATTGCTTGATGAACTTGCAAACCTTAAGGCTAAAGAAGAAGAGGAGGACAGTGCTTTAAAGGCAGCCGGGCTTGAGCAGGATAATCTGGATGCCCGCTTAAGGGATTTAAGAAAGCTTATAGAGCAAAGAATGGCAAATATTGTTTCTCTGAGGGCTCAGGTAGAGAATAGCTATAACCATACAACAATGTGTAATACCAGAATAGCCGAACTCAAAGAGCGAAATACCGCGATTATTCAGGCACAGGATAATCATAAAAAACGGCTAAACATCCAGGAGGAGAGAGGAAAAGAGGAGAAGCTAAAGCTTGAAGCTATTGAATTAGAGCTTAGCCAACAAGGTGAGCAGGAGTTATCGCTGCGCCAGGAAAACATTGATTTGGCTAATGAGATTGAGGCAGCCAGCAGGGGCATCAAGCAAAAAAAGGCAGAGGTTTTTGAGTGTGAAAATGCAAAGACGCAGATGCATAATTCTCTCATTGAAATACAGGCTCATGCAGGGACTCTGGCAAAACGCAGGCAGCGCCTTTTACTCGATAGAGTTAAGCTTGAGGAGTTAATTAAGGAAAAAGAGGAAACTTTAAAGAAGGCAAATGTTGAGCTGGGAAGTTCTAAAGAATACCTCGATTCCCTGCGCGATAAAAAAAATATCCTTGGTAAAAAAGAAAAGGAGATTACCGCCTGCAAAGAAGAGATAAAAGGCTCTATAGTTGATAAGGAAAAAGAGATTATTGGGTTTAGGTCATCGTATGATTTCTTAAAGGATTTACATATAAAGTATGATAATTTCCCGGTAAGAGAAAATGTTACAATAATTTTTCACCAGGAGCCGAAGAACATAAATAAGCTCGTTGTTTCTTTGAAGAATATCAGTTTTCAAAAAGACGGTGATGTTTACAAAGCTGATGTTTCTGCCAAGATAATCTCTCTTGATGAGGGCCAACTCAAAGATAAAATCGAATTATTAGATAATGAAATTAAAACTTTAAATTCAAGGCTCCAGACAATCTGCGGCGAATTTGATTTGCTTGTAAGCCAGGTTGAGAAAACATCCGAAGAATTGAAAGGAGAGGAGAGCAAATTCCAGGGTGTGCTTAAAGAGCAGGAGGGCCTCATAAGAGATCAAAGCCGGCTTTGTGATGAATTTGGGCTGCTCGATCGTGAATTACAGTCAGCAGAAAACAGCCTTCATGATTTAGATAATCAGCAGAGCCAGCAAAAGCAAAAATTAGAACATTACGAGCAGCAGTTTCAGAATCATCAGCAGCAGTTGAGCAGCCTTCACGAAACTGTTTCAAGGTGTTCACAGCGCCTTCAGGAGATAGATGTTGAAATCGCCCGCAAGGAAGCAGAAAAAGATTCAATACAAAAAGAGATGGAGTCCCTTAAATCAAGGACGATGCTCATTACCGAGGAGAAAAATAATATAATTAAAAGCTTAGAAGAATTATCGCAAGAGTTTGCCAGTAATGAACAGAAGATAAGAGCATCTAATGATTATATTGAGAAATTAGAGGCCAAGATTGACGAAGATGGCCGCTCCATTGAAAGTCTTACTGCCCAGAAAACACACGATCTAAAGCAGGAGGCAGACCTTCTTAAAGAACTTGATGAAAAAAAGAAATTATCTCAGAATCTTGAGGCCGAATCCCAGGAGATTAAGAAATCAGTATATAATAAAAAGTTAGACACCCAAAGCCTGGATTATGAAAAGGACAAGATATACGATTATATGCGGCAGGTTTACCAGGTTGAAATTTTAGATACCAGTCATGAAAATATTGAGGAGAGTAAAGACGTTCTTTTTGAAGAGAAGGAAAAGCTTTTAAAGAGTAAGCAGTCGCTGGGTGAGGTTAATCTTGTTGCTATTGAAGAGTTTGATGAGTTGAGAAAGCGGGAAGAATTCCTTGAAGGCCAGAAAAACGACCTGATAACTTCCAAGAATGATTTAAAGAAGGCAATCATGAAGATAAACCACACCTGTCGCGATCTTTTTATGGAAACTTTCGTAAAAATACAGGAAGAGTTTAAAAAGAATTTTAAATTTCTTTTTAACGGAGGAAGAGCCCAGCTTATCCTCTTAGATCCCGATAATGTCCTTGATTCAGGCGTTGAGATTGAAGTCCAGCCCCCGGGTAAAAAACTTCAGAATGTTTCTTTGCTTTCCGGAGGAGAAAAGGCTCTAACGGCAATATCGCTTATCTTTGCTATTTTTAGAGTTAAGCCTTCACCGCTATGCGTTCTTGATGAAATAGATGCTCCCTTAGATGAGGCAAATGTAGACAGGTTCAACTATATACTTAAGGAATTTGCAGCATTTTCTCAATTTATTGTAATAACCCACAATAAAAGAACGATGAGTAACGCCGATGTGCTCTACGGAGTGACAATGCAGGAAAAAGGCATCTCAAAGCTTGTCTCAGTTAAATTTGCCGAGCAGGAAGCTTCCCCCGCCTGATCACGAATTACCACATACCGAAGACCGAATATGCCTGAAGTTTGTTGCCTGATGCCGGAGGTTTGGTTTAGGTGGAAACGGCGCGGTTCTTTCCGGTTCTTTTGGCAAGGTAGAGGGCTTGGTCGGCATTTTTCATCAATGTTTCTTTATCTTTAGCTTTCTCAGGGAAAGCCGATACGCCAATGCTTACAGTGAAGAAATGATTGAATATCTTTTTTTCACATATAGAATTACGCATTCGTTCTGCAAAAACAATAGATTCTTCAATTGCCGTTCGCGGAAGAATAAGTGAGAATTCTTCGCCTCCGTAACGGCATAATATATCATCCTTGCGGCAGTTCCCTTTTAATATATCACTTATTGCTTTAAGCGCCCTGTCACCTTCTAAATGGCCGAGGGCGTCGTTAAAGTTTTTAAAATCATCAATGTCAATCATCATAAAAGAAAGAGGATGGTTGTTCCTTTTGGCTTTTAGAAGTTCTTCGTCAAGCCTGTATTGCATATAGCCGTAATTCCACAAAGATGTAAGAGAATCAGTGTGAGCGCGCACAAGAGCATCTTCGAAAACCTGGGAGTTTTCTATTGCTCCCTGGGCCTGCTCGACGAACATGTTGAATATCTTTATATCTTCTTCTGTTATGGTTTTTTTTGTAATATAGTTATCCACTATTATTAATCCTTTAGGCTGATTCTTGAGCCACAGCGAACACATGAGAAAATTTTTCAGCGAAAGCCGTTGAATGAGCTGGTCTGCCTGGTATGTATTATCTTTTTCTTCTTTTATGTGTAAGGGGCCTTTCTCGTAAAGAGCCTTATGAATAAGGCCGCTTTCTTCGGATAAGGCAAAACTTAATGATTGTATATACTTCATTAACCGGGGTTTCTGGCTGTCTTCTTTCAGGCGGTGATAATTCTTGATAAGGTCATATAAGTCTTGTTTTTCTTCTTCAATATGTTTCCAGATTACCTTGGCTTCTTCTGCGTACATCGGGCCGATAGCCATAAATCCCTCTATTGTGTTTTTAGCTTCGTTAACCAGAAACAGCATAGCCCTGTTAAATCCCAGTCCGTGGTGGGCAGTGAGCCCGGTGAGTATAATATAGGCTATCTCATCAAGGCGCAAAGTTGTCCGCATTGCCTTTGTAAGTTCGTAGAAAATATAGAGCTGAGATTTAGCCTTTTCCAACTCTTCTTTTAGCCTTTCAGTTTCGTTTTCCATAGTACCCATAGAAATAACTAATAACATATTTTGCTCAAGATGTCAAACATCTTGATACTATAACAATTTACTTCTATGTGGTATAATGCCCGCCCATGGAAATAGACGTTTATAATTTGAGCAATTTTAATTACGATATTCCTCAGGCGCTTGTCGCGCAGGAGCCTTTTGAGCCGCGGGATGAATGCCGCCTGCTTGTGCTTAACCGTAAGAGCTGTTCCATAGAAGAGGGGATTTTTAAAAACATTACAGGCTTTATTGACAGAGAAGACGTTCTTGTTATAAATGATACGAAGGTTTTTAATGCACGGCTTGCAGGAAGAAGAGAAACCGGGGCTAAGGTTGAGATTCTGCTCACAAAAGAATTGGAGCCGGGCCTGTGGGAAGCTTTGGCCAAGCCGGGGAAACGCGCCAGGATAGGCGAACAATTATTTTTTGACTGCGGGCTGTCAGCTTTAATTTCCAGCAGG